>JADCJL010000075.1 GCA_020247055.1 Acidobacteriaceae bacterium | reverse complement strand
TGGGGGTGAGTTCGCGGTCGGGGGAGATATATTTGACGCGGGGGTCGGCGGAGAGGGAGGCGAGGGCGGCGGCGGGGAGCCGGGCGGCGAGTCCGTTGATGAGGCCGAGTTCGCGGACGGGGCGCTGGGAGGCGAGGTTGACGCCGCCGAGGGCCGCGGGACGGGCGGGGCGGGGTGCGCCGGGGCGGGGGGCAGGGGTATCTTCCAGTTGGATGATGACGTCGATGTTGTCGTTGGGATCGAGGCCGGCGAGGTCCGGGGCGAGTTTGTTCAATTGCGCGCTTAGGGAGGCGGCGAGCAGAAGGTTGGCGGTAAGTAAGGAGTTGAGTTTCATGTCTTTTACTCTTGGGTAAGTGCGCGAACCGGTTTCTGCGGTTGAGAGGAGGCCCAGTACCGTTGCTTTAATTTTGGCGTTAGAACGGTGTGGCGGGAAGAGAACAAAAGGGCTATTTTGCGGCGGGACGCGGGTACGGGAGTAAGTTCCTTTTTCACGGGGAGTAAGCGCGACAGAGGGAGAGATCCGCCGCGTTTTCCCGGTGAAGAGCGACTGGAGGGGTGGCTCGCTGTCGTTTGGGCTTCGGCGATGGTGTCGTTAGACTGGAGAGGTGCGCCTGTGCCTGCGGCTCGCCCTTTTCTCCATGACCCTTGCCGCCATCGAAATCGGAGAGACGCTGCCGCCGTTGCAGGGGGAGTTTCTCAACTTTTGAGGAATCGCGCACAACGGACTCGCTTCGGCCCGGCAGGAGGTGCGAGTTCCTCGCCCGTTGGCGCCGGGCGCAACTGCCGGAGGCCGCGGCGGGAGAGGTGGCCTTTGTGGCCATGGGATTCACTTACAAATCGCGTTTTCCCGTCGAAGAGTTCGCCAAGCGCTTCCGGGCCGATTTCGGCAAGGAGCCCCGCGCGACCTCCTTCGAGGTGCCGGTGATCGGCGGCATGGCCGTGATGGGGAAGTGGTTCATCGACAGCGGCATGCGCCGCGGCACGCCGAAGGAGGACCATGAGCATGTAATCGCGGTGTACGGCGGCGCCGGGGAATAGAAGAAACGGATGGGTTACCGGGCGGAGGGCGCCGCCTATCTGCTCGTGCTCGATCCGCAGGGGAAGGTGGTGTGGAAGTACGCCGGTCTGTTCAGCGAGGCCGCCTACCGCGACCTGTCCGCGCAGATGAAGAAGCTGCTGCCGTAGCCACGGGGGCGCACGGCGGCGGGCATCGCTTTGCTACGCTCAAGGCTTCCCACGCCATGGCCATCCGCGTTTCGCTCCACCACAAAACCACCTATCATTACGACCGGCTCGTGACGCTTTCGCCGCAGGTGGTCCGTCTTCGCCCCGCTCCCCATTCCCGCACCCCCATCCACTCCTACGCCCTCAGCGTCTCGCCCGGCAAGCATTTCCTGAACTGGCAACAGGACCCGCAGGGCAATTGGCTGGCCCGCCTCGTCTTCCCTGATCCGACCGACCATTTCTCCGTCGATGTCGCGCTCACCGCCGATATGAGCGTGCTCAATCCGTTCGACTTCTTCCTGGAACCGGAGGCCGAACACTTCCCCTTCTCCTACGACGCCACACTCGGCCGGGAGCTGCGCCCGTTCCTTGAAACGCAACCGCTGACCCCGCGGCTTGAAAACTTCCTCGCCGGCATTCCGCGGACGGCCAAACAAACCACCTCTTTTCTGTTTGATTTGAACGCCCAGCTCCAGCATCTGGTCCGCTACTGCATCCGCATGGAGCCTGGCGTCCAAACGCCGGAAGAGACGCTGGCCAAAGCCTCCGGCTCCTGCCGCGACTCGGCCTGGCTGCTGGTTGAAGCGCTCCGGCATCTTGGCCTGGCGGCCCGCTTCGTTTCCGGCTATCTCATCCAGCTGAAGGCGGACGAGAGATCGCTGGACGGCCCTTCGGGCCCGGAGGCTGACTTCACCGATCTGCACGCGTGGACGGAGGTTTTTCTTCCGGGCGCGGGCTGGGTGGGCCTCGATCCGACGTCGGGTTTGTTTGCCGGCGAGGGCCACATTCCGCTGGCCGCGACGCCGGACCCCACGTCGGCGGCCCCGGTGACGGGTCTGGTCAGCCCCTGCCAGGTGGAATTTGAACACCACATGTCGGTCACGCGCATCCACGAGGATCCGCGCGTGACCAAGCCCTACACGGATGAGCAGTGGGCGGCCATCGACCGGCTCGGCAACGCGGTGGATGCCGACCTGCGGGCTGGGGATGTTCGCCTGACGATGGGCGGCGAACCCACGTTTGTCTCGATCGACGACATGGACGGGGCGGAGTGGAACACGGCCGCGCTGGGGCCGGAGAAGGAGCGCCGGGCCGGCCAGCTGATCCGCCGGCTCCGCGACCAGATCGCCCCGAAGGGTCTGCTTCACTTTGGGCAGGGCAAGTGGTACCCGGGCGAGTCGCTCCCGCGCTGGGCCTTCACCTGCTACTGGCGCACCGATGGGGAAGCGCTCTGGCGCGACGACCGCTGGATCGCCAACCCCGAGCAGGACTACGGCTACGGCGATGAAGAGGCCCGCCGCTTTGCCGAAGCCCTCGCTGACCGCCTGCGCGTTTCGCCGGAGTTCGTCGTGGCCGCCTACGAGGACCCTATTGAGTACATCCAAAAGGAGCGGCAGCTCCCGATCAACGTGGAACCCCAGGAGAATCGCCTGGACGACCCGGAGGAGCGCGACCGTCTGCGCCGGGTTTTCGAGCGCGGCCTGAACACGCCCTCGGGCTACGTGCTGCCGCTGCAGCGCGGCTACGGGAAGGACGGCCCGGAGTGGCAGTCCGGCCTGTGGATGCTGCGCGCGCGTCATCTGTTTCTGGTTCCGGGCGACTCGCCGGTCGGCTTCCGTCTGCCGCTGCAGAGCCTGCCCTGGGAGTCGAACGCCAGTATCCGGCGGGTGTATGCCATCGATCCGTTCGCTCCGCGCGGGCCGCTTCCGCTGGCCATCACGCAGCGGACTCTGCCCGTTAGCGGGGAGGAGACACGCGCCCGCCAGCAGGTGCAGGAACAGGACCGCGTCGTCGCACCGGGCGCCACGGTTCGCACGGCTCTTGCCGTTGAACCGCGCCAGGGCCGGCTCCATATCTTCCTGCCGCCGGTTGCATCGGCCGCCGAATACGTTGAACTGCTCTTTGCCGTCGAGGACACGGCCGCCCGCCTCGGCACCCCCGTCCTGATAGAAGGCTACACGCCTCCCTTTGACCACCGTCTCCGCCAGATTAAAGTCACGCCGGACCCGGGCGTGCTTGAGGTGAATACCAACCCCGCGGCGGACTGGAAGACGCTCGTCGAAGACACGACGCGACTTTATGCGACCGCCCGCCTGTGCCGCCTGGGCACGGAGAAGTTTATGCTCGATGGCCGTCACACCGGTACCGGCGGCGGCAACCACATTGTGATGGGCGCCGCCAACCCGGCCGATAGCCCCTTCCTCCGCCGCCCGGACCTGCTGCGCTCGCTGGCCACGTTCTGGCTCAACCATCCGTCGCTGTCGTACCTATTCTCCGGCACGTTTATTGGGCCCACCTCGCAGGCGCCCCGGCTCGACGAAACCCGCTTTGACTCGGTTTATGAGTTCGAAATCGCCTGCGGCGTGATTGACCAGCAGCGGTTCCCGGCCGACCAGTTGCCGTGGCTGGTGGATCGCGTGTTCCGCAATCTGTTCGTGGATGTGACCGGGAACACACATCGCGCCGAATTCTGCATCGATAAGCTGTACTCGCCGGACTCGGCGACGGGGCGGCTGGGTCTGCTTGAGATGCGCGCGTTTGAGATGCCGCCCCACGCGCGCATGAGCCTGACGCAGCAGTTGCTGCTCCGCGCGCTGGTCGCCGCCTTCTGGCGGACGCCGTACCGCGAGAAGCCCATCCGCTGGGGCTCCCGTTTGCACGATCAGTTTCTGCTGCCCGCCTTTGTCGAACAGGACTTTGCCGAAGTCCTGGGTTTTCTGCGCAAGTCCGGCTACCCCTTCGAGGGGGCGTGGTTTGCGCCCCATTTTGAGTTCCGCTTCCCGGTTTACGGCGTGGTGAATTACCACGGCATGGAACTGGAGCTTCGCCAGGCGATTGAACCGTGGTACGTGCTGGGGGAGGAGCCCGGGGCGGGCGGGACGACGCGCTATGTGGATTCGTCGGTTGAGCGCCTGCAGGTGCGGGTCCGCCAGATGGTTGGCGAACGCCATCTGCTGACGTGCAATGGCCGGGCCGTGCCGCTGCGGTCTACCGGCACGCACGGCGAGTTTGTGGCGGGCGTGCGCTACCGCGCCTGGCAGCCGCCCCGGTGCCTGCATCCGACAATCGGGGCGCATACGCCGCTCCGGTTTGACCTGCTGGACCGGGAGACGCGGCTTTCGGTGGGGGGGTGTCTTTATCACGTCGCACACCCTGGGGGGCGGAACTACGAGACGTTTCCGGTGAACGCGAACGAAGCGCAGGGCCGCCGGGCGGCTCGCTTCTTCGCTTACTCGGGTACGCCGGGAGAGGTGGGGATTCCGCCCCTGGAGCCAAACCCCGAATTCCCCACGACGCTCGACCTCAGACGGTAGCGCGCTGCCGGGGGCTCAAGCTTCGCGCGGCGGGGCCAGGGTCCTGGACGGCAACGGGCGGGCGAGAAGTTCGCGGGAAGGTTGCTTCCGCGCGGATAGGGTGAGAACATCGCGGGGATGCATCGAGGTGGATGCGTTGGTGGGCTTCGCCGAAGCCGGGAAGGCAGAAGGAGATCGTATGGGCCGTCAGATTGTTTTTTCCTCACGGGCGGCAAAGCCGCCGGCAACCTATAGTCAAGCGGTGAAGGCCGCCGGGCTGATCTTCGTTTCCGGGACGGCACCGCATGATCCCGCCACTGGCGCCATCCGCGGGGAAACGATTCAGGAGCAGACCCGACAGTCTCTGACGAACGTGGCGGCGATTCTTGAGGAGGCCGGCAGTTCCCTGGACAAGATCGTTAGTGCGACGGTCGTATTGGCCGATGAGGATGACTTTGCCGGAATGAACGAAGAGTGGTTACGGTGGTTTCCCGAGAACCCGCCAGCCCGGCAAGGCGCCAAGCTTCCGGTGAAAGTTCCGGGACTGAAGGTGTCGATCGCGGTGATTGCGGAGGCCTGACTTTGCGGTGAGTCAGGGGGATTGGACGGGAACAGAGGCGGATTCTTTTCGAGTCTGAAGAACAGGAACCTGATGCTGCTGGCACCGGATATCGTGGAGGCGCCTGGGATGGAGACGGGGCGCGAGCAAACGGCGGCGACTGACGGGGATGGCGTGAGGGATAGCCAGGCTTGTTGTCCCTGCTGTTTGGGGCGGGGAAGCGTTGCGGCGTGCCAAGTGGGCGGCAGGAGAATCCTCCTGCCGGTACGCTACCGCTAGACTGGAGTGGTGCGCCTGCCACTGCTCCTTTTGGTATTCCCCATGTTGGTATTCCCCATGATCCTCGCCGCGATTGAAATTGGAGAGAAGCTGCCCCCGCTCAAGGGAGAGTTTCTGAACGGGCGCGACGCGCAACTGCCGGAGGTCGCGGCGGGGAAGGTGGCCTTCGTGGCGATGGGTTTCACGTACAAATCGCGCTTCGCGGTGGAGGACTTCGCCAAACGGTTCCGCGCCGATTTCGGCAAGGAGCGGCGGGCGACGTTCTTCGAGGTGCCGGTGATTGGGGGAATGGCGGTGATGGGGAAGTGGTTCATCGACAGCGGCATGCGGCGGGGGACGCCGAAGGAGGACCATGAGCACGTGATCACGGTCTATGGCGGGGCCGGGGAGTGGAAGAGGCGCATGGGTTACCAGGCGGAGGCCGCGGCGTATCTGTTCGTGCTCGATCCGCATGGCAAGGTGGCGTGGAAGTACACCGGTCCGTTCACCGAGGGCGCTTACAGGGACCTGGCCGCGCAGATGAAGAAGCTCCTGCTGTAGGCGTGGCCGGGAAGGCTGCTGGCGCCGGGTTGCGTGCGGCGGGTATTGATGCGCTGCCCGGCCGAGGCCTCGGCTGGTGACGAGTACGGCGACACCCCGGCAAGGGGATTGACGCGAATGGTGCTTCGGTGATCCGGCGCGCCGGCCGGTGGGCGGGTTTTGTATACTCGGCGGCATGGGACCATCCTGCCGAGCGAGAGGTGAGGTAACGATTCCGGGTGGGATGGTGAGGGTGGGGCCATGATGGAAGCGTGGCTGACCTTTTTCCTGGCCTTTTTCGGGCCGGATGCGGCGGCGGAGCTGCGGGCGATCGAGCAGGCGCCGGATGCGTTGACGCGGCGGAGCCGGGCGAGTGAGTTCCTGCTGAAGTATCCGGAGTCGGAGTTTCGGGGGGCCGCTTACGAGGCCGGGGCGCTGGCGTGTTTTGAGCTGGGGGACACGGCGACCGGGTTGTACATGGCCCGGCAGGCGTTGGCGATTTATCCGGAGAATCCGCTGCTTGCGAGCAGCGTGGCGGCGGTGCTGCAGAACCGGGGAGACCGGGCGGGGGCGCGGGAGTATGCGTTGCTGAGCCGGCGGTATTTGACGCTGTTCCGGCCGAAGGAGTGGGAGGGGGTGCGGGGCGGGATGGAGGCGGTGGTGGAGAAGATTCTGGGGCCGGCGGCGGGCGCGGAGGGGGAGCGTTTGGGGCAGTACGCCGGGACGGCGGCTTGCCGGGCGTGCCACCGGGCGGAGTATGAGGCGTGGCGGGAGACGGGGATGGCGAAGATGTTCCGGCCGGTGGTGGGGGAGGGGAAGCGGGAGACGGTAGAGATTGGGGGGCGGCGGTATCCGGTGGACGCGCGGATCGGGTCGAAGTGGCAGGAGGCTTACGCGACGCGGGCGCCGGATGGGAAGCTGCATGTGCTGCCGCTGCAGTTTAATAAGTTGAAGGGAGAGTGGGTGAATTACTGGCGGATGATTGATCCGCCGCATTATGACCGGGGGGATCCGGCGCTGTTCGGGCAGTTCCGGGCGGTGACGGAGTACCAGAGCAACTGTGCGCCGTGCCATACGAGTCAGTGGGGCCCGCGGGAGTCGATGGAGCCGGGGGTGAACTGCGAGATGTGCCACGGGCCGGGGCGGGCGCATGCGGAGGGGGGGAGGATGCGGCGGCTGAGCGCGCGGGAGTCGGTGGCGGTGTGTGCGCAGTGCCATGCGCAGTCGGTGCTGCGGACGGCGCGGGGGGAGTTTCCGCCGCGGTATGAGCGGCGGCCGTATAGTGAGTTTGGGCGGAGCGCGTTTCACGGCGATGGGCGCTTTCGGGAGACGACGTTTATCGTGGAGGCGTTTGAGCGGAGCGCTTGTTACCGGAAAGGCGAGGCGACGTGTGCGCACTGCCATGATCCGCATCCGGTAAACGGGAAGGGGAAGGGGAATGAAAAAGGGTTGAAGTTTGGGGCCGAGGATAACGGGATGTGTTTGCAGTGCCATGCGGGGAGCGCGGGGAAGAAGGGGGTGTGCGTGGAGTGCCATATGCCGAAGACGATGAATGCGCTGCTGTTTCCGGCGCGGACGCACCAGATTGAGGTGCGTCCGGCGCGCTGAGCGGTGTTATATGCTGGCAGCATGCAGAGACGCGCAGTAGGATTCCTGTTCTGTCTGGCGGTGGCGCCGGGGTTGGTGGCGCAGGAGGCGCGGGAGATTCTGGCGAGCCGGTGCCTGGTCTGCCACGGGGCGACGCGGATGGGGGATGTAGATCTGCGGACGCTGCGGAGCGGGGATCCGCTGCTTGAGAAAGTGGCCCACATGGTGACGACGAAGGCGATGCCGCCGGGGAAGAAGGGGCTGAGCGAGGGCGAGATTGCGGCGGTGGCGAGTTGGGTGAAGGCGGGGGCGCCGGGCCTTGAGAAGCCGCTCGAGGTGAAGAGCAGTTGGTGGTCGTTTCAGCCGGTGAAGCGGCCGGCGGGGACGGGGGCAGCGATTGACCGGTTTATTGAAGAGAAGCGGGCGAAGGCGGGGCTGCGGCCGGTGCGGAAGGCGACGCGGCGGGAGTTGCTGCGGCGGGTGAGCTTTACGCTGACGGGGCTGCCGCCGAGTGAGCAGGAGTTGGCGGAGTTTGAAAAAGACGAGCGGCCGGATGCATATGCGCGGCAGGTGGACCGGCTGCTGGCTTCGCCGCAGTACGGAGAGCGGTGGGGGCGGCATTGGCTGGACGTGGTGCGGTATGCCGATACGGGGGGATTTGAGACCGACATCTACTTTCCGAACGCTTGGCGTTACCGGGATTACGTGATCCGGAGTTTTAATCAAGACAAGCCGTTTGACCGGTTTGTGCAGGAGCAGATTGCGGGGGATGAGCTGTTTCCGACCGATTTGGACTTGAACGGGGGCTTTCAGGTGGCGCCGGAGAAGCTGGCGAAGCTGGATGCGAGCATTGCGACGGGGATGTATACGATTGGGCCGGTGTACCACGAGGCGGCGCTGTTTGGGGGGCAGGTGCGGTATGAGTGGCTGACGGACGCGGTGGATACGACGGGGGAGGCGTTTCTAGGGCTGACGGTGGGGTGCTCGCGGTGCCACAACCATAAGTTTGACCCGCTGACGCAGCGGGATTATCACGGGTTGATGGCGGTGTTTGCCGGGAGCGAGGAGAAGGAGATTCCGGTGGTGAGCCGGTTTGCGACGTTCGGGTTCAAGTCGGGGTATCCGAACTGGATCCGGGTGGAGGAGTTGAAGGGGGCGATTCAGCGGATTGACGGGCGGGCGCGGCAGCGCGTGGTGGAGGCGGTGCGGAAGCGGTTTTCGGCCGAAGAGCTGGCGGCGTTTGACGTGCCGGTGAATCAGCGGACGGCGGAGCAGCGGAAGACGGCGGCGCGGGTGGAATCGGCGTTGACGCAGGCGGGGCTGCAGGAGAACGCGGAGGGCAAGGAGGCGGATATTCCGCTGACGGAGGCGGAGAGCCAGGAGCGGGAGCGGCTGGTGAGGGAGTTGGGGCAGGCGGCGTTGAAGGCGAATCCGGTGGCGCAGACGGCGACGGTGCTGGGGGCGGCGGCGGTGACGCCGAAGGTGTACCTGACGCACCGGGGGGATTGGCGGAGCACGGGGGAGGAGGTGGGGCCGGCGGTGCCGGCGGTGTTGGCGAAGGGGATGGCGATGGATGGGGGCGGGCAGCGGCGGTCGGCGCTGGCACGGTGGGTGGGCAGCCGGGAGAACCCGCTGACGGCGCGGGTGATGGTGAACCGGGTGTGGCACTGGCATTTCGGCAAAGGCATTGTGGCGACGCCGAACGACTTCGGGCGGCAGGGGGAGGAGCCGACGCATCCAGAGCTGCTCGACTGGCTGGCGGCGGAGTTCATGGAGTCGGGGTGGAGCGTGAAGAAGCTGCACCGGATGATTTTGCTGTCGGAGACTTACCAGTTGAGCAGTGAGGCCGACGCCGGGAATTTGAAAATTGACGCTAACAACCGGTATTTGTGGCGGATGAACCGGCAGCGGCTGGACGCCGAGACGCTGCGGGATGCGGTGTTGGCGGCGAGCGGAGAGTTGAACCTGAAGATGGGGGGGCGGCCGGTGGTGCCGCGGTTGAGTCCGGAGGAGTACACGGTGATGTGGGCGCGGAACCAGTGGCCGGAGTCGCTGGACGAGCGGGAGCAGACGCGGCGGAGCGTATATCTGTACGTGAAGCGGGCGTTTCCATTGCCGATGTTTACGACGTTTGATGCGCCGGATACGTCGCAGAGCTGTTCGCGGCGGGAGAATACGACGGTGGCGCCGCAGGCGTTGACGCTGTTGAACGGGGAGTTTATGGTGAACCAGGCGAAGGTGCTGGCGCGGAAGGCGGGGGATGTGGACGGGTTGTGGCGGCGGGTGTATGGCCGGGGGCCGACGGCGGCGGAGCGGGAGCGGGCGGGCCGGGTGGCGAACCGGGAGCAATTGGCGCTGGTGTTACTAAATACAAACGAGTTTCTCTATGTGGACTAACTGCCCGAAGACGATGGCGGCGCATTCGCGCCGGGAGTTTTTGACGCGCAGCGCGCTGGGCTTTGGCGCGCTGGCGGGGAATGTGATGGCGAACCCGTACGCGCGGCGCAGCCAGCATTTCGCAGCGAAGGGGAAGAGTGTGATCTTTCTTTTCATGCACGGGGGGCCGAGCCACATCGACACGTTTGACCCGAAGCCGGAGTTGACGCGGCTGCACGGACAGCCGATTCCGAAGAGCTTCGGGAAGGTGGATTTTCAGTTTTCGAACATGGAGCGGACGCCGCTGATGGGTTCGCCGCGGCGGTTCCGGAAGCGGGGGCAGTCGGGGATTGAGATCTCCGATTTGTTTGAGCATACGGCGGCGCACGCGGATGAGTTGGCGGTGATCCGGTCTTGCCATCACGACGGATTTACGCACGTGACGGGGCAGACGTGGATGAACACGGGGTGGAGCCGGGTGGGGCGGCCGAGCGTGGGTTCGTGGGTGGTGTACGGGTTGGGGAACGAGAGCGAGAATCTGCCGTCTTATGTGGTGATGCTGGACGGTGGGATCAAGGCCGGGGCGCCGGCTTACGGGTCCGGATTTCTGCCGGCGGCTTATCAGGGGACGGTGCTGCGGAGCGAGGGCCCGCCGATTTTGAACATCAAACGGCCGGAGGGGATTAGCGGGAAGGAGCAGGAATCGATGCTGGCGGTGCTGCGGGAGATGAACGAGCAGCACCGGGCGCCGCGGGCCGAGGATACGGAGCTGGCGGCGCGGATGGCGAGCTATGAGCTGGCGTTCAAGATGCAGATGTCGGTGCCGGAGGTGACGGACCTGGGGGCGGAGAGCGAGGCGACGCGGAAGCTGTATGGGATAGACGATCCGATGTCGGCGGAGTTCGGGACGCAGTGTTTGATGGCGCGGCGGCTGGTGGAGAAGGGGGTGCGGTTCATTCAGCTCTATTCGGGGGGGAAGAAGGGCGCGGAGGTGGGCTGGGACGGGCACAACGAGTGCGACCAGAACCATGAGTTCATGGCGCGGAAGGTGGATAAGCCGATTGCGGGATTGCTGGCGGATTTGAAGGCGCGGGGGATGCTCGAAAGCACGGTGGTGCTGTGGGGCGGGGACTTTGGACGGACGCCGTTTACGGACGGGGCCGAGGGCGGGGGCGGGAACCGCAACGGGCGGGACCATAACCCGTATGGCTTTACGGTGTGGATGGCGGGCGGCGGGGTGAAGGGGGGGCAGGTGATCGGTTCGACGGATGAGATCGGGCTGAAGGCGCAGGATCAGAAGGTGGACATGCATGACCTGCACGCGGGGTTGTTGGGGCTGCTGGGGCTGGACCATAAGAAGTTGACTTACTTTTTCCAGGGCCGGGAGTTCCGGCTGACGGATGTGGGCGGCGAGGGAAATTTGCTCGCGCGGTTGCGGAATGGGTGAGACGACGCGGCGGAGTTGGTTGAGTTTGCTGGCGGGGGCGTGGGCGGCGCAGGGGCAGGGCGTGGTGTCGCGCGTCGTGCGGCCGCAGCAGCGGGGGAAGCCATCGGGACTGCCGTTTCATTCGAAGTTAGTGGATATGGCGAAGCAGGCCGGGTTGCTCGAGCCCTGCACTTATGGGGGCGAGAAGGCGAAGCAGTATCTGCTGGAGGCGATTGGGTGCGGGGCGGCGTTTGTCGATTTTGACAACGACGGGTGGCTGGATATCTATCTGCTGAACGGTACGCTGCTTGAAGGCTCGAAGGCGACCAACCGGCTGTACCGGAATAACCGGGACGGTACGTTTACGGACGTGACGCGGGCGGCGGGGTTGGAGCGGACGGGATGGGCTTCGGCGGTGTGCGCGGGGGATTATAACAACGACGGCTGGACGGACCTGTTTGTGACTTACTGGGGGCAGAATGTGCTCTACCGGAATAATGGCAACGGGACGTTTACGGACGTGACGAAGGAGGCGGGTTTGTGGGAGGCGAAGCGGCGGTGGGGGGCCGGGTGTACCTTCGTGGACTATGACCGGGACGGGCATCTGGATCTGTTTGTGTCCAATTACGTGGATTTTGATCCGGAGAAGGTGCCGCGGCCGGGGGAGAACTCGTTCTGTAACTGGAAGGGGATTCCGGTGAACTGCGGGCCGCGGGGGTTGGCGCCGGGGGTGCATTCGCTGTACCGGAACCTGGGGAACGGGAAGTTCGCGGATGTTAGTGTGGCCTCGGGCGTGGCGAAGGCGCGGGGGAGCTACGGGATGACGGCGGTGGCGGCGGATTTCGATAACGACGGTTGGCCGGATATCTATGTGGCGTGTGATTCGACGGCGAGTTTTCTTTTCCGGAACCGGCACGATGGCACCTTTGAGGAGGTGGCGCTCGAGCGGGGCGTGGCGGTGAACGAGGACGGGATGGAGCAGGCGGGGATGGGGGTGGCGGTGGGGGATTTTGACCTGGACGGGCACCTGGATCTGTTCAAGACGCATTTCGCGGATGACACGAATGTGCTGTACCGGAACGATGGGAAGGGTAACTTTGAGGACGTGACGACGCGGAGCGGGATTGGGGTGGAGACGCGGTATGTGAGTTGGGGGACGGGGATGACGGACCTCGATAACGACGGGCAGCCGGACCTGTTTTTCGTGACCGGGAATGTGTATCCGGAGATTGAGCCGAAGCTGCCGGCGTATCCGTTCAAGACGCCGCGGGTGGTGTTTCGGAACCTGGGCGGGGGTAAGTTTGAGGAGTTGTTTGAGCAGGCGGGGCCGGGGGTGGTGGAAGCGCATTCGAGCCGGGGGTGCGCGTTCGGGGACTTTGATAACGACGGGGATATGGACGTGCTGGTGGTGAACCTGCACGAGCCGCCGAGTCTGCTGCGGAACGATGTGACGGGGGGAGGGAACTGGCTGAAGGTGAAGCTGGAGGGGGTGAAGTCGAACCGGAGCGCGATTGGGGCGCGGGTGACGGTGAGTTACGGGGGGAAGCGGGAGGTGCAGGAGGTGATGAGCCAGGGGAGCTTTTATTCGGTGAACGATTTCCGGCTGCACTTTGGTTTGGGAACGGTGGGGGTGGTGGATGTCGAGGTGCGGTGGCCGCTGGGGGGAGTGGAGCGGTTTCCGAAGCTGGCGGCTGGGCAGTTAGTGGAGATAAAAGAGGGGGCGGGGATCGTGAAGGCGACGGCCTGGAAGAAAAAAGGGTAAGGCGATGTGGCTGCTGTTAGTGGGGGCGAGTTTGTGGGGGGGCGATTATGTGGGGTCGGAGCGGTGTGCGCCGTGCCACCGGGCGATTA
>JADCJL010000074.1 GCA_020247055.1 Acidobacteriaceae bacterium | reverse complement strand
GACCTGATGCGCCGCTGGAAGCAGACGGTCTACTACGACCAGCAGGGCCTGCTCACCACCCGGCTGGGCATCCGCCAGGTACCAGCCCGCGTCACCCAGGACGGAAAGAGGTTGCGCATCGATGAACTGCGCTGACCTCCGTATCCGACTGCTGGCGATGCTGCTGATCATCGGTATGCTGATCGGTTCGCCCACCGCCCCCGCGCACGCCGCCGTGCCCACCGGCGGCACCACCTGCCATGGGCGCTTCGCCAACCCGATCACCGACATCTGCTGGAGCTGCCTTTTTCCGCTCACGATCGGCGGCATCGGCATCGTCTCCGACGGCCAGCCCGATATCGGCAACCCGTCCTCGCCGGTCTGCTACTGCAACAACCCGCCCCGTCTGGGCATCTCCATCGGATTCTGGGAGCCGGTGCGGATGGTGGACGTCACCCGAACGCCCTTCTGCATGGTCGGGCTGGGTGGCCTGTCGCTGGACCCCGGCATCGGTGCCCCGCGCGGCGCGCAGGTCGGGCACGACTCGCAGACCCGCAACAGCTTCTACCAGGTGCACTGGTACGCGAACCCCATCCTCGCCTGGCTGGAAGTGCTGCTGGACTTCCCCTGTCTGGAGCAGGGATCGCTCGATCTGGCCTACCTGACTGAGGTGGACCCGCTGTGGTCCGACGACGAGCTCTCGGCCATTCTCAACCCGGAGGCGGTGCTCTTCGCCAACCCGGTGGCCAAGGCCGCCTGCGCGGCCGACTGCGTGGCGGCGAGCGCAGGATTCCCGGTGGCCAGCCTGTTCTGGTGTGCCGGCTGCCAGGGCTCGATCTACCCGATGACCGGCCACGTCACCACCCACATCGGCGGCGTGCAGGCCTCGGTGCTGCTCACCCAGCGCATGACCGCCAAGATGCACCGGCAGCTCACCACCTTCGCCACGGCCGGCTCGCGGGGCCTGTGCGGCGCCTACCCGCTGCCCATCTTCGACAAGACCCACTACAAGCTGCAGATGACCTACCCGGTGCCCGCCACCGCGAAGGTCGGCAGCCAGTGCTGCCAGCCCTACGGGCGCACCACCATGCTCTGGGGCTCGGGCAAGTCCTTCCCGGTCAGCGGCGAGGACTTCGGCTACCAGATCTTCCGCAAGAGGAACTGCTGTGCCGGCGCCTGGTGATCCGCAGGCGCTGGGGCGCCCCACTGCATCCATCCGGCAGGCCGCTCGCCTCGCCGCATGGGGTTTCACCGCAGCAGGTCTCGCCGCATTGCTCGCGCCCGACGCCTTCGCCCAGGGACAGCCAACCGCCCCCCGCTGGCCGACCGCCCAGGAGATCGATCGCGCGAGAACCGAGCGCCCGATCCCCGCACCAGACGCCCCCATCCCGGCACCGCGCGCCCTGCCCCGCATCGGCTCAGGCTCCGGCGAGGGACCGGGCGCAGCCCAGCGCCCTCCCGCAACCGGGGCTGGCATCGACATCGGCGCCCTTGCCCGTCAGGGCAGCCGGATCGGCGGCGCCATGAACCCCGGAGCCCTCCCGCCGCAGGAGCCCGCCCTTCGCATCTTCGTCACCCTGGACATGCCCCAGGGCAGCCTGCGCCGTCTCGTCGATCAGGCCGAGCGGGCCGGCGCGGTGCTTGTGCTGCGCGGCCTAAAGAACCAGTCGATGCGCCAGACGGTCGCTGCCGTCAGCGACCTCCTCGGGCAGCGCAAAGCCGGATGGGTGATCGACCCCGAGGCCTTCGAGCGGCACGGCGTCGAGGCCGCACCTACCTTCCTGTTGACGACCGGCGAAGACACCCCGCCCTGCAGCGCCACCACCTGCACCGTGCCGCGTCCCTTCCTGTCGGTGTCAGGTGACGTCAGCCTGGACTACGCACTGGAGCACATGGTGCGCCGTCATCCCGGCACCGCTGCGGTCGCAGGCCCCTACCTCTCCCGGCTGCGCCCGCGATGAAGATCCCAATCCCGACACCCGCCCGACCTCGGACTCGCATCGCGACCTCCCGCGGTGCGCGCCTGCGAGTCCCACGAACAGCAGGAACAGCAGGAAAAGCAGCGGTAGCAGGAATCGCGGGAGTCGCAACCCTCGCCGCTCTGCTTTGCGTGTCCGTGCAGCCCGGCCACGCCCAGTCCCTCTCCGATGCCTTCAACCAGGGCGCAGCCATGGGCCGCTCCGGCAACGCCGCCGCTCGCACCCCGATCAGCCCGACCACCGCCCAGGGCACGGTGCCCGGCTACACGACCAGTCCACCGCAGGCCTCCTACTTCGGTGGTGCCGGGCTGGGGTCGCAGGCCGGCGCCGCAACCAGCGCCTGTACGGCGGCCGGCAACGGCAACACCCCCGACGCCCAGGCCTGCAACGCGGTGAACTTCTCGCAGACCAACCCGACGCGCCGGCCCACCTTCAGCATCGCCCCGAACGACCCGCTGCTCACGCGCGCCCGCACCATCACCGCCGACCCGCAGAGCATCGCCGGCAACATCGCCGGCACCTACAGCGGCTGCAGCGTGCAGACCACCACCACGCCGGACCGCTTCGAGACGGCGCTGTGTCATCAGTACCGCACCACCGAGACGCTCACCTGCGACAAGGTCCTCATCGTGACCCAGGTGCTCACGCCCGGCTGCAGCGACGGTGAGTTCCTCACCCGCGTCACCGCCGACCCCTGCCCGGCCTGCATCGACTACCTGGCCTTCGACTTCAGTTGCGCGGTGAACAGCTACCGCATGCACGTCTTCACCATCGACAAGGGCAGCGGCGAGGTCTACATGGACCTCGGCACCCAGAACGTGCCCGGCGCCCTCAACACCCAGATCCCGCAGAGGCCCGGCCCGAGCCAGATCGACGGCTTCTACTGCTACCAGACCTTCTACAGCCAGTCGTGCAGCGGGGCGAACTGCAGCATCGGCGCCTGGTTCGCCAATCCCTGCCAGGGCACGAGCTTCGAGGGGGTGAGCACCTTTGCCATGCCCACCCGCGTGAGCTTCACGGACACCTGGGACAACCAGTGCAGCGCATTGGAGGCGCGCGCCCGATGAAGCCGCTTCGACTCGCCCTCGGTGTTGTAGCGGCTGTAGCGGCAGTAGCAGCACTAGCAGCCTCCCCCGCCTTCGCCGCCGACTGCGTCAAGGACGCCGAGGTCTGCGTCGAAGGCCCCGCCACGCGCATGATCAGCGGCTACGCGGTCTACCGGGACTGCTGGCGGACCACATCGTCCTACAGCTGCATCTCCGCCCGCAGCAACGACGACTGCCAACCCCTGCGCGACCGCGGCTGCAGCCAGGTCGGCTCCACCTGCGTGGAGACCAACCCGCAAGGCCTGTGCACGGTGTTCGAGCAGGCGTGGCAGTGCAAGACCGCCAGCGGCACCAGCAGCACGGTCACGAACTGCGGCGACCGTCGCTTCTGCCTGGACGGCCACTGCTTCGACACCTCGCACACGCCGGACCCGGATTTCGCGCGGGCCGTGGCCGGCCTGGAGATCCAGCGCGAGGCGGGTCGCTACATCGACCCCGACACGCTCGAAGTTTTCAAGGGCTACGACAACCGCTGCCGGAAGAAGCTCTTCGGCCTGGTGAACTGCTGCAAGGGTGGCGGCACCAGCGGCTCGCTCTTCAGCACGATGGCGCTGATCTCCGGCGCAGGCGGCCCGGCCTTCGGCGCCGTGGGCTCGACCTACACCTACGACGCCCTCTTCGCCGCCGACGCCCCGGACATGGTGATCGCCGGCTTCGAGGCGCTCTTCGGCGCGGGCGGCGGCAGCTCGGCGCTGGCCGGGCTGATCGCGGGTGAGTTGTCCGTGGGCTCCTTCATGACCTCGCTGGTGCCCGGCCCGTGGACGATCGCGATGCTCGCCATCCAGCTCTCGGGGCTGCTGTCGTGCGAGCAGGCCGAGCAGGTGCTGGCGATGAAGAACGACAACCGCCTGTGCCACAGCGTGGGCAGCTACTGCTCGCGCAAGGTGCCGATCATCGGCACCTGCCTGGAGACCACCCAGAGTTTCTGCTGCTTCAACTCGCGCCTGGCTCGCGTCCTCAACGAGCAGGGCCGCGCCCAGCTCGGCCGCGGCTGGGGTGGCGCGAAGAACCCCGACTGCGCGGGGTTCAGCCTCGCGCAACTGCAGACGCTCGACTTCTCGCGCATGGACCTCACCGAGTTCTACGCCGAGATCGCCCCGACGCTGCCCGACGTCGGTGCCCTGGCCAACAAGGCGCGCAGCCGCGTGAACGGCGCCGTCGGGCCCTGAGGACAAGCGATGAGATTCCTCCCCAAACTGGCCTTGGCCGCCGCCTTTCCACTGGCGCTCTGCACCGCCCACGCGGCCGGCCCCGCAGAGAACACCCCGCGCCAAGCCGTCTCCGACCTCAAGCCCCTGCTCGCTCGCGCCGCCGCCGAGGGCAGTGCCCGCGGCACGCTCACCGGCCCCGGTGCGCAGGCCATCGCGCGCCGCTTCCAGACCGACGCCCCGATCGAGATCGACGTGCGCCGCCTCCAGCGCCTGCCCCAGCCCGGCTGCGGCCGTCTGGAGGTGACCACCCGGCAGCACGACGTGAACCAATCCGGCAAGCGCGGTGACCAGGAGATGGTCTACCAGATCAGCTACTGCGCCGACGGCCGCTTCCCGGAGGAACGGTGAACGCGATCCGATCCGCCCTCCTCGCGGTGCTCGCAGTCCTGCCTGCGATCGCGACCCCCGGCGCAGAACCACCTACGGCTCAGCCCCCAGACCTGGCCGAGACCGCCACCATCTACTGGCAGCAGCACCGCGAAGGCTGGTTCTGGTACCGCGACCCCCCGCCCCCAACAGCCCGCCCCGCCCCGAAGGCACCCGCCACCCCGGCCAGGCCCCGCGAGCTGGCCGACTTCGAGGCCATGCAGCAGCGGCTGGAGACGCTCAAGCGTGTCGCGGTCATGAACCCCACCGACGACAACCTGATGGCCTACATGCGCTTCCAGCGCATGGTGATGGACCGCTCCCAGGTCTTCGCCGACCGCTGGCAGCGCCTGGTCTGGCGCGACCCCAGCCTCGACTACGCATCCGACGGTCGCCCCACCAACACCCTGGCCATCGCCGCCTTCGACGAGCGCCAGAAGGAACGCGACACCGCCACCGTGCGGCAACTGGCCACCACCCACGGCCTGATCTTCGTCTTCCGCGGCGACTGCCCGTTCTGCCACCGCTTCGCCCCCGTCCTCAAGCGCTTCGCCCAGCAGCATGGCCTGATGGTTCTGGCCGTGAGCCTGGACGGCGGGACCCTGCCCGAGTACCCGAACGCCCGCCCCGACAACGGCATAGCCGCACGCCTGAACGCCCGCGCCGTGCCGGCGCTCTACCTCACCCAGCCCAGCCGCCGTGAGTTCCGGCCGGTGGGCTTCGGCCTGATGTCGGACACCGACCTGCTGGATCGTATCGCCGCGCTCGCCCGCGAAGCCGACCCGACCACGCCCCCCACCGCAACGAGGACCACGCCATGAAGACCACCCGCCGAACCCTGGCCGCGCTGCTGGCCGCCACCCTCGCCTTAGGCCCCGCACCGGCGCTGCCCGCCGACCTCAACACCGAGATGCAGAGGATGTTCAACGACCTCGGCGCCATCGGCAACGTCACCAGCCCCGGTGCCTTCCGGGGTCAGGCGATGAACCTCTACACCGGTGGCAGCCTCATGATGCGTGCCCCGGGTCGCAACTACCCGCTCATCCAGGCCCAGCTGCCCAGCCTTAAGGCCGGCTGCGGTGGCATCGACCTCTACGGTGGCGCCTTCTCCTTCATCAACAAGCAGCAGTTCGTGGCCCTGCTGCAGAACATCGGCTCCAACGCCGTGGGCTACGCCTTCAAGCTGGCCCTGCAGTCGATCTCCCCCGACATCGACAAGCTGCTCACCGAACTGCAGGACCAGCTCAACAAGATCAACGCCATGAACATCAACTCCTGCGAGACGGCGCAAGCGCTGGTCAACGGCGTGGTGGGCGAATACGACCAGTCGCTCCAGAGCGGCTGCGCCAACATCTCCCAGTACCTAGGCTCGGTGAGCGACCGCGCCGAGGCCCGCATGACCTGCGCGAGCAACGCGCCCGCCGTGGTGCGCACGGCCGCCAGCAGCGCCGACCCCACCGTGCGCAACGCCACCTTCGCCCGCGGCAACGTCACCTGGAACGCGCTCAACCAGGTGGGCGGCAGCATCAGCCGCCAGGAGAAGGAGCTGATCATGAGCCTGATCGGCACCGTAGTCGTCACCGCCCCGGCCGACGACGGCAGCGGCGCCGGCCCGCGCATGCTCGAGCCCACCATCACCGGCCTGCGCGACCTGCTGCTGGGCAAGGCGGACTCGGCCACCGCCGGCCTGGTGGATGTGGACGTCTACGTCTGCGACGAGGCAGTCGAGTGCCTGAACCCCAGCCGCGCGACCGTCTCGGTCAAGCCCTTCACGAGGCTGGTTGCCGAGCGCCTGAAGCGCATCTCGGACAACATCGCCACCCGCAGCGCCCAGAGCCCGGCCGACATCGGCTTCATCAACCAGACCAGCGAGCCGGTCTACCGGATGCTGGCCGTGGCCAACGCGGTGCCGGGCTCGGGCACGGCCGAGACGCTGATCGAGACCTACAAGGACGTGATCGCGCTCGACTATGCGCAAACCTTCCTCGCCAGAGCCCTCGCGCAGGCCAGCACGGCGCTCTCCCAGGCCCTGCGCCGCAGCGAGGTCGAGCAACGCTACCTGGACGAGTTGCGCGCCCACGCCCGTGAGGCGCAGATGCAGATCCTCATCGAGAAACAGGCCGCCTATGCCAAGGTGCGCTCGGTGTCCTCGATGACCCAGGATCTGCAGAGCCTGGAGCGCCAGCTCTGGGCCGCCATGCCCGCAGCGGTGAAGGCCATGCTGGACTTCAGCGCCAACGCCGGCCAGCGCGGCTCCTGAGCACGAAACCAAGGCGCAGACAGCGCGCATGTTCGAGATCTACGCCTACGGCAACGTCGACACCCTGACCGGAGTCTTCAACGCCATCGCCGCCATCATGGGCGGCGCCGGGTACCTGGCCCTCATCAAGACCATGGCCGTCACCGGCGTGCTGGTGGCTGCTGCCGCGGGCCTCTTCACACCCGGACGCTTCCACGGCTGGGGCTGGCTGATGGGCCTGCTGCTGGTCTACCACGCCATGTTCCTGCCCAAGGTGGATGTCGCCATCGTCGACAAGCTCGGCAGCCAGCCGCCCGCCGTGGTGGGCAACATGCCCATTGGCGTAGCCTTCTTCGGCCATGCCACGAGCCTGGTGGGCGACGTGATGACGCGCTTCTTCGAGACCGCCTTCCAGGTGATCCCGGACACCAACGCCCAGCTACCAGAGGCCCTGGCCTACCAGAAGAACGGCGTGATGTTCGGCAACCGCCTGATCCAGGCCAGCCGCGCCGCCAACGTGACCGACCCGCAGCTGCGCGTCGACATGATCGCCTTCGTGCACAACTGCACCGTCTACGACTTGCAGGACGGCACCATCGACCCGGCGGCTTTCGCCCAGAGCACCGACATCTGGGCGCTGATGGGCACCCCCAACCCGGGGCGCTTCTCCACCTGGGGCAACCCGGTGCAGGTGGACACCTGCCCGGCCATCTACACCCGGTTGAACAGCCGCCTGCCCACCGAGATCGCAAGGGCCCGTGCCACGCTCGCCCTGCAGATGAACCCGACAGTGGACCCGAGCATCGCCGCTGGCGTCATCGACGGCCAGCTCGAGCAGGCCTACACCAAGACGCGCATCGCCACCGCCGCCCAGGGTGCCGCCGACCTGTTGCGCCAGAACATCCTGATCAACCTGGTACAGGACACGAACACCCTAGCTGGCCTGCGCCTGAACGACCCAGCCGCCACCATGCTAGCCACGGCTCGGGCCAACGCCACCGCGTCCACCAACGCATCCTTCATCACCATGGGCCGCATCGCCGCGCAGGCCCTGCCGATGATCCGCAACGTGATCGAGGCGGTGATCTACGCAGTCTTCCCCTTCGTGCTACTGCTCTTCCTGCTCGCCCAAGGCAAGGGGCTGGCCCTGGCCATCAAGAGTTTCGTGATGAGCCTGGTGTGGATCCAGCTCTGGCCGCCGCTTTACGCCATCCTCAACTACGTCGGCACCCTGGCCAGCGCGAAGAACCTGGCCGCTGCCGCGAGCCTCGGCACGAACACCCGCGGCCTGACCCTGGACACGGCAGCCGGCATCTACCAGGGCGCGATCTCCGATCAGGCGATCGCCGGCTACCTGGTCGCCGCCATCCCGATCATTGCCACCGCCATCATCAAGGGCGGCGAAGTCGCCTTCCAGGCCATCACCGCCAGCAGCGCGATCCAGTCCACAGCGAGCAGCGAAGCCGCCGCCACCAGCAAGGGGCTGATCAGCCAGAACAGCGTAAGCCTCGACCAGCAACAACTAGGCCCCACCCACACCTCGGCTTTCATGGGCACCACCACCGAGGCCCACGGCACCACCATCCAGGGCATCGGCCCCGAGGCCGGCGTCTTCCGCTACCAGGCCACCATGAGCCGGCTGGCCAGCACGTTCACGATCAGCGAGCGGCAAGCCACCGCCATCGGCGAGAGTGCAAGACAGGCCGAGACGCTCGCCACCAGCGAGCGCGAAGCCATGCAGCGCAGCCAGGCCACGGCGCTGACCCGGGCACTCAGCATTCAGGAGAGCTTCGAGCGGTCCAACCAGCGCAGTGGCGGCTCGGCTACGAGCAATGGTGGCTCCACCAGCACGCAGTTCCAGACGTTGAGCTCGATCGCAAAGGATGTGAACCGCAGACTGGGGCTCAGCGACGACTCGGTGGTGGGCAAGAGCGTCGCAGCCTCCGCCTCTGTCGGCGCAAGCATCCCGCTCACGGAGATCGGCGCACAGGCCAAGACCGAAGGCCGAAAGCTCGACCAGCAGGCGCTGCAAAGCGCGTACGACTACGCGCGGCGCTCGGCAGAAAGCGCGCAGATAACCGAGGCCACGAGTCTGGTGCGGGAGTTCCGTTCCTCGGATGCCTTCCAATGGGCGCGCGGCAACCGAACGGGTTCCGCTGAATCCTTCGAATCCTCATCCCGGGACGCAACCGAGAGGCAAGCCTCGACCGACCGCGCCTACACCGAGGCGCGCGAGCTGGCCCGAACCGCCCAGTTCATGCGCGAGTGGAGCAGCGGAACACAGACGGACTTCACCAACTACGCCGCACGACGACTCGCCGAGCGCGGTCTGCTTCGGGAGGACGACCCGGTGCGCCTTCAGCGGGCTGTGACCGAGATCGCAATGGCCTATGCGCGTGGTGGACAGAGTTCCAATGGCTATGCCGAAGCGGACAGTCCTCTCGGACCAACCGTACCCCTGCCTCAGTCGATGGGATGGTCGGATGCGCCTCTCCGCGAGCAATTCGAACGCGACCGCCGTGTCGACTCCGCGACTGAGCTAAACACCGCGAGCCGGAGCAACGACGGTCAGGTAGAACAGCGACAGCGGCAGACGAGAACCGAACCCGGCATGCGCAGCCAGGATGATCTGACCTCGCAGATCGACAATGACCGAGCCGCCGCCAAACGTGGGATTCAGCGGGGTTTCACCCGTCTAAGCGACACCAGCCGGGCTCAGAGCGACGAGTACCGCCGCTCCGTCCGAATTGGTGGCGTCAGCACGAACCACGGCGGCAATCCCGCCGTGTGGGCTACCGTTGGAGCGAACGCCAGTCAGCCTGAGCTTGGCCAAGATTCGGCTCCTGCATCCCAGTCCCACAACGAAGGCGCCAGTAGCAATGCGGCGAGCGCCCCGAAACCATCACAGCGCGGAACTGCTCCCCCAAAGCCATAGATTCGGCAGCAGCCGAGCGCGGTTCATCCCGCTCCCGGCGCTACTCCTCCCACCTGTCCCGAAGCCCGCCGACTTCGAGGCTTCCGTAACCGTTACGGCAAATCCGTCCGGGCGCGTCTTCGCAGATATCAACTCTGCGTTGGCTGCGCGGGTCCGCATTGACTGTGTTCTGACTGTTCAGGGGAACCACAACGGCAGCCGTAAGCTGACACTTCACCGAACTCACCAGATCGCCCAATCCCTTGAAGGTAATCCACGCTTTCATGATTTGGCCTCTACTTCCAAGGGGTCCCCATGACCTTTTGAATGTCCGTACGGGACAGAACCTTCGTGCATTCTTCCCAGCGGTTCTGATCACTGCTCACCGTCGACCCCCACGTTTCCTCGAAGATGTTCGAGATCTGGCCACGCAGGTGAAGATGGGTCTGCGCCATGTCTTCGAACTCCTGGATGTCTTCGATCCATTCATCGTCGATGCAATCGGGCAGTCCGCCGAAGATGTCGAACCGATCCTTCATGCGTGCCGAGATGGTGTTGTAAACATCCTCGTCCCGCGTGGCGTGGTAGGTCAGATTGAGCATGTCCACCGTGTCCCTCGCCTGGCCAAACCTCTTGATGCGGCCAAGGCGTTGCTCTAGACGTGACGGGTTCCAGGGCAAGTCGATGTTGACCAGCGTCCCGAGTGTTTGAAGATTCAAACCCTCGCAGGCTGCGTCGGTCGCCACGACCAGCTGCACTTCTCGGGTCTTGACCAGCTTCTTGATTCGGTCGCGCTCCACACCGATGAACTCGCCGTCGCGAAAGAGCCCGCTCTTGCCCGCACCGGCGTAGACAGCAACCACTTTGTCTGGGAAGTCCTTCGCAAGCTCCGTGGCCACCCAGTGGGCCGTGTCGTAGTACTGCGAGAAGATGATGCAGCCCAGCTCACTCCACGTTTGTCCACTACTGCGGTGCTGGCTGAGAAACCAGCGCACTGCGTTCAGTTTCGGATCAACGGCCTCGGCTCTGGCAAGCTCATCGCGGATCGCCTCCAGATACCCAACTTCTTCATCGGTCAGCGTCTGCAAGGCACCCAACTCCGCCAGTTCCATTTGCGGGTTGTCATCGCTGGTATCGACCCGCCGCTCCAGCATGCGCTCGACGGTAAGGCGTCCCGACTGGAAAGAGGAGCAGATGCGCTGCAAGAACACCGACCGCAGCAACTTCGCACCCTTGGTGCGCTTGCTGAGGACGTCAATGAACGCCTCAGCGGCCTCGTAAGCCAACTCGAACGGCCGGTTTGTCATGAGGCCGCGCCCGACGAACGTTACGCCAGGGTAGGTGCCCGGCGGCGCTTCAGGATCCGGATGAACATCGACCGCAATCTTTTCCAAGAGGCCGGCCTCCTCCAGTGTCTTGCGACGTCGAAGCACGACGTGACGGACGAACGGATTGTTGCGTTGGAAGAAGTTTGTCTGGACGACGGACTGCAGATCAGCGCGTGCGAACGGCGTGAGAGCCGTCGGGGCATCCGACGCATGGAACTGCGTGTCTGCCATGTTCAGGTCGCTGCGGATAGACAGCACCAGCTGACGGCAGACGTCGTCCATCATCGGCGTCATCTTGGCAGGAAGGGGTGAGCGCAGCAGGTCCCACGCAACAACTTCGTCGGGTACGTATTCCTGGCCGGTGATCAGTGGGTGTATTCGTTGCCAGAATCGCCAGATCGATGCGTGGTCCCGGCCCATCACAAAGTCGGCGCTCTGGTTCAGGATCATCAGCAGGTCCCACAGTTCACGGACCGCTGTCTGGATGGGGGTGGCGGTGCCCAGCAGCACATGCCGGGCGTTGTTGGCCATCTCCATCATGAAGGCCAGCAAGTTGTTGGGCTCTGGCTCGTCGACGCCAAGTTGGCCACGTCGGCGTGCCTTGTGGCTCTCGTCAAGGATGAGTGTGCCCACCCGGATCCGCTTGAGGACGCTCGCCTCAGTGGACTGGTGAACGATCAAACCGGTAGAAACGATCGCCACCTGGAACGGACACCTGCCGATGTCTTCGGGCCCGCGCGTCATGATGGTCCGGCCCTCTGCATCAAGCCAACACTTCTGATTGCTGACCCAGACACCGCTGGGGATACCCAGCCGATCCTTTAGCTCGGCTTGCCACTGCAGTGTCAACGTGGCGGGGCAGAGGATGAGTACCGGACCGTCACCCAGCAGCGAACTGACCAATGCCGCCGTGGCCATCGAAAGTGTCTTCCCAAGGCCGACCTCATCGGCAATCAGCAGGCGAGCCTTGCCGTAGATCTCTCGGTGCTGCAAGAACGTGGCGACGAACGATCTTTGCCAGGGCTGAAGCTGCTCGCCGCCCCGGTAGATCGGCGACTCCACCATCGTGGCAGCGGGAATGTCCTTGGGCGGCAATTCGCCGAACGTGACCTCAACACGCTCCGCAATCCTCTTGACCTCGGTGAGGATCGCGTCAGGCAGGTCATGGCCCTCGGCCCACAACGCCTCGAACTCTTCGTCAACCCATCGGCATCCCTCCTCGGAGGGGTCTTCCCAGAGGATTTCGTAGTTCTCGGCAAACGCTGCCCGGCTTTCGTTGATGCTTCCCAAGAAGCTTGTCCGGCGTCCATCGGCCATCGTGATGACACCGGCCTTGCCGTGCAGGAAGACCCGGTTCTTCGGGACCACCTTGATCTGAACGCGCCCACTGCTCAGCAGCTTGTAGAGGCGGCGATACCGCTCCCGATGAAAGAACGCCTCGGTATCGATCGGCTCCTGGTTCCAGCGCTCCTTCAGCGCCACTTCGCGTGCCGCCTTGGACACCATCACGTCATGCGGATCCAGTTCGCTGTTGCAGACGATCCGCACATCCTGGATGTCTTCGATCTGCTCGCCCACCAACTCCAAGATGGACGACCTGAAGTAGCCTGCGATCCGCTTGTAAGAACGCGCGCCTTGCAGCCGATCCGCCAGGAACACATGGTCCAGGCGCTGCCGCAGAGATGAGAACCGCTGGATCAAGACTTCACACCCGCTCGCGCCGGACCAGGTCGCGCAGCACCATAGCGTTTGAGCTTTCGTCAGGCCGCGACTTGGCGGTCTTCTTGCTCAAGTAGTCAGCCAGCGCAGTGAGGCGATCGCGTTCGCGGAAGTAGTCCGGAACCAGGTCCCGCAGCTGGTGCATGACATCCTCGGGCTTGACCTTGTTCTCCTGAAGGAGGTGCACGGCATAGAGCACGCTGCGCAATACCGTCGGGCCGAACTCTTCGCCGGCGGTCATACCGCGCTTACCCAGTTGGGCTGCCGACTTGAGGATCGCGTGATTGGCCTTGACCTCGTCCATCACGGCGCCGTAGTCCTGCACCTTGAACGCTTTGGCGAAGTTCTGGTAGTTCGAGAGGACGTGAATGCCCTTCGACTCCATGTCGAGCATCTTCAGATAAAAACGCTCGATGCCGGAGCTCTTTTCCCAAACGGCACGGTCCACGCCCTCAGGAACCAGGTATTCGTTGGCGATGTTTACTGCGAAGGCGATCAACTCATCGACCATAGTCGTCTGGCCTTTCACCCGCGGCCGCATGGCCTCCTGGGTCATGGAGACACCGTCGATCTGGCTGTAGCGGGTCAGAACCCTCAGCGCGGCCGCGTAGCCCGCCATCTGAAGGTCAGCGTCTTCGAACAGGTTTTCATCACGATAGAGGTCCTTGGTGTCCCTGTTTAGGCCAGTCAGGAGATCGACTTGGTTCTTGACCTCTTCCGCGAGTTCGTACGCCAGTTCATCCCGCGCCGCGTCTTGTTCTTGAAGGCGTTTGCGAAGCACGAGCAGGATAGTGCCCTTTACATATTGCCCCTCTCGCAGGGCGTTGTCGGTTTCTGTAACAACATACCAAGCAGCGGTGACGCGCAGTCCGCTTGCCCAAACGATGTTCGCCATGTCCGCCCAGATCGAACCCGATTGATGGGTGAACATAATGATCTGCAGGCCATTGTCTGGCATGTTTTCAGCCATCCGCTTATAAGCGGCGACCATGCTCAGCTTGAAATCGTGATCTTCGCCCTTGACCGCCAGAGCACGACGACTATCCCAGATCCACTCGGAAAACTCGGAAGGCGGATTCGTTCTGATCCACGCAATGAAGAACTCTAGAATTTCTTCGTATTTGACAGCATCACCATAGGGCGGGTCAGTAATATAGATGTCATTGTTCGTATCTAATTCAACGACAGGTACTGATTCAATTAAGAACTCGTTAGATGCAGGGAGCGGAAATCTCTTGTATTCAGTCGACAGCAAGGATCGACAGAATTCAAAACCCCTGGCGCCATAGTTGAATAGTGGATTAAGGGCCTGCCCGTCAAATACACTCGTGGTTTGTCCGACACCGCTATTCGGATGCCAGCGACTTAAACGACAGTTCACGTTTAAAACCTGGAACAGGGAAAAGAGATCGCTTGTGCTTGCATGCTTTCTAATCAACGCAAGCAATAGAAGCTGTCGGGGATTGAAGAGGTGGTGCCAATGCGTCCATCCGCGTTCCCGGGTAAGCCTCTCGGTTTCCTGACCAGGTTCAATACGCATGTTGGGTATCCAACCCTTGGCTTGCCAATCGCCGAGGTTCTTGGTGAGATGTGTAAAAACCAGTTTCTCCCGTACCAGATCGCCTTCTGTGACACGGCGAAATTCCGTATCGGGGCGTGCGCTACCGTCGTCCTTTATCCATTGAACTGCGTACAGTCTCTCCGAAAATATGTCATCTGCAGAGAAATCAATATCTGCCAGTCCCCATTCACGAAGGCGATTTCTAGAAATCCGGGTGCCATCGATTGTTTCTGAATAATCACCCCTCAAAGAGCTAATTTTCGTACGATGCTCAACCCCATCGACCTTGTGAACTAAGCTCTGGTCCATGTAGGTCCCAGTCTCTGCGGCCTTAAGTTGTGCATCAGAAACATTGGCGGCCAATGCAATTCCATATCTCTTATTCTTCTTGTCGGGCTCTAAAATTGCAATTACCCGTTTACCTTTGCTAATGACAAGACTGGGGAGAATTGGAACTATCCATCCACTGCTCGGGCAGGTAACTTCAAGACAGTACAGGTACGCCTTTCCTCGCCAGCCTCGACCGTCGGATTCAATTCCAAGCCTATCGATTTCTGCTTTGACTGAATGAATAAGGTCTTGCTGCCCTTTTTCAATCTGGGTTCGGGTCTGCCTGTTTGCGCCGACAATATTGAATGAGCCCCAAGTGAGCATGCATGCGACGGGATTCAGGTCGGATGCGTATACATCACAGCCAAGACGAGCAGCCTCGAATGGAATCTGACCAGATCCAGAGAAGGTGTCTGCCACACGGGGGCGGCGGCCAAATCGCATGACACCTAGTTGCTCGACCAACTGGAAGTGGTTTCGGGCGTTGGTGCCGAGATGCGCGTTGACAGTAGCCCAGATGTGGGTATGCGCCGTGTCCCAGATGTCCTCGGTGCGCTTGGCCTTGATCGCCAGGTCACGATATGGGGCAGCAGGTAGCTGATCATCATCTGCCAGTAGCAACCGCTTCTTCATGGACCGGTCGTCCATGCCCATGAGCAGCTCAAAAACCGCGAGGTCCTTCTTTGGGTCGTTTGTCGCAGGCAAGAGCGAGGCCAGGATGCACGCACGATTGAGCACGAGCGGTTTGCGCCCCTTCCAATAGGACCCAAGGCCTGTCAGTGTCTGACTCTGCCTGGCTTCGCGCTCTCGAAATGTGTCGATTGAAATACGCTGAACGGGCAACACCCTCTCAATCAGGGAAGGTGCGTCTTTGAGGCTAAAGGGGATGATTTCGTGCGCTGTTGTCATTGCTTTGTGCTCCCAATACGTCATCCCGACCTCAGCCGAACAGGCTGATCGTCTTCGGGTCATCCATCAAGGCGCGCTTAGCTCTGCGTGGCTCGACAGCGTCAATGTCGGACAATGCGTAATAGAGGGCCTTGCGCCATCCTCGCTTCCCGTCCTCAGCCAGTCCGCCCTGAGCAGCCGTCATGGCGTATAGCCACCAGCGCTCTTCAGGTCGTAGAGCCGTCCACTTCATGCAGATGGCGTCGAGTTGCTCTTCGCCAGCGTGCTCAGCGGCCCACATCAGCACACAAAGCTCTTTGCCCAGCATGCGGTCCAGCAGGTTTGCCTGTGGCTTCCACGAACTGGGCGGAACCCTCCGCGCTCTCAGCCGCGCGTTGAAGTCCTTGCGCGCCGCGTCAGCCAGCTTCCCCCACTTGGCACGAGGCAGCACTGCGCGAATTTCGCATTCGGGTGTTCCTTCCAGACCGGCCAAATAGCCATAGTCTTCGGTCAGAACCACATCGCCGGCTCGCCCTGCGGGTATGGTGGCCTTGAAGACATGGGCGCCAAACTCTGCACTGGCGCCGAAGCCCGTGAACTTGCCGGGCTCGGCGAATTTGAGGGCGGTGGTGGGTTGATCTTCTGTCACCGAGGGGTGAGTCATTCGACCTCCTTCCAATCACCGGCGTAGGTCAGATCAAGGGCGCCGGCGAAGTCGATCAGGTCTTGTCCTGTCGGGAACTGCGCACGGAACTGCATGGTCACCGGCGTGGAGGGGGCGAAGCCCTCGGCCAACATGGTCAGCGCTTGCTGCACCCGGTCGGCCTTAGCGGTTTGCCCTTGCAGCCCGAACTGACCAAACGCAGACCCCTCCTGAATGCGCAGGACCACATCGGTGAACTCAATGTTGCGTTCTGTGGCCTTGGCCAGAGCAGCGAAGACCTTCTCGCGGGAGGTGATCTGCGCGTTGCGCTGGGTGGGGAATGCGACGGGCTTGTTGAGCGGCGGTTCGGGTTCTGCGCCACCACCACCAGCGCCACCACCACCATTGCCGCCCGCAGCTTGCGGAATGCGGAAGTCGGCCTTGGCTTCGAGACCGCTGGCTTCGGCAAACACCAGCAGCATGGCTGCTTCGGGCCCAACAGTGAACGGCGAGCTGTAGTCGACGCCGTTTCGCGGCTCGGCACCATTGAGGGTGTATCGAACAACGTCGGCACGCGGGAGAGCCTTCAGCGTGACAACGCGCTTGCCTTGCGCCCCGGGAGCGATCTCCCACTGGATCATCAGCTTGTTGGGCCAGACGTAGGGAGCCCCCTTTTGCGTCCTACCTGAATGGTCGACAGCGAGGAACGCGACCCGAAGTGCCTTCGTCGTCAGCTTGTCGTCGTTCAGCTTCGGGCTGGCCTCAGTGACTTCACCGTCCTCGGCGTAATGCACGCTGGTCGTGTCGGGGCTGGCGTTGATGATGCCGATCTGCAGAACGGTGGAGCCGTCGTCCTGCATCTTTCCTACCGGTGTGACTTGCACGCCAGCCTGCTTGGGCTTGGGCTTCTTCGTGACGTAGCCATTGCCCAGGTCTTCCCAGAGCCCTTCGTTGATTGCGCGGGTCTTGATCTTCTCAAGGTCCCCAGACGGCAAGAAGTACATCGAGCAGTCGGTCTGGGCTTTGTCTTTGATGTCAGCCCACGCAACGTCGTCTTGTGGTCCGAACAGGCGCTCGACGCGTGACTTCACGCCCGAGAATTTGGTGGGATCCTGCCAGTCGAGGTAAAGCTTGATGGGGTCCTTGGTGAGGGTGGCCTCGATGCGCGCTTCGCCGTCGTTTGTGTCGCCGCTCTGCTCCAAGTTGCGGGGCTGCAGCTTCGGGGGCGTGTTCTGCGTCTGGAATGGGAAAAGCAGCTTGTCGAATAGCGTCTTCACGACTCCAGTGAAGGTCAGCTCGAACTGTTTCTTCAGGTCCTCGAACTCTTCCCACTGAGGGCCCCCGCGCTCCACGCGCCGCTGCGCTTCCGCCTGGCCGGCCGCGTACACCATCTTGGCGGCTTCCCACAGCTTGTCCATTTCGAACGAACGCTCACCGCAAAGGATGAGAAGGTTGTTCTTTCGAGTCAGGCCATCAAAGAGCTTGACCACTTCTTCCGGCGGCAGTGATGAGTCCGGCGGCACGATGGCCAGGACTCGGCCCGCCTGAACGTCCGCCTGAATTTCGTCAATCAATGGCAGAGCGAGGACCTTGCTGTACGCAGACTTGCGCTTTGGCTCGAACATCTGCTTCAGACGCGATGCCACCAGTTCCTTGACCTTCGGCTCCGGTGCACGCTCGGCCATGCCGACAAGCATCTTGGTCAGGTTCTCGATTTTGTCGAAGTAGATCCGGCCTTCCGTCGTCTTGTGAAGGTACCAGGCGGACTTCTGCAACGACTCAATGGCACCCTCGAAGAAGCTAAGGTCCGCCAGAGGGGATGCCAGGCATTCGAGCGCCTCTGATCGGGTAAGCCCCTTCACGGGATTCACGGCGGTTGACATACTGGAAATCAGCAGCAGGTTCGCAGCCTGGGTGGCGCAATCGCTGCCTGCGTTGGCATCAATGACCTGCGCGTGGGCTCCGCCTTCCTTGGAATAGATGTCGCGAGCGACAGCATCCTCCAGGCGGGAGATGGAGATGACCTTTTCCCGAACCTCGTCGATGCTGAGGTCGAAGTGCTGCGGCCCGATCAAGAGAACGTCGTCAGCCTTTCGAGACCAGACGGAGTTCAGCAACCTCGAAGCGAGCTCCATCAGGCCCCGTGTCTGCTGGAACTCCTTGTTCTCCTTGAACAAGGCGAACAAGTTCTTCATCTGCGGATGGAAGGGATAGGTCTGTTCGACCTCCATCGCCAGTTGCTCGGGCGTCTTCTGCTGGTCGATCGTTCGCGACTTCTGCGCCTGCTCGATGCACTTCGCGTACATCTGGGCTAGGTGGCCGATCTTGTTGGCGTCCGGCAGGCTCGCGAAGAGCCGCTTCTTGAGGATCGCGTACGTCTCGTCACCAGCCAAGTCGACCGGCGTGATGTTGAACTCGACCCGGCTCAGCTCCTTGCGAGCGTTCTCCAGTGCGGAGTTGATGATCTGCGTTCCCTCGGCGTGGGACGCTTCCAGATCCGACACTACGACGCAGATGTTCTTGCGAGCCATCGCCGCGGTGAGCATGTTGGCGAACGCGCGGCCTGCGACGTCCGCTACCGTGCCCCCCCCAATTGGCTGCGTCTTGTAGTACGCGAAGTACGTGGGCATCTCGTCCAGAAGGATCAGCGCTGGCGCGTCGATCTTGTTGAAGAGATCAGTCCAGTGGTTCTCGCCCGGTGCCTTCACGCCCGGTTCGAAAAAGCTCTCATGCCCCAGCTGGGAGGCGATTCGACCCCAGAAGTAGTCGTCCGGCTGTTCCCGGCCGTTGAAGAACGTGACCTTTGCAGCGCCGAACTTGTAGCGGCTGGCGGCCTCGCTGAAGAACTCCGACCGCAGCGGCTCGTGCCGGGCCAGGAACGCCATGGTCTTGATCAAGTGGGTCTTACCGCCACCCATGGCTTGCTTCAGCCGGAAGACAGGCTTTCCGCCGAGCCCGCCAGAAAGGCGCTTGAAGCCCTCCTGGACCAACTCGACCATCCCCTTCGTCAGGTAGGAGTGCTTGAGGAACAAGCGACCGTCGTCGATGCTCTGGGTTTCCTCATCGACACGCTCGATGCCATCGCTGATGCGGATGTTGAGTGCGCCTTCGTTGAGGGCGCAGGCTTGTTTGACAGTTAAGAGCATCGCGTTACTCCGTCGCAGGTTCTTGTATTCCGTGGTGGCAGGCAGTGGTCGCTCGAAACAGGGCTTAATCGGTTCGGGCGACTCATGTCTCACCTTCAGACGGCCGTCCCTTGGCCTCGTCTCCAGCGGCACTCGGCCCTTTGCGTGCGTCGATCCATCGCTGGATGTCTGCGCGCTGGAATCGCCATGCGCCTGCAACCTTGAACCCTGGCAGTTCCCCCTTTTGGGCAAGGCGGTAAATCGTCTTCTCATCGACGTTCAGGAATGTCGCAACCTCCCTGACGGTCATCGCTGGCTCTAGGACGGGCGTCATCGGCTTCCTCCGGATCGCGCCAGTATAGTGGAGGCCAGGGTAAACCAGTCCAAATTGAACCAACAGAGCCCGCTGCAGGCTAACCAGCGGGAGGCTCACCAAGTGAGCTTGAGTGCACTGAAGATTCGGATACAATGGGTCTTAACATCCAGAGTTGGGCCGACGCCCACGCCAACCTGCCCACCCGGGCAAGGTGGAAGCGCTTATGCGGATGTGGCCCGACAGGGCAACCAAGCGGGTAAGCGTCGGCCCTCCCGTGAAACGGAGGGTTTTTTGTTTTCTGACTCGACGCTCCCGCCGGGCCTGATCCAGGCCTACCGCGAGACCCACTACAAGGCGCCAGGGCTCGAACTGACGCTGATCATCGACCAGCCCAATCCGGCGCTGGCGCTGGCTCACCGCCGGCATCGGGCAGATTGCAGCGCCTTCATCACGGCCTCCAACCCTTACAGCGCCGAGCTGACCACCGTCGAGAACGAACTCCGGCAGGGAACTCTGGCCGCCGAGCTACGGTCCCGCAGCCTGTCGTTCGCCGACGGAATCGGCCAGCATCCGTCCAACGGCTGGGCCGGAGAGCCGAGCTTCCTGGTCTTCGGCCTGACGCTGGAGGCGGCCAAGACCCTCTGCGCGAGGCTGGAGCAGAACGGCTTCGTCTGGAGCGGGGCCGACGCGGTGCCGAAACTGATCTTGCTGAAATGATCCACAGGGCCTGGTCAGCCCGCTTCCGAGCCGAGGACCGGGGGGATTTGATCCAGCTTGCCGCCCCCGACACATCGTCAAAGCGGCTAAAGAGGAGTGTGTGATGTCTGTTCGCAATGGTCTGTTCTCCTCGGAGTCGGTCTCCGAGGGCCACCCCGACAAGTTGGCTGACCGCATCTCGGATGCGGTGCTCGACGAGTTCCTGCGCCACGACCCGTCGGCCCGCGTGGCCTGCGAAACCCTGCTGGCCGATCAATGCGTGGTGGTCGCGGGCGAGTTCAAGACCCGCCGCCCGGAGACCTTCCGCGCCGTCCGCGAGCGAGCGGTGACGATCGTGTCTGACGTCCTGCGCGACGCCGGCTACCGCGACAGCGCCACCGGCATCGACCCCGAGCGCTGCGAGATCCAGGTTCGGTTCAACGGCCAGTCGGCCGATATCAACCAGGGCGTGGACCGTGAAGACGGAGTGATCGGTGCCGGGGACCAGGG
>JADCJL010000073.1 GCA_020247055.1 Acidobacteriaceae bacterium | reverse complement strand
CGTTGGTGCCGGGCCTGCGCGGCCTGTGCGCTTGGAAGCTGGATGTAGGCCAGCGGCGGCTAAAGAGGAAGGACCTTCAAGCCGGGGATCCTATTGAAGTGGCGGACGTTGCGGGTCCCGATGGCGTAGTCGAGATGCAGCGCCGTGATGCCGATCAGCAGATCGGCGGTCGCGATGACCAAGCCCACCTTCTTCATGTCAGCATCGATCTTGGCGGCCAGCAGGCCCATCTCACGCGTGAACGGTTCGACCGGCAGGACGGCCAGCACTTCATCGAGATAACGGCGGCGCTTGGCGGCGGCTTCGGGTGTGTTGGCGCGGTGCCAGCCGTGCTCCAGTTCCATCACGGAAATGGAAGAGAGCAGGAACTCGGTTTCGGAGTGCTCGGCGGAAAGCGACGCGAGAAGCTGGCTGACCGGGCGCTTTTCCCGCTCCGCCGCGATGAGCACGCTGGAGTCGAGGACTAGTCCCATGCGGGCGGCTCGAACGAGTCGCGGCGCGAGTCGATGCCCGCTTGCACGTCCTTGGCGAAGTCCTCGTCCGGGATGGGCGCGTAGCCGAGCTTGGCTTCGTAGGCCTTCGCCAGGGCGATGCACTCGCTCAGCTTGCGGCCAGGGCGGGCGGGCACGGACGATTTCAGCACGGCGATGGGCCGGTGATCTTGCTCGATGACGACCTCGACGCCTTGCTGCACTTTGGCCAGCACGGCATGGAGATCGCGAGCCAATTCGGCTTCGCTCATGTGGACGGTCGCCATTGTTTCCATTATGGCTCTTGCTCTTCGTCTTCGTCTTGTTCTGCGGCCAGGGCGTTCCGTAGTTCTGAGGACCGCGCACAACGGACTCGCTTCGGCCTGTGCGCTTTTGAGAAAACTGTTACTCGGGCGAAGGCCGATGCGCTGGAGGCAGCGGGGGAACGGACATAGCTCTCCGAGCCGATTTCGGGGCGGGCGGGCCATCCGATGTTCGTTGACTTGGAATCCAATGCTCACTATCTGCCGCAAAAGGAAGTCGAATCGAAACTGGCGGAGATTGCGAACAAGCACCTTGCTCTAGCGGAGGCCGCTGGGAGAAACGGGAATTTGGAGGAGGCCGAAAGATGCGCGGGGATTGTTTTTTGCGCGAATGATCGTAAGTGCCCGGCCTTGGTGATAAAGGTTTGCGCTGGCCAGCGAGCAAAAGGTAATGGAAGCGTAGGCGCATCTCCGGAGAGGGAGTGTGCTGTTGGTCTTGGCGGAGAGGATTCGCGGGGTTGCGGCAGTGTCCACCGAAGGAGCTATTTGATGGGCAGGCGCCGAGCCAGGAGACAGCCCCACTGCTCGCCGAGGCGGTCTTTCGAGCGACCTTGGGCGGGAGCCGGACCCCGGTCGCTGCGCCGAGCACGCTGTGGCGATCGGCGGGCTCCTCAAGAGGTTTCCGTCTGAGGAAATCGCCGATACCCACGCCAAGGCCCTTACCCGCATCGACCTGGTCGGACCTGACCTCCCACCTAAGCGGCGCGCAGCCAGAGCGGGACGCGACGGAGGGGCGAGGGATTCGGAGATGGATTCGCTGAAGCGGTCGAGCGGTTACGGTCAGGGCGCCGGGGCGGGGCGAACGTCGACCTGGGCGAACACTCGGGTGACGGCGTTTGCCCTGAGGACGAAGGCGAGGCCGTCTGGGTGGATGGCGAACCGCTGGAGGGCGGCGGCGGGCGCGGGCCGGGGAAGAACGGTAAGGATGGTCTCTTTTCGGCGGGACGAGAGCGCGGGAGTGAGTTCGTTTTTGGTGGGGAGTAAGACCAACGGCGCGCCTTGCGGGGGAGCAGGGCGCGCCGGGTTGGCGTGGATTGGGGAGTGGGTTACTGATCCCCGAGGCCGAGCACCGCAAGGGACTGGACGGTGGTGTTGTCGCCCCAGAGGAGGCTATCGCCCCACAGGAGGCTGTCGCCCCAGAGCAGACTCAATCCGGAGGTGCGGGCATCCCCCCACAGGAGGCTGTCGCCCCAGACGAGGCTATCGCCCCAGAGTAGGCTGTTGCCGCTGAGGATGGTACCGCCCCAGACGGACTGGTTGGTCCATGGATTCGTGTTGGTGTTGGTGGTCGTGGAGGAGAAGAGGGAGCCGGTGAGGTGGGTGATTTTGACGCACTCACGGCCGAGGGCGGTTCCGCAGGTGCTGTAAACCCTGGGCGAGAGGGCGGATTTTCCGGCGGGTGCGGTGTCGGGGTTGTTGAGGGCGGCCATGATGTCGAGGTAGCCGGCGCCGACGCTCAACATGTCGTAATAGACGGTGCGCGCGGGCCTGTCGACGGTGCTGCTGGTGGGGAAGTTCTTGGTGGCGGACTTCATGAGCTTGGCCTTGATGGAGTCGGGGGTGAGGGAGGGTCCAAACTTCTGGGAGAGCAGGGCGGCGGCGCCGGCGACGATGGGGGTGGCCATGCTGGTACCGCTGAGTTCGATATAGCTGCCGGTGAGCCACGCGTTTTTATGGATGCTCTTGTTGTCGGCGATGCGGGTACGGTTCTGCGGGAAATTGGCTTCGAGGAAGCTTCCGCCGAAGCAGCCGATGCCAGTTCCGCCGAAGGAGGAGCAGGGACCTTTCGGCAGGAAGTAGGAGACGGTGGGGCCGTTCGCCGAGAGGAGGCGATTGCCGGGGGCGAGGAGGTCGGGCTTGACGATGCGGTCGATGCCGGCGGGGCCTTTGGAGCTGTAGGAAGCGATGACGTCGTCGCGGCGGTCCGGGGTGGCGGAGTCGTTCATGGCGCCGACGGTGATGACGAAGGGGTCGTTGGCGGGGGAGCCGATGGTGCCGTAGCCATTGATCTGGTAGGTTTTGCCGTCTTTGCCGGTGACGGACAGGAGGCGTCCGCGGTTGCCGGCGGCAACGACGACGGTGATGCCGGCGTTCCAGGCGCGTTCGACGGCCTGGCAGAGGGGGTCTTTGGTGTAGGACTCCTTGACGGGGCGACCGAGGGAGAGGTTGATGACGCGGATGTTGTACTGGGATTTGAGTTCGATGGCGCGGTTGATGGCGGCGATGACGGAGGCGTCTGTGCCCTGACCGTCGCTGTTGAGGGCGCGGAGGTCGATGATGTTGGCGGCGGGGGCGACGCCGACAAATCTGGTTTGGGGGGCGGGGACGTCTTTGATGAGCAGGAGTCCTTTATTCTCGTTGGAGCATTTGCCATTGCCGGCGAGGATACCGGCAACGTGGGTGCCGTGGCCAAAGAGATCGGGGGAGGAACCGGCTCCGTCGCGGCCGGGGGAATCGGCCGGGGCGAAGTTTTGGCGGTAGAGGATGCGGGTGGCGTTGCAGGAGGCGTCGCGGAGGTCGAGATGTTCATTGACGCCGCTATCGATAACCGCAATGGAGATGCCGCGGCCGTCGAAGCCGGAGGCCTGGGCGGCGAGGGCGTTGACGGCGGGGATGGCGTTTTGGAGAGAGGCCGAGAGGGGGCGATTGGGCGAGATGTATTTGACGCGGGGGTCCTGAGCGAGGGCGGCGAGCGCGGCGCCGGGGAGGCGGGCGGCGAGGCCGTTGAGAAGGGGGAGTTCCTGGACAGGGCGGAGGGAGGAGAGGTTGAGGGCGCCGAGGGGGCGGGGGCGGGGGCCGCCGGGGCGGGGGGCGGGGGTGTCTTCGAGTTGGATAATGACGTCGATGGAGTCGTTCGGATCGAGATTAGCGAGATCCGGGGCGAGCTTCGCGGGTTGGGCGAACAGGGCGGCGACGGCCGAGAGAAGGATCAACGGAGCGGCGACGCGACATGGCGCAAGTAGGGAGTGCATGATAGTTTCTTTACTTGATAGGTCCGTAGGGAGATAGGCTGCTATTCCCGTAGAGTTTCCGCGTGAGTAAGAGAGCCAGTGCGGGGACTGCAGTGGCGGTGGGCGCGGAACCAGTACGATTCTCACTATTTTGGGGCTTGGTTTGGCGGGGGAGAATGGGAAGGAGGATTCAATTGTTGGCGGGACGGGGGTACGGGCGTAAGTTCGTTTTTGGCGGGGAGTAGGAAGAGTTGACCGGCGCGGGGTTGGGTATCGGTTACTGGTCGTCCGGTGGCGGAGGGAGTATTCCTGGTCTGCAGGCTGGGGTGATATCCCGACCGGGCGTGGCGGGTGGAGCGGGAGCTACTGGCCGAAGGTTCGGAGAAGGGTCTTGCCGGCCGATTTCCGCTTCGCGGGGCGTTTACACCCGTCCGGTAAAAGGCGATGTGGGAGTCGGCCGGGGGTAATGACAGCGGCCTTTACCCATTGACCGAGGCAGCGTTCTGCGCGGGAGAGCCATTGTTAGCGGAGCGAGGGAATGGACTCGGGGGCGTTCCGCCTTTCCGCGTAAGGCGAGGGAGGGCGGGCGGAACCATTTATGGAGGATGGACAGTTTTCCGGACGTGGCGGGGGAGTTATCGGACGGGTTGACGGATCTCTACCGTCTTGTGGACCGGGGTCTGGCGGGCGATCATCCGGGTGACGGCGATGGCCATGAGGACGAAGGCGAGGGCGATGTGGTCGAGGAGGTTGCGGAGGCCGTCGGGGTGGATGGCGAACTTGACGATGGCATCGGCGACACAGCTCCACATGAGGAGATGGAGCAGGCGGGCGGGTTGGCCGTCCCACTTCCTCACCACGCAGGCGAAGGCGAAGGCCGCGAGGCCGGCGACGGCGTAGGCGGGTTCGGCGGGGCCGCGCTGGTACTCCTTGCTCCAGTAACGGGCGAGGTCGAAGGCCACGGCCGCAAAGGTGACGCTGTAGGCCGCATGGCGGGCGAGCCAGCGATAGCGCGTCAGGACAACGAGCAGCAGGCTGCCGCCCAGGAGATAGGCGAAGCGGAGCTCCACGTGCCAAGCCACCGCGAACAGGGCCGCGGCCATCAGCGCGGCTACCGGTAGCTCGAGCCAGGCGGGCGGGGCGGGGGCGGGGGCGGGATCGGGCATGGTCGACAGGTCCGTGCGGGCCGCGGCCCAGGCGAGGGCGAAGCCGAAGCAGTAGCCGAAGAAGAACTCCATGTACTTCCACCAGTGCAGGTTCCAGGTGGGGGCGTAGATGCGGCCAAGGCCCTGGATGGCTCCCCCCACCCCGAAACCGACGAAACCGCCGAGAAAGGCGAGGGCAGCCCAACGGCGGGCCAGCGGGCCGCCGAGAGCGGCGAGAGCGAGAGCAGCGAAGAGAAAGCCGGCCCAGATTTCGGGGCGGGGACGGTCGAGGAGGTTCGAGAAGTAGATCAGCTTCGGCTCGTTGATCAGCTTCCAGCCGGCCCCGGTGGCCAGGATCATGGCGCCGGCGGCGAGGGCGACCGTCCGGCCGGTGGGGCGGAGGCCGAGCAGGATGACGGGGGCGGCGAGAGCGCCCCAGATGGCACCCTTCAGGCCGAGGCCGAGGAACCCCCACCAGAAGGTTTCGGGCTTGACGATGAAGCCGACGGTTTGGCCGTAGGTCATCTCGCCGCCAAAGCCGACGCCAATGGCGCCGAAGGCGGCCGGGAGGGTCCAGTCGCGGCGGGGATAGAGGACGGCGAGGGCGAGGACGACCATGGCGCCGGGGATCATGGCGCCGAAGGGGCCGCCGCCGATGAAGCCGCGGAGGCCCCAGCCGAGCATCATGGCGGTGGCAGGTAGCGCGAGTGCGGGCAGCCGGTGGCGGGGGTGGGTCACCCCGACAGCATAGCGCTGTTGGGATTGGGGGCGGCAGGGGAGGGGAACGGTGCTGGGCGCCCCGGGGCAAGCGGGCTGCCCGGGTTGAAGGCTGCTCGTCCGATGGTTAGAAACGGAAACGGAGACCGCCCCAGAGGCCGCGGGGGGCGCCGGGGGCGTAGAAGGTGGAGTTGCGCACGGGGAACTCGCCGTCGACGGCCGGGAAGGGACGGGCGACGTAGTTGCCCTGGAGAGTGAAGCCGGCGGGGCCGAGCTGGCCGCCGGTATAGTAGCGGCGGTCGAACAGGTTGTTGATTTGTCCGAAGAGCTGGAGGCGGGGGGTGAGGTCGTAGCGGGCGCCGAGGTGGGCGACGGCGTAGCCGGGTGAGTCGCCGCGACCGACGAAGAAGGTGCCATCCGGCTGGTGCTGGTTGTTTTCGTTGCCGCGGGCGTAGGAGCGGGAGGTGGCGACCAGACCGGTGTTGACGAGGAGTTTGGCGGTGAGTTGGAGATCGGCGGAGAGCTTGGTGAGGTGGCGGGGGATGAGGGGGATGCGGTTGCCGGGTTCGATTTCGATGAACTCGTCGTCGTTCGAGCTGTTGGCTTCGCCGTTGACCTCTTCGGGGCTGCGGAAGGTGGCGTCGAGGAGGGTGTAATTGGCGCTGAGGGTGGCGCGGCGGATGCGGGCGGTGGCGCCGGCTTCGAGGCCCTGGCGGAGGGTTTTGCCGAAGTTGCGGAAGTAGCCGTAGCTGACCTGTTCGGAGGCGACAAAGAGAATGTCGTCGCGGTTGTCGGAGCGGAACCAGCCGGCGTTCCAGCGGAAGTTGGATTCGCCGCCGCCGCGGAGGCCGGCTTCGACGGTGCGGGTGACGACTTGTTTGAGCGGGGGGTCGCCGGCCATGGAGTTGGGCAGGCGGCAGGGGGCTGCGGGGTCGGCGCAGCCGAGTTCAATGGAGGTGGGGGCGCGACTGCCTTCGGTGTAGCTGGCGTAGAGCCAGCGGTAGGTGAGGCCGATGGCGGGGTTGAAGCGGCGGAAGGTGTGGCGGCCGGTGAGGGAGCCGGTGCCGGGGGTGGGGCGGATGAGGTCGAGGTTGTCGATGACGGTTTGGTTGAAGCGGCCGGAGGCGGTGAGGTGGAGGCGGCCGAGGTGGAAGGTATCGGTGAGGAAGAGGCTGCCGGTGTGGATGCGGCCGCGGAGGTTGACGCGGGTGTCGAAGGGTTCGCCGTCGGCCTCGCCGCCGGTGACGCCATCGGCGAAGGCGCCGAGGGGGGTGACGCCGCGGTCGGGGGTGAGGTAGCCGAGTTCGGTGGATTGGGAGAAGCCGACGCTGTTGCCGTCGTAGGCGGCGCCGATGGTGAATTGATGGCGGGCGGCGGCGAAGGAGAGCTGGCCGGAGAGGCCGTAGTTGCGCTGGTGGGAGATGCCGCGGTTGAGGAGGCCGTTGCACTTTTCGGCGGGCTCATCGACGAGCAGGACATTGGCGATGCAGCGCCATTTGGGGAAGGGGGTGTTGGCGGCGGATTCGCCGCTGAGCGGGAAACCGGTGTATCCGGCGGCGGCGAGGGCGGCGCGTTCGGCGGCGTTGGGCTGATAGACGGATTGGTCGAGGGAGTCTTCGTTGATGTCGCCGTTGACGGAGCGGGTGCGGATGTGGCGGAAGTAGGCGTTCGAGGAGAGGGTGAGGCGGGAGGAGAAGGCGTGTTGGAGGGTGAGATTGAGGAAGGGGGAGCGGTTGCCGGTGAAGTCGGGTTTGGTGTTGATGCTGCGGAAGTCCTGCTCGAGGAGGCGGATATCCTGGAGGCCGTTGCCGATGAGGGCGTTATTGGCGTAGGCCATGGAGAGGCCGATGGCGGTGCGCTGGCGCTGGTAGCCGATTTTTGAGAAGAGCTGGCGGACACTGGTGGGCGAGTGGTCGCGCCAGCCGTCCTCAAAGAAGAGCTGGCCGCCGGTGAACCAGTGGAAGCCGTTGGCGAGGCTGCCGCCGTGTTCGAATTCGCCGATTTTTCGGCCGAAGGAGCCGCCGCTGAGGGTGAGAGTGGAGCCGGGGTGGGTATGGCCGTCTTTGGTGCGGAGGGAGAGGGCGCCGCCGAGGGTATTG
>JADCJL010000072.1 GCA_020247055.1 Acidobacteriaceae bacterium | reverse complement strand
TTCCAGGTTTGGCGGTCTCGGCGGGTGGCTCCCATGAACGGTCACCTGAAGCGACCGATACCCAGCCTTGCCGAGCATCCTGTTCAAGGTCGAGACCGCTGCAGCGACCGATCGCAGAGTCGATGGTGGGGCTTTCAGGGGCAGGAACGACCCAAGAACGCCCTTCGGCGCTAGATCGTTTGGCCTATCCCATAAGTGGTCACCCATTTGGCCTAGTTGGCGCTCATCGCGGCAGCGCGGGGGCGACAATCTTCGCTACTGGTCGCCCGCGCTACCCATAGACGGTCACCTGAGGCGTCCTGAGACCTGCTTCGCGAGCTCCCGACGAGGGTTTCGACCCCGAAATGGTCCTCGCGACCCGGAGATACGGCCGGGACAGGCGGGCAGCGAGCGCAGCGCTCGGACGACGCCAATGTCCCATGGACGGTCACCTACAGCGGCTTTCCATCCGCTCGAGACGTTGCATGGGACAAAACAGGCAAATCCAGAACATCTGGAGCCAGGAGGACCACGGAACTTCGATTTGATTGCCGAAGTTCGAGGTCGAGCGCAGAATTCGCTTCGACCTCGAAACTACCAGAAGAAGCCCGTGTACGACAACCTGTTGATGCCTGGCGCGCAGCGATTTTCGCTGGATGCCCTGAATGAATTGGCGAGCAACGCCACGAATGTGCTCGACGGGCTTCGCGCAAAGATGCTCGAGCCGCATCCGCGCAAGAACCCTCCCCGCTTCAGCGGCGCACAATTGGCTGCGTTGTGCGGGATCGAGGCGACGCAGGTGCCCTACCTTGCCAAGCGGGGCGATCTTCCCGCCGGGACCCACGAGGGTAACGGAAAGCGCCGCACGTTCACGCTCGCGGAAGCTCGCACGTGGATCGCACAGTTGGGACATTTCCCGCAGCGCCCTGCCGGCGTTCGCGGTGCGACGATCGCCGTAGTGAACTTCAAGGGAGGGTCCACGAAGACGACCACGGCCTTCAACCTGGCGCAAGGACTGACTCTTCGCGGCCGGCGTGTTCTGCTGGTTGACCTCGATCCTCAGGGTTCAGCAACAACCCTAACCGGCCTGCTTCCCGCGGCCGAAGTCATGGAGGAGCACACGGTTGGCCCGATCACCTACCCTCCCCTCGCCGACGCACCCAAGGACTTGAGGTACGCGGTTCAGGACACTTACTGGGACGGTCTCGATCTGATCCCTGCGGCACCCCACCTGTTCAACGCCGAGATCTTTCTTCCCATCCACTCGCGCGATCCAGACATCGCCTGGTGGGACATCCTGAACCAGGCGATCGCGCCCCTGCGGGAAGAGTACGACGTCATCATCTTCGACACCGCACCCGCCCTCTCCTATCTGGCGGTGAACGCAGTGATTGCCTCCGACGGGCTGCTGATGCCCATCCCCCCGGAGAACCTCGACTACGCGTCCTCAGTAGCGTTCTGGAGCCTGCTGTCAGAGACCCTGGGCGCGCTCAAGAGCAATCGCGGCTATGACAAGGACTTCGCATTCATGCGCGTCCTGCTGTCGAGGGTGGACTCTCAGCTCTTTTCCGCGTCGGTGGTACGGGACTGGATCATCCGGACATACGGGCAATACGTCCTGCCAGTTGAAATACCTAAGAGCCCCGTCAGCACGGTCGGTGCGGTGCAGTTTCAAACGGTGTACGACATCGCCCGCTACGAGGGCGCCATGAAGACCTACGCGAAGATCCGCGATGCCTACGATCGTTTCGTCGAGATGATCGACCAGTCGGTGGTGACGTCGGTCTGGGGAGTGAACACGAAATGAGCCTCAAAGACCTCAAGTCGAAGAGCGACCAGGCGCTCGCAAGCATTCCCAAAGCCGCAGCCGCTGGCGATGGACGGGCAGCACGCCCGGTCACAGCGCCAGGCGCTACTGCCTTCATGCAACCGACGATCGACGCGCTGAACGAGCGTGCCAAGAAGGCGGAGGCACGCGCAGCCGAGGTGGAGCGCCAGCTCGAGTCCCAGCCGACGGAGGTGTCGCTGGATCAGTTGGATGAGGTTGCGAGCCGGCGCCGACGCCTCACGGACGAGCAATTCGAGGAACTCAAGGCCAACCTGGCCAACAACCCGCTCGTGCATCCGGTAGCGGTCAAGCGCCGAGCGAACGGACGCTTCGAGATCGTTTCCGGCCACAACCGAGTGGCGGCCTTCCGCGCGCTGGGACGAAACCAGATCCCGGTCGTCGTGCTCGACATCGACGAGGAGAAGGTCGACCGGTCAGCCTTCTACGCGAACTTGCTGCAGCCCTCGCTGCCCGACTACGAGAAGTACATTGGCTTTCGAGCCGAACAGGAGCGTACGGGAGTAACTCAGAAGGTTCTAGCCAAGGAGGCGGGTGTCTCCGAGGCCATGCTGTCCCAGCTGTTCGCATTCGGAGATCTTCCGCAAGCAACGCTGGAATCCATTCGAGCGAAGCCCGACTGCATCGGAATGCGCTGCGCCTACGAGCTCGCCAGGCTTGCGCAGGCCGGCAAGGCAGCCGCGGTGATCGAGGCGGTCGATCTGCTAGCGCAGGGCAAGCTGACACAGAAGGAAGCGATCCGGCATGCCGGACGAATCACGCCCGCCGCCGACCGCCCCGCCCCTCCGTCCGCGTCGACCGTCAAGATTCGCTCCGGCCGTGCGCAGTACTGCCAGTACGTGTCGCGCGGGACGTCACTTCGGATCGAGTTCCGCAGCGAAGCTGAGCGAATCAAGGCGCAAGAGCAGCTCGACAAGATCCTTCGAGCCCTCGCAGACGACGAAACCTGAGAGTTTGTAAAACAAAGTCCTTATGAAACAGGGACTTGTGTTTTCGTGAGCGCGAATAGAAAGCTCTCAGCCACCGCCTGCCAACCCACGGCAGTTCGGGGTGACGACCTTCCGGCAGTCACGCGTCTCGTCCAACCCTCCCCGACCTGCCGTCCATCAATATCAGCTTGATATGAGCTTCGGCATCCCATATCCTGTCACCTATGCACATCATCTCCCTGCGCATGCTCCGCGACTTCTGGCGGGTGCATCCAGCTGCTGAAGGTGTGCTTCGGCATTGGCATTCGATCGCGGAAGCCACCGTCTTCGACGACTTCAACGATCTTCGCCGAACGTTCCGATCAGCTGACTATGTGTCGCCCTATACCGTCTTCAACGTCGGCGGGAACAACTACAGGCTGATTGCGGTGATCCATTACGACGCCCGCCGGATCTACATCCGCGGCGTCATGACCCACGCGGACTACGACCGCTGGTGCGACGACTACAGACGAGGCAGACGATGAACGTCACCGACTTCGATACTCAGCGCGCCGCAGAACGATGGAATGCGTTCGTCGCGGAAGTGCCCGTACGCCCGATCCGTTCGGACGCCGACTACGACCAGATGGTGGGTCTGATGAACCAACTGCTCGACGTGGTCGGTGACAACGAGTCGCACCCGCTCGCGCCGGTACTTGCCTTGATCGGAGACCAGATCGAAGGCTACGACAGTGACCATTTCGCGATCCCGCGATCCGAGCCGCGCGAGGTCTTGCGATACCTGATGGATCAGCAAGGCCTCAAGCAATCGGATCTCGGCGACGTGATCGCTCAGCCAAACGTCTCCGCCATCCTCAACGGGCATCGCTCAATTAGCCGCGACGTTGCAAAGGCGCTCGCACAGCGCTTCAATGTGGCTGTTGACGTCTTCCTTTGACAGCGGGGCAGGGCAGCCAACGCCCATTAGCCACCCGGGACCCGACCCAGCAACGACGATGACTTCCCCGACCACCACGACCCCGACTCCTGAAGAGGAGCTCGCTCGCTTCGACCGTCAGCGCTGGGCGACCGCAGCGAAAGCGAACGTCGAGCTCGAGGGGTTCGTCGCATCGCAGGAGTTCGAGCAACTGAACGCCCGATACATCGCCGGCGAAATCAGCATCGCCGACATGCTGCGGTGGCTTGATGAGCGACACCCGGACAAGCCCGCAGTCTGACGACGATCGGCGCGAGCTCGAAGCCCGTTACGTTCGGGTCCGCCTCGCCGAACTGCACAGCCGGCCACCCGATCCTGCGTTCGACGAGACGCACCTCCGGGCGATCCATCGCCACATCTTCCAGGACCTCCCCCGCAAGGGACTTCCCGAACACTATCCAGGCCAATACAGGCCTGCGACCGGGCAGGGCGCCGACTGGATCAAACATCGCCAACTCGAGACGGTGCCGACGCGTCTGTATGTCCCGTACTCGGCGATGGATGACGGCGCGCGAAGTCGGCTAAATCGAGAACTTTCGGCCGTGGACATCTACGGCCTACGGTCGCTCCCTCGCGACCACCTCGCAACCGAGCTCTCAAGCCTCTACGCCCGGCTCGACTACCTGCACCCCTTTCACGAAGGGAACAGTCGAACGCTCCGCTTCTTCTTCACGCAGCTCGCGGACGAGAGCGAACATCACTTCGACTGGGACAAGCTCTCTGGCTCACCACAGCAGCGAGACCGCCTGTACATCGCACGCGACGTGGCAGTTCTACGCCAGGCGCTGCCTCACGTCCGCGGTGAACGGGCGCTTCAATTGGCCACCGCAACCCTGGATCGATTGGAGGGCAACCCCTCCCTCGAGCATCTCTTTCGCAGTTCCCTTCGTCCGCTGCGCGCACTCGCATTCGAGCGGCTAACGCCCAGCGCCGCGACCATGCGCTACCCCGCTCTCAGGGACGTATACGCAAGCATCGAGGCAGCGACACAAGACTTCTCCGAGCAGTACAAGCCGACACCCGCCGTCCTGGCGCGCTTTGGCGGACTACTCCGGGACGCCGTTCAGAAGAGCCTGGACCAAGGCCGCATTTTGTCCGCACGGGACGTTCAAGTCCCACTCGAGATACTTACGCGCCCTGAGAACCAACTGTCGACATCCGAACGGAAGGAGCGTTGACCCAGACCTCAGCTCTGAGCACACACCGGCTGGGAAAGATCGAAAGCAACCACGCTGGCAATCTACGGCCTCGCCATCGGTGCGGTCTCCCGCAGTCGAGCTCTGTCGATAGCAATAGATACCCCTTCCCTGACACCAAGCAATTCGGGAAGTACGCTGAGCCGAATCGTCTCCGCGACATCCGGAAACGATCCGGTGAACTCACCACGGATCACTACAGAGTCACCCGGCCTGAGGGGAGGGGCCGTCTCTCCGAATATCTCCGGCTCGATCTTGGCAAGTCGAAGATCATTCCCGTTGTTGTCGCGAATCGCTAACCCAATTGGCAAACTACCTGCCCCGAGAACCACAGCTCGGCCGTCCGACGTAACCCTGTCGCTGCTGAACACACGGATCGAATTGAGCCTGACAAGCGCTGAGGTACTGACGTTCGTTACCCGAACCTCAACATAGGTCATGCCCCGAGACTCACGCGCCGACTCGAGTGTTACCCGTGTAGAACCCGAGGTTCGCGAGCGCACTTCAGGGGCAATGCTCTCAGCAAGCGATCTGCCTCGCGCGAGCCACGATTGGTTGTCGTTCCAACTACGAATGTCTCTAGCCGCGCTCGCATCAATCGATTGAATCTTCGCGTACGCCTCTTGAAGCTGGGAACCGAACAAGGTGTCCGGAAAGCAAACCCCAGCGGCCTGCTTTTCTGCGTCGAGCTTGCTGACAAGCGAGGTGCGTTGGCGTTCAAAGCTGGCAGGCCCCTGCGACCCAATGTAGGCGGCTGCAGTCTGAAGGCTCCGAAGGTCTCTCTCAATCTCGATGACGACGCGATTCAGGCGCGCCCCGAGCTGCGACGGCTGCATCTCTCGAACACGCGAACCTTGGTCGTACACCTTGCAGGAACCGGAGACCACGGCCGGACTCGAAACCGGCGAGGTGGCGCTGCAAGCCATCAAAAAGCAGACCAACGACGACCCCAGTCCCATCCATCCAACCCGAGACTTGGACACGCCCGCCCCATCCACTAGCCGGGGGAGCGAAGGTACCGCCCTGTCCAGCAGAGCACCGCCCACCTGCCTGAAATTCATGTCTCTCCGCACTTCTATCTCTATCGCTCTTTTCGGGTAGGCCCAACGCTCGATGAACGTGGCATCTCAAGGTCCTGATGCATGGACTCAGCCACCCTCGTACGCACTTCCCGCGCGAGTGCTCGATCAACTTCAACGCCAGACCGCTCAAGGATCTCCGCCGCTGCGACGAGATCTCCAACAACGCGAGCTCGGGTCGTCTCGTTCCGCGCGACGGCCAACTCTGGATCGAGCCGTCGCTTCGGATGTGACGGTTGCACACCGCGTCCGGTCATCTGCTGCACCCGCTGGCCACGCCCTGGATCGCGCTGCAGCCGAGTCTGACGCCGCGTTGCATTCGCATCGAGACCCTGGTCGCGAAGACGTGCAGCAAACCGCTCCCTCCAACGCTGAAGATCCACCTTCCTGGGGTTCAGACGGACTCCGGAAAGCCCACGTGCCTTGATCGTGAGATGAACATGCGGGTGGGGGGAGGGCTCCGGATCAGGATCCGTGGTCGGCGTGTGCAACGCCATCACGTACTGATACCCACTGAACTCCTCCGCAGCGAACTCCCGCACAGCTCGCTTCAAAGCCACCTCCGGCGTACCGGCTGGCATCGACAGCACTAGGTGGAACGCCTCGCGCCGACGTACGTCTCGCCCCTCGGTCTCATCACCGCGCCGCTCCTCCGGAATGGGGTAGGCCGACTGCCAGTCCGCTCGGACCTCCGCCAAACCGTCGGGCCCGTTCATCACCTGCCCGTCCTGGTCCTCGAGCTCGATCTGCCCGTCGCGCGAGATGTACGAGAAGTGCGCACGCAGGTGCCCGAACCCACGCGACGTACCAGATACCTTGACCATGACCTCAGGCGACCGCCTCGAAATCGCCTGGAGCTTCTGACGCACAGCGCTCGATCGCTCTTCCCGTGACCCGGTTGTCGATCCGGCTATCCCGCCACTATTCCCGACGCTTCGCGCCTTCAAGCCTCGAGGCTCCGCCGCGCCGAACAGGCGTTCACCGATGGCCAGCAGCGCGTCCTCGTCGGTCAAGATCATCGGCGGACCTCGACCTTCCAGCGCTCGATGTTCGACTCGATCAGCCGGCGCACCAGGTCAAGGTGCGCGTCGATTCGCTCGGATAGATCCGCAACGAGCTGCCCGCGCATCCGCGCCGCTTCAGTCGCGTCGGCATTCACCGCGCGCACGAACTGGTTGAGGTTCCGGCCGATCGCACGCAGCTGATAGCTCGAGTCGGCTATCCGCTGGAGTTCTTCCTCACCTAACTGCGCGCCGCCGACCAGCCGGGCGCGGACACCTGCACCAATCCACCGCGCCAGCGTGAAGCCTTCCGCCTGCGCGAGCTCCGACGCAGCCGACCACTCGCTCTCGGACAGCCGCACCACGACGCGCCGTCGCCGGACATCAGCCTGGCCTCGCACCTCGCGACAAGGCGCCTGCGCGGCATCGCCCCTACGTCGCGGCTCGCCGACGCAAGTTCGAGCGCGCGTGCCTCCCCTCACAACAGAGGCATCGCCCTGGGAGTCGAGCGACGCAGCAATCAACCGCCTCAGACCTTCGCTCGGCGAGATCCCGGCATCGGCGCAAGCGGCGACGAACGGATCGCGAAGCGGACCCAAATCGACCGTCGTCGTGCTTCTTCTGTTTGAGGGAGGGCGGTCGAAAGCGAGGTCGCGCATCGACTAAGTGTAAGACACATGGCACCACGTGCCTATCCTGCAATCGCGTTAAGTTTGCCCCCATTGCGGTACCTAGGCCCGGGCTCGAAACGTCTGGCGGAACAAGGCGGAACACACCGGAACAGCGCGGCGTCCGTGGGATCAGAACGGAGCGAACGGGACGGACTTTCCGGCGAAGCTTCGTACCCCTAACA
>JADCJL010000071.1 GCA_020247055.1 Acidobacteriaceae bacterium | reverse complement strand
GGTTCAGGCCTTTGCCGGGGCGGGGCATGGTGACCGTGCTGAGTTTGCCGAGGATCGTGTAGGTGTAGGTGGTTTCAAAGTCGGGGCCGCCGCCGGGGCGGGGCTCCCAGACGCGGATCAGGTTGCCGAGGGCGTCGTTTTCAAACTTCTTCCATTTGCCCTTGGGGTCGATGGTTTTGACCGTGGTGCCGCCGTATTCGTAGCTGGTGAAGCCGGCGTTGCCGGGCGGGGTGACGCGGAGGACCTTGCCGACGGAGGAGCAGGCGGAGGGGGTGTACTCGGTTTAGATTTTGCTGACGGGTGTTTCGCTGGAGTTGACCTGGTAGCCGGTGGTGACTTCGGGCTAGACAGCGCCAGGAAACCCATATGGGGCCAACGCTGAATCTACTAAACCCGAAGGCCAACTAATGACTGCGCCTCCATCAGCACCACCGGACCGAGATGCGGCGAGTGCCACCCCCTGCGGATCAAGCAGGGGCGTCGAGATTGTAGAGACGGCGCATATTTTGCGCGGGCCAGCCGTTGACGACTGATGCTAGCGTGACGGCGGTTACACTGGCGCGGGGCCAGGCGGCGACGCGGCAGGAGTAGTGTAGGCAGTAGAGGACTCGACCCGGGATTTCAGAGCTGCTCACCCGTCGCTCCGAGGCTCGGCCACCTGGGCGGAGCTGCTGTTCGCATGCGAGGCATCAAAAGCGGAGAGCATTCTATTGAAGCGCTTTAACCGCCAAATCAGGAATCCCACACTAAGCAGAGTCTTTATAACGTGGTCTATCACGATGTCAGCTATAGGGTCCCGCCCTGGCCACCACACATTCACAAAGACTCCAACTGTTAAGAGACCTTGGAAGAATATAACCTGATAAACTAGCAGCGCGAGTTCTTTTCGCTCAGGGCTGCCTACCTTGAAGAAATAGTCTTGCTTTTCCATAACAATTCGCGACTAGAGATTACTGATTTGCAAGACTGCCATTGCTTGGGACAAGCTTATGACAATCCTCTCTTACCATTGAAAGAGCAGGCTGATACGCTTTGTATCGTTAATTTCTAATATCAAGATCAAACCTTACTGCATAGTATAAAGTCATCGCCAACGTCTCGGCACCCTCAGACCGTCAATCCGACTGCGACTGATTCTAGCGTAAAGGCGCCCACTGCGACAGGTCCTCCGGCGCTGGACAAGGTCACTAGGATACCTGCAACCGCGAGAGTGCCTACCTCTTTTAATAGCGTCGTCCGCGACATTCTTCGGAAACTGATTATATCGGAACCGCCGGAAGTGTTTTGCCGATTTGTCGAGATAGTCGTACGCGTCCTCTACGCATTTTTTAAAAAGTACATCCCTCGGGACTGGCTGTGGCACTGGCAATGGTATGTCGGGAATCTGAATGTAGACGACATGGCTACGGCAAACGCCGCTTGTTCTCCATTGATCAGAGCCGTGCCCGTTCATATCAAGATGTTCTCGACGGGTGTCAAAAACCTCCACGGAGACGGCTTGCTCCCTGTTTCCAATAGGATCGGTGTAGTTGACGGGATCGCTGGCCATTGAATTAGAGATTCCGAGTACGCCATTGTTGCCCGGCACAGCAACCCCCGCCGGGTCGGCGGAGAGCAAGCGGCCGATGGTGCTGTTGTAGTAGCGCTGGTCGGCGTAGTCGAGGCCGGTTTGGTCGCGATGGTAGGTTCCGTATCTGTTGCGGTCGCCTACCACAGGGGTTCGCTCCTCGCCGTTGGGGAAGTAGTCGTGGCGCTCCATAACGTGGTTGTCCCCCCAGCGGGCCATCCCCCCGGCGGTCCCGCAGCACCGCCTTGCCGCTCTGCAAGATCACCCTTCCGCCAAAGTAGACCTCGCGGCTTACCGCGAAAACAAGCAGCAAGCCCCCGCCGGGGGCTTGCTGGTTCACCGAGTAGGTCGCGATTCACTCTCCTCCCACTCCATAGAGATAGTACTGCTCCGCGGGATTCCCGTTCTGGTTTGTTTGCTCCCCGCTGCCATTGCTGTTGGCGGAAAGGAGCCGGCTGTCCACATCGTAAGTGAGCCCCCCCATAAGCCCGCCATCGCCGTCATGTTTCCGTTTGCATCGTGCGCGTAGCCGGCGGCGTTGACCCGGTTCGTCGTCTGGTCAAAGGAGACGGTGTTGGGCGGGCCGGTGCCTTTGGTCGCGCGCTGCTCCCAAGGGTTGCCGAAGCCATCGCAGTCCCAGGTGAGACCCCAGGCGGCGGAGGTGGTCTCGGCTTTCTCGATGCGCTGGAGGATCCGGCCGGGGTGGTTCGCGCTCGACGGGCTCGTGAAGACGTATCGGAGGTCCATGGCGACCGTGCCTGGCCGTCCGTGCGTGGCGCGCTGTACGGTTGTCAGTTTATATCAGGGCCGCTCGATTTCGCGAGCGGAGCATTTCATTCTCAATTGAGCACCGACTAAAACCTTGGGGCTTGCCGAGCCTCACAGGGTACCCGACGACATATCACCTTATCCCGGCATCCAAAGGGCTTTGCTTGAATCCCGGAACAATGCTAAATTCCTTCGACTTGTTCCAGATATGGAATCCAGCGATCCACCGAGACTTGTCTGGAGCAAGGGTCGAGTAGAACGCACCATCGCCAGAGTGGCGACTTCCTGGGGCGACCCAAAGCCCCCATCGCTCGGCTGGTCGATGGATTTCTCCCAATTCTCTTTGATCTGCCCCAAGACAGACACTATTGGGCCTTTGATTATCACCGATGCAAATTGTTCCTTCGCCAAATTTTCCTCCTTGGGTCCATCCGCCTTGAGGCGAACCACTGTTATCCAGGAAGTCGATG
>JADCJL010000070.1 GCA_020247055.1 Acidobacteriaceae bacterium | reverse complement strand
CGGGCAAATCGTAAACAGGGCGTTGCATTCCGAATTGTGGCAACGCCGAAAGCGAAGGGGCTCCTCCGTCTCGTGATTGGGCATGGCAGATCACCGATGATACGTGAATTCAGACTTACCGGAAAGATGATTTCGCGCCTGCGGCGCGGATGATGTTGCCAGCCCCAAACCGGCCACACGCTCAGAAAACTACGTTTTCTGGAGACCGCTAACAATCCGGGCGAGGTATTGCGTGACCTGCTGGCGGAAGCTGGCTTAACAGCAAATTCCCTTGCCACGGCGCTGCGCGTACCGGCCAATCGCATCGGCGGCATCATCAAGGGACAGCGTGGGATCACTGCGGATACCGCACTTCGGTTGGCACGGTACTTCGGCACCTCGGCTCAGATGTGGGTGAACCTACAGGCGAAGTACGATCTGGCGGCCGCCGAGGATGCGCTTGGCAACCGGATCGAAAAGGAAGTGTTGCCTCGTCACGCAGCTTGATTCTCCTGACGGCTCTGGTGCAAACTCCGCGTTGGGACAAATTCGGTCGCTGCCGACGTCTCGATCGGCCCCGACTCCGATCACGCAGCCAAGGCGGCTTGCCAGATCTCCGGCATCGTCGCGGCTGACCCGCCCAGCTTACCCGTATTGAATTGCCCCTTCTTGATTTGCTGCGCCAGTTCGATATCGCTGATCACAATGGTCGCTGACTCAAAGCTCCTGAGTCCCAGCATCGGTCGCCGCCGCTGCGTGATCCTCGCGGGATCACCTTGATCCTTCCATTCACCCAAATCAGCTGAACCGTGCGGCCCTTAAACTGCGTACAGAGCGATGGAGGAATCAGCATCCGCCCATCCGGGTCAACTTCCACTGGTTCCCCGCTTTGAGGCGAGGTATGCAGTTGAACTCCATTCTCGACATGCTCGATGAACCACTCCGGGTGAAGCTTCATCGTTTGTAGAAAGTCTGCCGGTAGTATAAGCCTTCCCCTTTGGTCCACCCGGCTCTCCTGCATTCCAACGGGCATTGGCTTTTCCATTCAGATTTCTCCCTTCCTAAAGATATCTCCCCGGATCCTGACCGGCCAGACGTCCCCAACGCTCAGGCGATTTCGGGCGTATGGTCCGAAAATCGGATCTGCTTGAATCTTCAGGGGCTTCAGGGGCTGCCGAGCTTTGCAGGCTCGCGATAAGGGACTCAGGAGCCTCGGCGGTCACCCCAAAACCGGCCAATGGAGAGTCGAGTCAGAACAAGCTGTTTTATCATCTATTTCGCCCGAATGGCGCAAGGAATTTCGTTCATAAATGCGCCCGGAGGGCGCAGCGGTTGAGGCAGGCCGAGTCGTCGGCCCTGTGGGAATGTGGGAATCGCGGGGTCGGCGATTTCCAAGCGCGGTGGAAATCGAGGGGAAGCCGCCGTTCGGTTTTCCTCGTTTTCCACCGCGCGTCATTTCCACAGGGCTACTCCGTCGCCGCCGCCGTCTTCGTTCGCCAGCTTGTCCAACATTGACAGATCTGGACATACCCGGTAGTCTTGGGTCAGAACCACAGGAGACTTCATGAACGTTCATCTGACCCCCGAACTGGAGCAGCTTGTTCAAACCAAGGTGCAGTCTGGACGCTACAACTCAGCCAGCGAAGTTGTCCGTGAAGCGCTCCGGCTCATGGAACAACGGGATGAGCTTCGTGCCATCCAAATCCAGGAGCTCCGTAGCCGTATGGATCGCGCCCTGGCCGAGTCGACCCGAGGCGAGGGTGCTGACGGCGAAGAGTTCATGCAAGGGTTGATTGAAGACCTGGAGACTGGGACCAGGCGCAAAGCCGGATGAGCCGGTACATCCTTATGCCTGCGGCCCAGGAGGACTTGGCCGACATTCGAGACTACTACCTCGAAGAGGCTGGCCACCGGGTTGCCAGGCAGATGCTTTTTGAGTTCGTAGAAGCGTTCCGGTTTCTAGCCCGCACACCCGGAGCGGGCCACGTTCGAGAGGACCTGGCCGAAGATCGGCCCATTCTGTTCTGGCCGATGCGGGACTACCTGATTCTCTATAAGCCACAGACCAACCCCCTGGAGATCCTTTCGATCTTTCGCGGTAGCCGCGATGTGCCCAGTCTGACTGGGAAACGGAAGCTGTAGTCAGCCCTTTCCATTCCAGCGCATTTTAGCCAGATGTGCCGTAATGGATCTGAGCGCCAACCAGTGTCTATCTAGCTGGCGCTGATCCTTGCCGAAAACGCCGGTCGCCACGCTTCCCGCCGGTCTATGCCGCTGAAACCGCACATGACCATTGAGGCCAACTGTCGGACTTGAACCGATTGTTCTTCCAGAACAACGGTTGCAGATTCGACAGGTCATCACTGCCACCGGCTCCCACCGGCTTGACGTGATCGATCTCCCATCCATAACCGGTTGTCTGGCCGTAATCAGATCGCTTCATCCAGGCCCCGCAGGAGTCTTTGCGGAACTCGTTTGGGTCATAGCCCGGCGCCACGCGTCCCTTCTGCCAGACTGCCGCTATCTGTTGAGCTGAGCAGGAGTTACCCTCTCTCGTCGTGTTATTGCGCCTTGAATACATCTTTCTTCAATCACCTCCAAGAGTTGTTTGAATGAACCCGGCATGGCAGGTTCAAGCCATGCCCCGGAGTACCAGGCAAGGTAGCTCCTACCCTCGTAATGCTCCGCTACGGGTTCCCATTGACACGCCAAGAAAAATTTCCTCGTATGTCAGTCAGGGCCTCTCTTGGAGCATTACCTGGTCGGGAGGCCCAATCGGTAGAATCGTTCCAGACACGCCAATGAGCCTCAAGACTGCCAAGCGGGTTCCGACAGAGGAAGCGGCAACGCGCCCTGAGATCGGTGCGGCGATTGAGGCGTTGACCGATGCTGACTTTCAGCGTCTGCTCAGCTTTGCTCGCCGTCGTATCTGGTTGATCGGACCAAAGGCTGAAGGCAAGATCTCGCCCACGAATACAGGGCGTTCCCGATTCCAGCCTAGGTGCGCCTCCTCGCCGATGAGAGCCTTCCGAAGCCGATCGTAGAGGCGCTTCAGGCCCGCGGCCACGACGTTCGTAAGCGTCTTTCCATTACCCCCAATCCCCCCATCCCGCAGATGGACCACGGAAGGAGACGCCGTCTTTAGGACCCGCGAAACGGAACACCATCGAGCAATCCGCAATTTCCCGACCCACACCCGGAGCTATACCCCAGAGCGATATGCAAGGACCAGACTACAAAAACAGTGTCAGAACAAGACCGTCCACGCCATGCCCGAAAGCGTTCCCAATCCTGCGCCATCGGCGGCAGGAAGCGCAATAACGGATACGTCAAGTCGTGGCGGAGCCCCCCCCTCCCTGTCGGCGATGGCCAGACCCCCATCAGGCCCGGCCCACCGCCGCCCGCGCCCGCCGCGTCCCTGTCGCCATTCCTCTGATGGAGATGAGTTCCTGACGCATCACCGATCGATCCGCCTCACCATTCGACCGGCCAGTACAGACCGCAACACCAGCCAATCCTGCCTCCCTCCCCACTCGGCCGCACGCCCGGCAAAACGACATCACAGTTGGAAAAACTCAGGGGGGCTTTAGGGGCCTGTGCCCAAAAGTCCGACCCGCCTTCTCCCCAATCGCCCCGCCGCACCGCTCCCCGCCCGGCGTTTCGCCCTCCAATCCGCGCAAGTTGGTGCAAAAAATCCCCATAGGAGACAAGAAATCAAAGCCAAACGAACCCTCAAACCGTCCCGCCGCCGTGGTGCCCCGGCCCTTGGGATTGTCCCCCGGCAGGAGGAATGTCAGCCAGGGAAAAGCGCAGCTCCCCTCTGCGCAAACCTCTCGAACCCGTCGTCGCCCCTCGGCCAAGCCCCCAACGCACGAATTTACCCCGCCGCCGCATCATCCCCCACCACCAAACGCCCCGGTCAGCCCCCCAATCCGCCCGGAGCATACCGCCGCCCCCGCCGCGGTGGCCCAGGGCCTCGAGCCCCGGCCCACCGCCAGCCAACCACCCTTCACCGCATCCCCCCAACTCAAAACACCCCCGCGAGCCTCCCAATCCCCCGAAGCATACCGCCGCCCCTCGTCCGCCATCCACCCCGCCAGCCAACCAAACGCAAGCGCCCGCCGCACCCGTCGCGGTGGCCCAGGGCCTCGAGCCCCGGCGCCATCCGCGCCGCGGCCCCCAAACATCTCCCCCAACCCGCCGGGCCCCAATCCCCCCCTTTCCCAAGCCTTCCCAAAAAACATCTCTCGCCATTGCAACAGGATGCCGCCGCCCGCCCCCTCGTCCGCCCCGCTCCGCCGCCATAATGGTTCTGTCCGGAACCCACCGCCAAACCGGCGAAAGGCGCCGCCGCCGTCCCGTTCGGACCAAAATCAACGAACGAAGCCAATTTTTTACCCCTCAGGTCGAAATCGGCTCTTTAAAATCAATCACTTACGATTCTCCCGACCGCCTTCGAGTAAATAATTGACGAACGAAGCCATTTTTTACCCCAAAAGCAACAGAAGTCCCTTATTATCTATAAGATACAGCGAACGAAAAACAGAGCAAACGAAGCCACTCTCTCGCTCCGGAATCAACCGATGTTGCTTTTTATCAATAAGATACAACGATCACAAACGAAGCCAGGCATCGGCCCTGCCCGCCGCCCGGTCCGTGGCCGCGCCTAGGCCAGCACCTCCCGGATCACCCGCCCCCCAATATCCGTCAGCTTCTTGTACCGCCCCGCGTGCAGGTACGTCAGCCGGTCCTGCTCCAAACCCATCAGATGCAGCAGCGTCGCATGCACGTCCCGCACCGGAATCGGGCTCCCCGCCGCCCGCACCGAAAAGTCGTCCGTCGCCCCAAACGTCGCGCCCTTCTTCACGTTCCCGCCCGCCATCCAGACCGCCAGCCCATACTGATTGTGGTCCCGCCCCGGCTTGTCCGTCACCAGGTTGTTGTCAAACGGCGTCCGCCCCATCTCGCTCGCCCACACCACCAGCGTCTCATCCAGCAGCCCCCGCGCCTTCAAATCCTGAATCAGCCCGCCCACCGGCTGGTCCACCTCCTTGCAGTGCTTCGGAATCCGCCCCTTCACGTCCCCGTGGTCGTCCCATCGGTCGCCTCCGGCCCCGTGCAGCGTCATCACGAAACGCACGCCCCGCTCCACCATCCGTCGTGCCAGCAGACACTGCCGGCCGAACGGCTCCGAAATCGGGTCGTCCATCCCGTACAGCTTCTTCGTCGCCGCCGTCTCCCCGCTCAAATCCACCAGCTCCGGCGCCTTGGCCTGCATCCGGAATGCCAGCTCGTAGGCCGCGATCCGCGCCTCCAGATCGCCCGTATTCGTCCGCCCCGCCCGGTGCTGCTCGTTCTGCCACTGCAGCAGGTCCAGTTCGGCCCGCTGCTGCCCCTCGCTCATCCCCGCCGGCCGCTTCAGGTCCACAATCGGCGTGTCCCCGTTCCGGAACAGCGTCCCCTGGTAGGCCGCCGGCAGGAAGCCATTGCCCCAAACGCCCGCCCCGCCAATCGTCGCGCCCCGCCGGTCGCCCAGCACCACAAACCCCGGCAGGTCCCGGTTCTCCGATCCCAACCCGTACGTCATCCACGCCCCCACGCTCGCCGAACCCGGAAACTGGTTCCCCGTCAGCGTGTGGTACACCGCCGGCCCGTGGTTGTTGTTGTCCACCTTCACCCCGTGGATAAACGCCAGCTCATCGGCCACCCCCCCCAGCGCCGGCATCAACTCCGTAATCCAGCGCCCGCTCTGCCCCCACTGCCGCAGCGGCGCCACCGGCGGAATAATGCGGTTCGGCGCCGCCGAAAACGTCGCAATCTCCCCGTCCGTGTTCCCCGCCTGCGGCATCCGCTGCCCGGCCCGCTTCACCAGCTCCGGCTTGTTCTCAAACAGGTCCATCTGGCTCACGCCGCCCTCGAGAAACAGAAAGATGCAGCTCTTGGCCCGCGCCGGCCAGTGCGCCACCTTCGGCGCCAACGGATTCTCCTGGCCCGCCAGCGCAATCCCGCCCAGGCCCAGATACGACTGCAACAACCAATCCCGTCTCGTCATAACCTACTCCACGTACAGAAACTCGTTCGCATTCAACAACACCCGGCAAATCGCCGCCAAATCACCGCTAAACTTCGTGTACCGCTCCAGCTCGGCCGCCGACGGCGCCCGCCCCAGCACAATCCCAAACGCCCGCTTCACCTGCACCGCCCGGTCGCCGCTCTCGGCCGCCACACGCTTGGCCAGATGCGCCGCCTCGTCGTGCAGCAGGTTCCCGTTCATCATCGCCAGCGCCTGCAGCGGCGTCGTCGTCGCGCTCCGCCGGTCGCAGCTCTCGCTGAACACCGGCGCGTCAAACGCCGCCATCATCGGCAGCGGCATGCTCCGCCGCTGGAAGGTATAAATGCTCCGCCGCCGCCCGTCCTCGTCCCGTTCGTTCGGCTCCCACATCGCCGCCCCGCCGCGCCCGTAGCGCGCAAAGTCCGCCAGGTCCGCCGGCAGCGGCGGAAACACGCTCGGCCCGCCCCGCTCCCCGTTCAGCCGCCCGCTCAGGTACAGCACCGAATCCCGCAGCTCCTCCCCTTCCAGGCGCCGCCGCGGAAACCGCGAAAGCAGCTTGTTCTCCGGGTCCTTCTCCCACGCCGCGTTCTCCCCGCCCTGCCGGTAGGTCGCCGAAAGCATGATCTTCCGGTGCATCGCCTTGATGCTCCAGCCGCTGTCCATGAATTCGTGCGCCAGCCAATCCACCAGCTCCGGATGCGTCGGCCGCTCGCCGTTCACCCCGAAGTCGCTCGGCGTCGCCACAATCCCTGTCCCGAAGTGGTACTGCCAGATCCGGTTCACCATCACCCGCGCCGTCAGCGGATTCTCTTTGCTCGCAATCCACTTGGCCAGCGTCAGCCGGTGCCCCCGCGTCGGAAACTGCCGGTAGCGGTCCGTCTCCAGCGTCGCCGCCTCCGCCTTGCCCGTAAACGCCGTCGGGAAGCCCGCCTCCACCGCCTCGCCCGGCAGCCGGTAGTCGCCCCGCAGCAGCACCCGCACCGGCGCAATCGCCGGCCCGTTCGGCGGCCCCGGCACGTTCTTCACCGTCAGCGCCACCGGCTGCCACCGCCCCAGCCGCCGCTGCCAAACCTGCAGGCTCTCGGTCAGCTCCGCGTGCCGCTCGCGCTCCGCCTCGCTGAACACCTTCGATTGCCGGCTCGCCATCTCCGTCCGCAAATCCGCCACCTCGAGCACCTCGAAGCGCGCCGGGTCCAGCTTCAGCCGCGCCATCAGCTTCTGCTCGAGCGCGTCGAGCGCGGCCTTCTCCTCGGGGTCGCCCGTCCGGTCGGCGTCCTCCTTCACCAGCGCGTACTCCCGCTGCTCGGCGCGCGAAAACTGGCTCTTCTCCTTCCGCCGCAGCTCCAGCCGCAAATCCACCAGCGTCGCCGGCTTACCCGCCGCCAACTCCCGCCGCCGCGCCACCAGCTTCGGCAAAAACTCCTTCTCGTAAGCGTCCAGCGCCGCCTTCTCCGAACCGTCTTTCAACCGCGCCTCAATCTCTTTGATCTTCGCCTTGGCCTTCTCCGCGAAATCCTCATCGGCGTACGGCACCGTCACATTCTCCACCTGCACCGTGTTGAAAAACGCCTGCAGCCGGTAGTAATCCTTCTGCGGAATCGGGTCGTATTTGTGGTCGTGGCACCGCGCGCAGCCCACCGTCAAACCCAAAAACACGGAACTTGTCGCCGCCGTCACCTCCGCCAGATAGTTCGCCCGCACCTCATCGGCCACCAGGTTCGAACGGTCCCACGGCGCCAGCCGCAGAAACCCCAGCGGCACGTGCCCCTGAATGTTCGGCGCGTAGTTGTTGCGGGACTTCGAATGCTCGTCCCCGCCCCCCAACTGCTCCAGGATGAACCTGTCGTACGGCAGATCCCGGTTGAACGCCGCGATCACCCAATCCCGGTACCGCCACGCATTGCCAATCGCCCCGTCCCCTTCGAGGCCGCTCGTCTCCCCGTACCGCGCCAGGTCGAGCCAGTGCCGTCCCCAACGCTCCCCGTAGCGCGGGTCGGCCAGCAGCTTTTCCACCAGCTTCGGAAAATCGCCGTCCCGCACAAACTCGGCCATCTCCTCCGCCGTCGGCGGCAAACCAATCAAATCAAAAAAAGCTCGCCGCGCCAGCGTCCGCCGGTCCGCCTCCGGTGCCAAGCCCAAGCCCTTCGCTTGCAATTTCGCGACGATAAATTCATCCACCGAACGGCCCGCCGGCCTCACCGGCTTCTCATACGGCCAGCGCCACTCCTGCTTCGCCGCCGATCTCTCCGCCGGAAGACTCTTCACCCACGCCTCCAGCCGCGCCACATCCTCCGCCGCCAGCACTTTACCCATCGGCATCTGCGGACTCAGGCCGCCCTTCACCATTTGAATCAGCGGACTTGCCTCGGGATGGCCCCCAATCACTGCCTTCCCATGCTTCTTGCCGCCCAGCACCACCGCATCGCGGCTCTCCACCGAAAAACCACTCGCCAGCGACTTGCCGCTATGACACTGCGCGCAGTTTGCCGCCAAAATGGGCGCAATCTCCCGGTCGAAGTCCGGTACCGCCGCCGCCAATAAAAAAACCCAAGGCCACATGGTGACATTGAGTCTATCGAAAACAAAATGTTTTGGCGACCCCAGAGGGATTCGAACCCTCGTTGACGCCGTGAAAGGGCGGTGTCCTAGGCCGGGCTAGACGATGGGGTCGCGAACAACGAACAAACACTAGAATACCGGGCGAGCGGACCCAACGTCAACTCGCCCAGCCATTTACGGCCGCTAGAGCGTCTTCAAATACGCCAGCAGATTATCAAAATCCGCCTTTTCCAGCTGCTCTTCGTACGGGGGCATGCCGTTTCCGCCTTTCTTGATCTTGTCGATCACCTTCGCCTCCGTCATGCCCTCTTTCTTGTACAAACCCTTCAGCGCCGGAGCATTGCCGCGCTTCTCGTCCGTGTCGGTGTTGTGGCAACCCATACAGGCCGAGTTCTCGAATACTTCCTGGCCCTTCTTGGCATCAAACGCCATCGCCGATCCGGCCAAAAGCACCGCCGGAGCGGTCAGGGCAAAAAAACGCTTCAGTGAATTCATGGATTCCCAAACTCCTTAAAGTATCTAAACCGATATTCTACAATCTGCTCATGCGTCCCGTCATCCTGCTCTTCGCCAAAGCGCCAGAACCGGGCCGCGTCAAAACCAGGCTCGCCGCCGCCATCGGAACCCGGGCCGCGGTCGAACTGCACAAACTCTTTGTCCATACGATGCTCGATCGGCTCCCCCGGTTTGGCGAAGTCGAACTCCATCTCGATACGCCCACAGATATTTTTTTTCGTGAAAACGTTTCTCAAGCCCTCCAATCCCCCGGCCACCTCGGCGACCGCATGCTCCACGCCCTCGCGCCGCGCCTTCCGGCCCTGCTGCTCGGCTCCGATTCGCCCACCGTGCCCGACGCCCACATTGCCGCCATGCTGGCAACCAATACCGACGTTACCCTCGCCCCGGCCGACGACGGCGGCTACTGGGCCATCGCCGCCCGCCGCACCCATCCCGCCATGTTCGCCGGCGTCCGCTGGTCCACGGAACACACTCTCGCCGACACCGTCGCCGCCTGTGAAGCCGCCGGCCTTACGGTCGCCCTCGGGCCCGCCTGGTTCGACGTCGATGAGGCGCCGGACCTCGCCCGCATCGCCGAATTCCTGGCGCAAAACGGCCGCACCGAACATCTCCTTTTCCATGGCACTTAAAGTTGGCAGCAAAGCACCCGACCTCAAACTAACCGACGAAGCAGGCAACCCCTTCAAACTCTCCGCCCTCAAAGGCAAGACCGTCGTCCTCTACTTCTACCCGAAGGCCGACACCCCCGGCTGCACCACCGAAAGCTGCGAGTTCCGTGATCACTCCGCCGCCTTCGCCGGCAAGGACGCCGTGATTATCGGCATCTCGCCAGACGCCGAAAAAGCACAATCGAAATTCAAAACCAAATTCGAACTGCCCTTCACACTTCTCGCCGATTTCGAACACGCCGGCGCGGAAGCCTACGGCGTCTGGAAAGAAAAATCGATGTACGGCAAAACCTACATGGGCGTCGAGCGCACCACCTTCGTCATCGGGCCGGACGGCAAAATCAAACAGATCTTTGAAAAGGTCAAGCCCGCCGGACACGCCGCCGAAGTGCTGGCCGCCCTCTAACTCTTCAGCTCCGCAATGGTGGCGCCGGACCCGCCTTCGGCCGGCGTCGCCGGATAAAAGTTATTCACGTGCGGACTTTTTTTGAGCAGGTCCGCCACCGCCCGCTTCAGGATCCCCATGCCGTGGCCGTGCACGATCCGCACCCGGTCGACGCTCGCCAGCGCCGCCCGGTCCAAGAACGCGTCCACCTCATCCATCGCCTCGTCCGCCCGCTTGCCGATCAGATTCAGCTCCCGCGTCACGGTCTCGTAGGCGGGCCCCTGCTGGAAGGTCACCCCGGTCGGCAACTTCGGGTCCGCGCCGCCGGCCGGCAAGACCTCCAGCACATCGCCAACCGGGATGCGCATCTTCATGAAGCCGATAACTACTTCTATCTCGCCTTGCGGAAGCACGCGCTTGACGCGCGCAATCTCGCGCACACCCTTCAGCTTCACGCGGCCGCCCTCCACAATCGGCGGCAGCGCCGCGGCGCCCCCGGCCGGGCCTCGCAGCGCGCCCACCTCGTCCTTGAGTTCGGCCCGCGTGCGCGCCACCTTGCGCAGGGCGTTCTCGGCGGCCTTCTTGCTTGCCAGGCCCGCCATGGCGCCCTCAATCGCCTCCCGCGCCTGCGCTTCAAACTGCGCAATCGCCGCCTCGCTCCGCCGCTCCACCTCGCGCAGCTTCCGCTCCTGCTCCTTCTCGGCTGCCTCCCGCCGCCGGGTCGTTTCGACCGCGAACTCGGTCCGCTGCTGTTCGAGTTCACTCTTGTCCCGGTTCACCTCTTCGAGCCGCCGGTGCAGCTCCGCGATGAAGGCCGCAATGTCCCGCTCCGTCGCAGTCATCGCCTGCCGGGCGCGTTCAATCAGCGCAGCCGGCATGCCGAGCTGCGAGGCGATGGCGAGTCCGGCGCTGCGTCCGGGCGCGCCTGTTTGCAGCAGGTAGGTCGGCTTCAGCGTCGCATCGTCAAAGCCCATCGAAGCCTGGATGACACCCGGCGTGTTGGCGCCCCAGATCTTCAGCGCCGTCAGGTGGGTCGAAGCCATGGTCAGCGCTCCGTACTCGCGGAACTTCTCGAGAATCGCGATGCCCAGGGCGCCGCCCTCCTCGGGGTCGGTGGCGCGCCCGAGTTCGTCGAGCAGCACGAGCGAATCCGGCGTTGCCTGCTCGAGCATCTCGGAGACATGGCGGATGTGCGAGCTGAACGAACTGAGCGATTCCGCTATCGACTGGTTGTCGCCAATGTCGGCGAGAATCTGTTGGAACACCGGAAACTCGGCCTCGCGCGCCGGCACGGGCATCGCCGACTGCGCCATCAGAGCGAGTAACCCGGCCGTCTTCATCGTCACCGTTTTGCCGCCCGTGTTCGGGCCGGTGATCAAGAGAGTGCGGTGGATCGGGTCCAGGCCAAACGACACAGGCACCGGCCGCCGGCGCTCCCGGCGCAGCACATCCGCCAGAATCGGATGCCGCGCCTCTACCAGGCGCAGCGCCTCACCAAACCGCGGAATCACCCCGCCCAACTGGGCCTTGGCGAAGGTGAGTTCCAGGTTCGCCATGGTGGCGATCGAATCCCGGATCGAGCCGGCATGGGTGCGCAGCGCCGCGGTCAGTTCGCCGAGAATGCGATGCACCTCGCGCATCTCCTCCTCGGTCATCCGGACCAACTCGTTGTTGAGCTGAATCGTCTCCATCGGCTCGACGAACAACGTCGCGCCGGTGCCGGAGGCCGCGTGAATCACCCCGTCCACCTTCTTGTGCTGTCCGGCCACCAGCGGCACGACGAAACGATCATTGCGAATCGTCACGTACTCGTCCTGCAGCACCCCTTCGTCCCGATGCTGCCGCAGAAACTTCTCGAGCGACGACTGAATCTGCTCCTTCTGCCGGCTCATCCCCCGCCGCAGCCGCTGTAGCGCCACGCTGGCATCGTCGGCCAGTGAGCCGTCCGGCAGTACCTTGCCCGAGATCTCGCGCAGCACGCTGCGAAAATCGCCAAGCTTCTGCGCGCGCCGCGCCAGCAGCGGGTAGCGATCAACCACCAGGAAGATGGCGGCGCGCATGTCTCCGCTCCGCTCGAGCCACTGCATCAAATCGTAGAGTTCGCGGCCGTCGAGCCCAGCGCCCTCAATGCGAAGCCGCGCGGCCGCCTCCTCCACGTCGGGAAGGCCGGTAAAGCGCACGGCGGAACCCTTGGCGGCGTTGCCCGGGGAGTTGGCCTCCTCGAGCCACCGCATCGCTTCGGCCACTTCGGCCAGCGCCGCTTCAAGCCCCGCGCGATCCGTGGACGGAGCCAGCTCATCGAGCAGCCGCCGGGCGGCGGCAGAGGAGATGTGGCGGCCGACAATTTCCTTGAGCGAAGCGTACTCTAACAGTTCGAGACTACCGGGACCCATGAAGCTCTTCAACTTCTTCTAGGGTACCGTCCGGAGCGCCCTGCGCGGGATTCGTCCCGCGCAGGGCGTACCCGGTTGGATGCGACCTTGCGCCGCCAAGGTTAACCGCCAATTCGAGCGGCGGTCTTCGCGATCTGCTCGGCCCGGATCGCCAGGTTCTTGGCCGAGGCCCGCAGGGCATCGCGATCCTTTGCCGTCGCGTTCTTCGCCAGGTTCAGCTTGGTTTCGGTCAGCACCTTCATGATCCGCGCCGCCTCTTCCACTTTGGCGACTTCCGCACTCTTGTTGTCCATCGACGACACCGTCTGATGAATCTCCACGGCATGATTGTGCAACAGGCTGGCCTTCTCGGCCACCTTTGCTGCATCGATGTTCTTGGTCTTCAGCATGGCCTCGATCTCCGTGGCATGCTGCTTAGCGGCCCGCGCCTTCTCGGCCACGGTGCTCATACTGCCCTGCGCGCCCACTGCCAGAGCGAGGGTCAGAGAGAGGGTGAACATAACTCGGTTCAAATTCATTGAAATTCTCCTTTGTGCTCTCGGCACACTTGCCCTATATGCAAACACCATGCCAAACTTAGTGGCGTTCGAAATGCACGTCTTTTGGCATGCGCAGCCGCGAATTGTTTCTTCCTTGTCCGCTTCGCCAAGCCGTCACTACCATCCATGCCGCCCTGTCGGATGCCAAACTGGAGATCGCCTCCGAGTGGGATATTGCCTACGATGTCCGCTCCGCCGTGGGCGCCATTGTCCCCCCCAATCGTGCCATCTTAGTCTTTGAGCCTGTGCAACTTACCGAACAAGTCCGGCGCTCCCCGCAAGATGCTTTTCTCGCTTCCGTACCGCTTCAACTGATCGAGGTCGACGGCCAGACCTTCCTTCATCTGCACCGCCCCAGCCTCGCCGCCCGCCTCGTTCGCGCCCTCAAATCGAAGGGATGGAAGCTGCCCCAATTCCGGCATCCTGCCCGAAAAGCGTCAGGCCCCAAGCCATCAGCAAATGCCTCTTGAACGCAAAGCCCGGCGCCTCCAGGCGATCGCCGTCAGCCTCGTCCTGGCCTCCATCGTCGTCGCGTTTAACCTCACCCCCGGTAGCCTTCCCTTTGTCGGAAAGATTCTTCGCTACCTCCTCTTCCTCCCCATCGTCATGGCGGCGCTCTGGTTTGGCTGGCGCGGCAGTCTGGTCGCCGCCTTGGCCGCCACGGCTCTCTATCTCCCGGCTGACCACAGCGAAGAGGCCATGGTCGAAGCCGTCGACCTCTTCCTTATCGGATGCATCATGGGCATCCTCGCCGACCGTGAACGGCGCAAACGCATCCTGCTCCAGCAGACTACCCGCGAACTGAGCCTCGCCTACCAGCAGCTCCAGGACAGCATGGAAAACCTCCGCCGCGCCGCGCGCCTGTCCGCCACCGGGCAGCTCGCCGCCAGCCTAGCCCACGAAATCCGTACCCCCCTCGCCTCCATCGAAGGCGCCGCGGAGATGCTCGATACCGATCTCGCACCCGCACTCCGTTCGGAGATGACCAGCATCCTGCGCAAAGAGTCCCGCCGCCTCAGCCGCCTCCTCGCCGGCCTCCTCAATTACGCCAAGCCCCAGCCGCCCGAGTTCCGCCACTCCGATGTCCGCGAACTCCTCGGCAGCGTGATCGCCCTCGCCACCCCGAGCGCTCGGCAAAATCAAGTCGATCTCCGCTTCGCCCCGCCCGCCTCGCGGGTCCCCCTCTACTGCGATGGCGAACAGCTCACCCAGGTCTTCCTGAACCTCACCATGAATGCCATCCAGGCCATGCCCACCGGCGGCTCCGTCGATTTCTCCCTCGAAGCCACGCCCACCGTGGTCCGTATCCGCGTCGCCGACACCGGCCCCGGCATCCCCCCCGATAAACGCGACCGCATCTTCGATCCGTTCGTCACCACCAAGCCCGACGGCACCGGCCTCGGCCTGGCCGTCACCGCCCAGATCGTCGCCGCCCACCACGGCCGCATCACGGCAGAAGGCCGCGAACCCCACGGGAGCGAATTCCTCGTCGAACTCCCCACCAGCCAGGAGAAGCAATCATGATCCCGTCTATCCTTCTCGTCGAAGACGACGTCTCACTCCGCCGCATTATGCAGCTTCGCCTCGAGGCTGCCTCCTATCGCGTCACCTGCGCCGTCTGCGCCGAAGAAGCCATCGCCGCCCTGGAACGCCAGCCCTTCCACCTTGTCGTTTCCGACCTCATGATGCCCGGTCTTTCCGGGCTGGATCTCCTCAAGCGCATCAAAGCCGACGCTCCCGGCACCCCCGTCATTCTCCTCACCGCTTACGGTTCCGTTGAATCCGCCGTCGACGCCATGAAGTCCGGCGCCTTTGACTACCTCACCAAACCGGTCGAATCCACCGACCTGCTCATGACCGTCGCCCGCGCCCTCGAAACCCAGCGCCTTCGCGAGGAGGTCCAAACCCTCCGCTCGTCGGTCTCGGCCAAGTACGGCTTTGAAAACATCATCGGCCGGTCCCCGAATCTCCTCTACGTCCTCGACGTCGCCGGCCGCGCCGCGCAAACCGACTCCACCGTTCTTATCAATGGCGAAACCGGTACCGGCAAAGAGCTCCTGGCCAAGGCCATCCACTTCAACTCTCCCCGCCGCGACCATCCCTTCGTCGCCATCAACTGCGGCGCCATCCCCCGCGAACTCCTCGAAAGCGAACTGTTCGGCCACATCAAGGGATCCTTCACCGGCGCCATCGCCCACAAAAAAGGCCGTATCGAAATGGCCCACGGCGGCACTCTCTTCCTCGACGAAATCGGCGAAATGCCGCCCGAACTCCAGGTCAAACTCCTCCGCGTCATCCAGGAACGCGAGATCGAAAAGCTCGGCGCCACCGAACCCACGCGCGTCGACGTCCGTCTGGTCGCCGCCACCCATCGCAACCTGGCGGCCATGATCGAAGACGGCACCTTCCGCGAGGACCTCTACTACCGCCTCGCCGTCATCCCCCTCGAACTGCCCCCCCTCCGCGAACGCCCCTGCGATATCCCCGACCTCGTGAACTTCTTCTTCGATCGCGCCAAGCAGCGCGTCAACCGGCCCAATCTCGTTTTCCCCCCGGCGCTGCTCCCCCACTTCCAGGGCTACCGCTGGCCCGGCAACATCCGCGAGCTCGAAAACATCCTCGAACGCATCGCCGTCCTCGCCCGTTCAAACAACGTTACCCTTGAGGACCTCCCGCCCAAACTCGCCGCCGTCGGCACGGTCCCCGGAGCCCTCCAACTCGACCTCCCCACCACGGGCATCTCCCTTGAGAACGTCGAAAAAGAGCTTATCCTCAAGGCGCTAGAAAAATGCGACTGGAACCAAACCCACGCCGCCAAGTACCTCGACATCAGCCGGAAAACCCTCATCTATCGCATGGAGAAGCACGGCCTGGCTCGTACAATAGAGTCGTGAGCAGTCCCGTTATCGTCATTGGCGCCGGCCTTGCCGGCTCGGAAGCCGCCTGGCAGGTCGCCGAGGCCGGCCGCGAGGTCGTGCTTTATGAAATGCGGCCCCATAAGTCCACCACGGCCCACCAGACCGACCAGCCCGCTGAACTCGTCTGCTCCAACTCCCTTAAATCCGAGGCCGAAAACTCCGCCCCCCGCCAGCTCAAACAGGAACTCCGCCGCCTCGGCAGCATGCTCCTGGCCGCCGCCGACGCCGCCCGCGTCCCCGGTGGCCAGGCCCTCACCGTCGACCGCGAGGTCTTCTCGAAGTTCATCGTCGATCGCCTCACCACCCACCCGCGCATCACCATCCGCCGCGAAGAGATCACCCGCGTCCCCGGCGACGGCACCGTCATCATCGCCTCCGGCCCCCTCACCTCCGACCCCCTCGCCCAGGACATCGCCCGGCTCACCGGCGCCGACCGCCTCTACTTCTACGACGCCATCTCCCCCATCGTCGACGCCGAATCCATCGACTACTCCATCGCCTTTCGCGCCTCCCGCTACGGCAAGTCCATGGACGATTCGGCCGACTACGTCAACTGCCCCCTCAACAAAGCCGAATACGAAGCCTTCATCGCCGCCCTGCTCGCAGCCCAGAGCTACGAACCGCACATCCCCGAAGACAACACCCCCTACTTTGAAGGCTGCCTGCCGATCGACCAGATCGTCCGCCGCGGCCCCCACACCCTCCGCTTCGGCCCCATGAAGCCCACCGGCCTCGATGATCCCCGCACCGGCCGCTGGCCCTACGCCGCCGTTCAACTCCGCCAGGAAAACCTCCGCGCCGACAGCTATAACCTCGTCGGCTTCCAAACCTCTCTCAAGTTTGGCGAACAGGCCCGCATCTTCCGCATGATTCCCGGCCTGCAAAACGCCGTCTTCCTCCGCTACGGCCAGATCCATCGCAACACCTACATCAACGCTCCCGCCCTGCTCAACCACTTCCTCCAGCTCCGCGCCGAACCCCGCATCTACTTCGCCGGCCAGATCTCCGGCGTCGAAGGCTACGTCGAATCCATCGCCACCGGCCTGCTCGCCGGGCAGTTCGCCGTCAACCCCGCCCCGCGCCCCCTGCCGCGCGAAACCGCCCTCGGCTCCCTGCTCCACTACATCACCGGCGCCGACCCCCGCCACTATCAGCCCGCCAACATCACCTTCGATCTTCTCCCCGCCCTCGACGAGCCCACCCGCAAGGCCCTCCGCAAAGACAAAAAAGCGCGTCACGCCGAAGTCTGCCGTCGCGCCACGGCGGCCCTCGACGAATACCTCGCGCCGGTCCCCGCATGATCACCCTTGAACAGGCCGTTGCCGAGTACCTCACCTTCCTCTTCCGCACCAACGCCTCGCCCAAAACCATCGAAACCTACCGCATCGCCCTCGCCGGCCTCACCGCCCACCTCGGCCCCGCCACCGCCCTCGAATCCATCCATCTGCCCCACCTCCGGGGCTGGCTCGCTGAACTCTATCGCCACCAGCAACACCCCGCCACCCTCCGCAAAAAGATCGCCGCCGTCCGCAGCCTGTTGCAGTACGGCCTCCAAATGCGCTGGCACACCAATAACCCCGCCAAGCTCCTGTTCGCCCCCAAACTCCCCCAAACCCTCCCCGCCGTTCCCACCGAAGAGCAGATGGTCGCCGTCATCGAACAGGACCAGCCCGAACGCGACCACGCCATCCTCGAACTCCTCTACGGCTGCGGCCTCCGCGTCAGCGAGTGCGTCGGCCTCAACCTCGAAGACCTCGACCGCGCCGAACGCTGGCTCCGCGTCCGCGGCAAGGGCCGCAAGGAACGCCTCGTGCCCTACGCTTCGAAAGCCGCCGAAGCGCTCGACCTTTACCTCTCCGTCCGCGCGGCAAAAGAGAATGCTCTGTTCGTCAACCGCCGCGGCACCCGTCTCACCGCCCGCAGCGTCCAACTGCTCGTCAAAAAATACGGTCTCCTCGCCCACGGCGACTCCAGCCTCCACCCCCATACTCTCCGTCACGCCTACGCCACCCACCTGCTCAGCGACGGCGCCGACCTCCGCTCCATCCAGGAACTCCTCGGCCACGCCCAACTCTCCACCACCCAGCGCTACACCCGCGTCTCGCTGCACGACCTCATGGCCGTCTACGATCAGGCCCACCCCCTGGCCCGGACCCATCCGGCCGAACCCCGCCGCCCTGCCAGTTCCCCCCGGTTACCGGATCCTCCACCCGCGCCTCCGGCAACTCCATCGCAAAGTGCTCCGTCACCTGCCGCCGCGCCGCATAGTGGGCCGCGCCCGCTGTCCGCTCCCCCCGCACCACCGCCCGGCCCCGCGCCTGCAAGTGGTAAGCGAAGCCCTCGCAAGCCGCCATCGTCTCCGGCCCCACCCAAACCGTAACCGGTCCGCCGAAGCGCGGCCCCTCCACCCGCGGCAGCGTCCAATACTCCTCCGTAAACCCCCGGTACCGCAACGTCGCCCAGTGCACCTGCACCGGAAACAGATAACTCGCCCACAAGAGCGCCGTTCCCGCCACGCCCCCCCGGCACTCCCGCAGGTCCACCACCAACTCCCGCGCCCCCGCCGCCTGCCGGAAAACCCCGCTCACCGCCGCGCCGCCTGCCTCCTCCCAGCCAAAGCGCCGGACCGCCACCGTCGCCCGGCCCTCCTCCACGATCACCGGCCCGATGCCGTACCCGTCCGCGGCATCCTCGGCCAGCTCCCTCGCCGTCGGCGGCGGCGCCGTGGCGTTGTCCACCGGCGAAAGCGCCGCGGCCGTCCAGCCGTACCGGAAGCCAAACGGCCGGTCCCCGCTCTGCGCCCGCAGCTCTTCGCCCAGCCGCGCCGCCAGCCACGGCCCCACCGTTACCCACTCCGGCCGCCGCCGCCGCAGCCACGCCCCCAAACCCGGCGCCCGCGCCCGGTCCACGTACCGCGCTTCCAGGTCCGCCGCCGCCGCCTCCTGCACCCGCCGCACCGCCGGCGCCACCAGCAGAAAGTCGCGGTCTACCAGCAGCCACAACGCCAGCAATCCCAGCAGAGAGTAACGCAGCACCAACGGAACCTACCGCCAACCTTTACTCAAAAATGCGGTTCAGCACACCCGCGATGCGCACCCCCGCCTGCAGCAGCCGCTGTTTCACCAGCGGCATGTTCCGGTAGACATACGGGTAGCTCAGCGGCAGATCCCGCGGAAAATCGTACACCTGCGGCAGCGCCCGCCGCGACTCGTCCATCCAGTCGGTATAGGAAGCCGCCTGCCACTCCTTCACCTGCGCCGCGGATGCCCGGTCGAGAAAACGCGCCCACTCCGTGAACGACAACTGCTCCTGATCAATCAGCGCACTGTCCCACACCGTGTGCAGATTGGTCGACTCGTTGCCCCGAAACCACCGCACCGAGACGCGATTGCCGCCCAGGTCGTCCGCCTTGCCCGCGTGCAGCGGCTGGTGCAGATCGCCCGCGAAGTGCAGGAAAAACTTCAACGCCTCCACTCGCTGCCGCTTTGGCGCCCGCCTGTTCCGCAGCGTCGCCTCCGTCTGCCGCAGCGCCGTAATCACGTCGCCCGCCGAACTCTTCCTCGCGTCGTCGTAGGACACCCCGTCGGGAATGTTCACATAGTGCAGCGGGTCCGACTTCTTCCATGCCGGATCGGACCGGATCTCGTCCGCCCAGTTGGCCGCCTCGGCCAGCGACTCGCCACCGAGCAACTCCTGTATCGCCTTCTTGGCCTTGGCCGAAAGATGGTTCTCCGCAATCTGCCCGGTTACCCGGTGACCCGTCTTCCCCCAGCCAAACAACGAACCGCTCACCAAAGCCAACACCAGCATCAAGCGCATAGGCCCAGTATGCCAGCACCCGCCCCCAAAACGATAAACTGGCCTCCATGCGTTTCGTTTGGGTCACTCGCCTCACCATGTTCGCCGTACTCGCCGCCGCCATCGCCCTCACCCAGGTCCGCCCTCCCTGGGAGGCCGGCAAACCCCGCTGGTACAAAGGCAACCTCCACACCCACACCCTCAATAGTGACGGTGACTCTACGCCCCTCGAAGTCGCCACCTGGTACCGAGAACACGGCTACCATTTCCTCGCCCTCACCGACCACAATCACCTCACCGACGTCGCTGCCCTCAACGCCACCCTGGGCGCCAAAGAAAAATTCCTGCTCCTGCCCGCCGAAGAGCTCACCGACAAGTACCTCACCAAACCCATCCACATCAACGCCCTCAATCTCACCCGCGAACTCCAGGCCCAGCACGGCGCCTCCGTCGCTGAAACCATCCGGCGTAACGTCGCCCACATCCGCGGCGCCCAGGCCCTCCCCTCCGTCAATCACCCCAACTTTCATTGGGCCATCACCGCCCGCGACATGCTCGGCATCAACGGCCTCACCCACTTCGAGGTCTACAACGGCCACCCCACCGTGAATAACCACGGCGGCGGCGGCGCTCCCTCGCTCGACCGGATGTGGGACGAACTCCTCACCGGCGGCCAGCGCCTCTACGGCATCAGCGTCGACGACGCCCACGTCTTCAAACGCACCGGCCAGGAGTACTCCAACCCCGGCCGCGGCTGGGTCGTCGTCCGTTCCACGGAACTCTCCGCCGCCGCCATCACCGACGCTCTCGCCCGCGGGGACTTCTACGCCAGCTCCGGCGTCAATCTCCTCGACGTCCAGATCACCCCCGCCTCCTACCGCATCGAAATCGACGTCCGCGACACGGAAAAGTTCACCACCACCTTCCTCGGCGACGGCGGCAAAGTGCTCGCCACCAGCTTCGACGCCATCCCCGAATACAGGTTCACCGGCGCCGAAAAGTACGTCCGCGCCCGCATCGACTCCTCCTTCGGACACTCCGCCTGGACCCAGCCCGTCTTCCGCCGCTAGCGTCCGGGATACAGTGGAATCATGCACAAGCTGCTCCTGCTGGCCGCCCTCGCCGCGACCCTTGCTCCCGCCGCCGTCCCCGGCGCCAAGCCCTTCCTCGGCCGTTGGGACTTCACCGTCACCCCCGCCACCGGCAAGCCCTGGCCGCAATGGATGGAACTCGTCGAAAAGGACGGCAAACTCGAAGGCCGCGTCCAACCCCGCGGGGGCGGCTGGAAGCCGATCCTCGGCGCCACCATCGCCGGCAACAAACTCACGGTGGCCGTAGCCGCCGCCGGCCGCGCGCCCGCCATCAGCTGGGAACTGACCTCCCCGGCCAAGAATCAGCTCGCCGGCGTCGAGAAACGCGGCGCCGAAGACGGCCCCAAACTCGCCGCCGTCCGCGCCCCCAAGCTCGACCGTAAAATGCCCAAGGCCTGGACGGAACCTCGCCCCCTGTTCAACGGCAAAGACCTCACCGGGTGGGAACCCATCGGCAACGTCAATAACAACAAGTGGGTCGCCCGCGATGGCGAACTCGTCAATGACAACCCGCAAACCCAAGGCCAGCGCGGCCCCGGCGCCGCCAACCTCAAGACCACCGAAAAATTCCAGAACTTCAAACTCCACATCGAAGTCAACTGCCCCGACCACGGCAACAGCGGCATCTACCTCCGCGGCCGCTACGAAATTCAGGTCGGCACCGAAGGCGGCAAACTGCCCGACCACGAAATGGGCGCCATCTACAGCCACTACCCGCCCCCGGCCAGCGTCCCGCTCAACCTCGGCAAGTGGACGTCGTTCGACGTCACCTTCGTCGGCCGCCGCGTCACCGTCCTCCGCGACGGCAAGCTCTACCACGACAACGTTGAAATCCCCGGCCCCACCGGCGGCGCCCTCGATAGCAACGAAGCCGAACCCGGCCCCTTCTTCCTCCAGGGCGACCACTACGGCGTCATCCGCTATCGCAACATCACCGTCTCCACCCCCAAGTAATCGAATCCCGTGAACATCATGTCTTTCAGAGCCACCCTCCTCCTTCCCGCCCTGCTGCTGAGCCAGCTCTCCGCCCAGGACGGCCCGGAAACCGTCATCCGCGGCCCCAAGCAGTTCAAGAAAGCCACCGTCATCACCGGTCTCGCCGGACCCTGGGAGATCACCTGGGGCCCCGATAACCATCTCTGGGTCACCGAACGCACCGGCAAACAGATCTCCCGCGTCGACCCTGCTACCGGCCAGCGCAAGCTCGCCGCCACCCTCCCCGAAGTCGCCGCCCCCGGCGGACAGGACGGCCTCCTCGGCATGGCTCTCCACCCCGACCTGCTCAAAAACAAAGGCAACGACTCCGTCTACGTCTTCTACACCTACATCGACACCTCCCTCCCCGCCGACCCCACCGTCACCGATCCCCGCAGCCCCTACCTCCACTTCTACGGCAAAATTGTCCGGCTCTCCTACTCCGCCGCCGACGGCAAACTGACCAACCCCCAAACCGTCATCGCCGGCCTCCCCGCCGGTAACGACCACGTCGCCGGCCGCCTCAAAATCGGCCCCGACGGCAAACTCTACCTCACCCTCGGCGATCAGGGTTACAACCAGCTCGGCAACTTCTGCTTCCCGGTCCTCTCCCAACGCCTCCCCACCCGCCAGGAGCTCGCCGCCAAAGACTACGTCGCCTACCAGGGCAAATCCCTCCGCATCAATCTCGACGGCTCCATCCCCGCCGACAACCCCAAAATCGACGGCCTCGTGAGCCACGTCTTTACCCTCGGCCATCGCAACCCCCAAGGCCTCGACTTCAGCCCCGACGGCACCCTCTACTCCGCCGAACAGGGCCCCAAAACCGACGACGAAGTGAACATCCTCAAGCCCGGCCGCAACTACGGCTGGCCCCACGTCGTCGGTCTCCGCGACAATAAGGCCTACGAGTTCGCCCGCTGGGCCGAAGCCAATCCGCCCTGCTCCCAGCTCCGCTTCAGCGACCTCGCCATCCACCCCTCCGTCCCCCGCGCCCCCGAATCCGCCTTCAAGAAGAAGATGGAGAATCCCCTCGCCACCCTCTTCACCGTCCCCACCGGCTACAACTTCGCCGACCCCCGCTGCCAGGGCATCGACTTCATCTGCTGGCCCACCGTGGCCGTCTCGAGCGTCGAATACTACGCCGCCAAAGGCGCCGGCATCCCCGGCTGGGACCCCGTTCTCCTCGTCACCACCCTCAAGCGCGGCTCTCTCTACGTCGTTCCCCTCAAGCCGAACGGCCAGTCCAAATCCGGCTACCTCTTCCGCTACTTCCAATCGGAAAACCGCTTCCGCGATACCGCCCTAAACCCTGACGGCAAGACCATCTACATCGCCACCGACCCGGGCGGCCTCGCTGAATCCGCCTCCGGCGGCACCACCCGCACCATGCTCGATAAAGGCTCCATCCTCGCCTTCACCTACACCGGGGAAGGCACCGGCAAAGCCGAAGAGCCCGTTGTTTCCAAAGCCGCGCCCCAACCCGAACCGGCCGCCGCCCCCATCGCCGCCCCCGGCGGCGTCCCCCCGCAGTTCACCGCCGCTCAGGTCGAAGCCGGCAAGGCCGCTTATAACTCCAACTGCGCCGTCTGCCACGGCAGCACCCTCACTAACGGCACCTTCGGCACCCCGCTCGGCGGCGAATACTTCCAGCGCAACTGGGCCGGCCGCACCGTCCGCGCCCTCTTCGACAAATCGCAGAAAACCATGCCGCCGGCGGCTCCCGCCTCCCTCCCGGCGGACTCCTACGCCAGCATTGTCGCCTACATTCTCGAATCGAACGGCTTCAAACCCGGCGCCGCGCCCCTGCCCGCCGGCGGCGAACCGCTCAACGGCATGACCATCAAGTAACTACTGCCCTAACTCGTGGCAGACGTTACAGGCAACCGTGGCCTTCCGCTCCTTGTGGCAGGCCACGCACGCCGCCATCGTCACCGGCCGCTCGAGCTTCAGCTTGGCGGCGGTGTAAACCTCCCCGTGGCAGGTCGCGCAACCCACCTTGGCCTCCGCGTGCGCCCCGTGCGGAAACGCCACAAAGTCCTTCACCCGGTACACCCGCGGCGACCGCGGCGGCAGCGCCGTCATCTCCGCATGGCACGTCTGGCAACGCGCCAGGGCCGGCATGCCCGCCTGCGCCTGCGTCTCCGCCGTTGCGTGGCACGCCGTGCACGGGAGCTTCATCGCCGCATGGCGCTGATGCGAAAACGGCTCCGCACCCAGCCAACCGGCGCCCAGCAGGAAGACCATCACTCGCCACGTCACGCCCCCATTGTATCCCCCGCCACGGCCACCAGCGATATACTGGCCCCTGTCATGGCTCTCTGCTCGCTCTCGGTGCATCTCTACGATGGCGCCCGCCGCCTGTTCTCCGCCCCGGGCGACCGCCTCATCACCATCCGCAACGGCCGCGCCAGAACCCTCCGCAGCGGCTTCTTCTCCGGCTCCATCGTCCGCTTTTCCGAACTCCCGTTCGACGACGGACCGGACAACACCTTCCAGATCATCGTCTCCGCCAAAGACCATCAGCAGGCCGGCGCCTTCCAACGCGTCTCGCCCGGCAAGAACCACGACGTGCACCTCATGCTCGTCCCCAAGCGCCCCACCGTCGAGTTCGAGTACCCGACCCTCAGCCGCCTGCAGGGCGCAGACCCCGTCCTCGCCGCTAAACTAAAGGCGGACAACCTCCCCCAAGCCTACGAACAGTTACTCGCCTGCGAATCCGGCCTGCCGCTCCTCTGCCTCTATAACGGCATCGAAGCGCTCCGCTCCCTGCAGTCGGAACTCGAAACCGACCTGTTGCAACACATCCAACGGATCGAAGTAGCGCCCCGACCCGCCGGACCCGCCACCCGCCGCGGCATCTATCGCGACCGCTTCTTCGCCCACGTCACCCCCGCCCTACGCCACGCGCTCACCAGCGAATCCGCCCACTCCCTCCTCAAGCCGGTCACCTTCGACCGCGACGATAATCTCAAGGAAATCCGCTACCACGAAGCCAACCTCGAACTCACCTTCCACGAAGGAAACATTCTCGAAGTCGATCTCGACTACTACCGCGACCTCGGCGCCCACTTTTTCCTTGAAGTCGTTCCCAACAAACTGGGCAGCGCGCTCGGCCGCCCCGATGCCGTCACCGACCCCCGCACCGCCTACGCCCTCCGCTGGATGGCTTCGCGGAACGCCAGCCGTAGCCGCGACCACTTCGCCCCCCCGGTCGCCCTCACCCGCGGCTGAAGCTCAAGCCACCGGCGGCTCCGCGTCCCCGGCCCAGAAATACTCCCCCTCCATCGTCTTGTACCACTTGTCGATGTTCGCCCCCGCCGCCGTCGCCACGCTCTCTCCCCGCACCCATCCCACCACGTTGATCACACAGCCCTCCGGCATCACCCGCGCCACCCCCGCCCCCCGCTCCGGCGCTCCCAGGTAGAGCGGCGTCGGCTTTGCCAGCGTCACCGCGTCCGGCGTCCCCTGTACTGTCGAGTCGAAACCCGGCCGCGCCGCCAGCCCCCCGCTCGCGCCCGCCCCTCGCTGGTCCGCCTGCCGCTGCGCCGTCTCCTCCTCCGTCCGGTTCACCAGCAGCGACCGCAGCGCCAGCGCCTTCTTGAGCACGTCATACCAGAACGGCGCGCCCAAACTCAGCAGAATCCACGACAGCAACACCCCCGGCCACCGCACCCCCAAACCCGCCCAATCGATGCCCCGCTCCGCCCTGCCTACCGCCGCCCCCTCCCGCGCGAGACGCAGCCGTTCCACCCCCGCACTCCCCGCCACCAGCCGGACTCCGTCCTTGTCCTGGTATACCGCCACCGGCGCTCCGCTGCTCCGCACCGCACCGGCAAATCCGTCCCCGTCCCCGGCCAGCGCCACCGCAAACGAAGCCTTCCCCACCTCCAACTGATACGCGCCCGCCGTCAGCTGCGTCCGGGCGACCACCACCTGCGCCACCCCCTCCCAGAGAAAATGGTCCGGAATCACCGCCACCTTCGGGTCCCGCAGCTCCGCCACCGCCGCGTCCATCTTCGCCTGCGCCGCCGCCCCGTCCAACTCCTTGCGCTCATACATCGCCTTGGCGGTATCCGCCCGCGCCACCACCGCGGCCCGCAGCTTCTCATCCTGCGACAAGCGCCGCAGCAGATCCACTGAATCGAGCTGCACCGCAAAACAGAACAACAGCGCCACTACCGACGCCGCCACCTTCGCCCCCATCGAAAACTGCTCCCGCGCCCGCGCCGTCGTGTTGTCGTACCAGGCAAACAGCGATGCCGTAAAGTCGCTCGCCGCCCCGTCCATCACCGCGCTCGACCGCCAAACCTGCGCCGCCGCCTGCGGCGCCTCCCGCTCATACCGCAGCATCAGCTGATAAACCTGCCGCGCCACCGCCACCGGACTTCCGATGCCGCCCTCCCCCATCGCCGCCCGCAACTTCTGCGCCACGTCCGGCTTGCCCGCCAACCCGCTCCGCCCCGCCGCCATATCCAGCAGGCACAGCACCAGCTCCTCCCGCGTCACCGCCTCGGCCCTGCTACTGAAAAACCACCGCCGCGGCGCCAGCAACCGATTCCTAAACAGCTCCCCCCCAATCTCCCGGACGTCCTCCGGGCTCAACCCCGGCGCCACCTGCCGCAGCAACTCTTCCATCGCCGTCTGCAAAAAACGCGCCCGCACCGAAAATACATTCAGCGCCAGCTGCGTCGCCGCCGCCACCACCGTCGAGCTCAGCAGCATCACCACCGCCAGTCCAATCAATACGTCCAGATGCTTCAAGATGGGGTAATCCATGCGCCTCCTCAGCAGTTCGCGCCCATCATACCCCCCCATCGGGCGCGGGGCAATCACCTCGCGCCTGCCCCAGCCGCTGCTCCCTTCTCCCGGTCCGCGCCATAGCTTCTTCACCAGGGCCTCGCCCTTCTCGACGCCTTCCACGGCGACCGCGCCGCCGAACTCGACCCCGCCTCCCCCATGGCCCACTGGGGAATCGCCTATCCCTCAGCCCCAACTCCCATCCGCCCACCCTACCCGACCGCGCAGCCCACGCCTGGCAGCCCATCGACCGCCCCACCCGCCTCCTTCCAACCCGCCCCCGCCGCTGCCTTCACCATGCTCAACCCCGCCAGGCAGATCCTCGAAGTCGTCCAGGTCGATCTCCAGGCCCGCATCGCCCAAGCCCGCCGCTACACCCCGGACGAAATCCGCCACGCGCAGAAAGTCGTCCAACTCGAAGATGCCCTCGCCTACAAGAAGCCGGCCGATTGACCCGGGAAAATCTCGGGGAAGCGCTCCTACTCACCAACAGAGCTACCTAGGCGGGAGCTGTCTCTCGCCTGGATCTTGAAAGAAATCCGCGCAATGGACGATCACTGCGTGGCTAAAAAGAGGCGTTGCGGTTGCTGGGCAGAAACGAAAGCCTCGCGTTTGTCGAGCAGGAACTCCCAAGCGCTTGGCAATACGCCGATACGAAACTGCCCTAAGCTACCGCTCCGGCCCGTTGGCCGGAACGAGTCGCTGCGGATCAAACAAATGCATCGGCTTGAAATGGCGGCGGGACCACTTGCTGCCCGCGTCAAAATGAATTCCCACAAAGAACCCGATCTCCCGGTAAACACAATACCGGACCTGTCCCACGTAATCGCCCTTCGGGCCGCTCATGGTGATCTTCGTGTTCAGAGGAATATCTACCTCTATCTGCAGACATACGCCGGAGGCAGATATGTCTTCGAGGTTGGCCACACAGCTTTCCGGACGGCCGGAAGCATCGTTCCAGCGAACCTCAATCAGGTCCGCGCACATTAATCTAGGCTCGAAACGCCTGTTCCTCATACAATCTTCTATCGGCGATACCCGCCCGCGGGTGTATCCGCCGCCCGTCAAAATTAAACCCTAAGGCAACTAAGGCAAAATTCTTTCCAATTAGCGCCCCTTTTCCCCTAAATTCGATTGAAGACGGCCACCGCCTTGCTCAACGCCTTATGCTGCCGGATAAACGGCAACATCTTCGTCTCCCGCTCGTCGATCTCCCGCGCCCGCTGCAAAACCTCCGCCGCTCGCGCCTGCGGCACCCGCACCACCCCGTCCTCGTCCGCCACGATGATGTCGCCCGGCTTCACCTCTACCCCCCCGCACTGCACCGGCACGTTCCGCGACACCCCGGCGTAACGGCTCACCGTCGACGAAGGCACCACGCTTCGCCCGTAGATCGGGAAGCCCAGACTCCGCACCTCTTTGATGTCCCGTACCCCGCCATCGACCACCACCCCCGCCATGCCCCGCACCTTGGCCGCCGTCGCCATCAGGCCGCCAATCCCTGCTACATCCAGACCATCTTTGATCACGATAATCCCCACTTCGCCCGGGTTCGCGTTATCGATCATCGCCGTCGACTGCGCCGTCGACAGCGCCGGCGTCGCCTTCTCCGGCGTCGCCGGTTCGAGATAGGCGGTCACCGCCCGGCCCACCACCCGCGCCGTCACCGTCCTGGGACGCATGTCGTGCGACATATACCCCCGCTGGCCCGTAATCTGGTCCACCGCGTCGGCCACCGCGGCCACCGTGGCCACCTCGTAGCCCGCCAGCAGCGGATCCTTCGCCGGAGCCTTCTGCGCGGCTTGAAAACCCAGACCCAGCAGGCCGCAAAGCCCGGCCGAGACAATCAGTATTTTGTAGCGGGAAACCATACTGGCCCTATTGTATCCGTCTCACCCCACCCCTTAAAACAGGTACTTCAACCCCAACTGCATCTCCCGGTTGTTCACCACCGTCCCATTGATCCGCCCGAAATCGGCCGCCCCCAGCGTCCGCGAAGGCGCCGCGAACTGCGGCGTGTTCGTAAAATTGAACGCCTCCCAGCGCAGTTGAATCCGGTGCCCCTCCCGCGGACGAAACTCTTTGAACAGCGCAAAGTCCCACGTCTTCTGCCCCGGTGCATCAAACAGCGACACCCCGGCGTTGCCATACCCCTTCGGCCCCAGGTAAATCCCCTCGCCCGCGCACCCATCGCATTTCGACCGCACAAACGCCGACGTGTCGAACCACCGGTCGATCGTCCGGTTCTCCCACACCCGCCCTACGCTCTTGCCCGCCGCCACGTGCGGCCGCTGAAACGACGACGGTCCCGTGTTCTGCGCATCCCCGTTCTGCGCCACCGTAACCGGCAGCCCCGAGGTCAATTGAACAATGCCGTTCACCGCCCAGCCCCCCAACACCCAACCCGCCGGACCCTTGGCATTCCGCAGCCACGGGATCTCCCAGATATGCGAAAACACCAACCGGAAGCGCTGATCAATCTGCGACCGCCCGTAATCCGCCAGCCGGTCCCGCGGGTCCTGCGTGAAGCTGTTGCCGTACGGCCCACCCTCGTTCACGCCGTAACCGATGTACATCGCCTTCTGAAAGTTGAAACTCGCGTTGAACGTCAAACCCTTGGCATACCGCTTCTCGGCCCGCATCTGCAGCGCATGGTAGTTCGAGTTGGTCCAGGACTCCAATCGCCGCACCGTCCCCAGCGCCAGCAACTGCCCAGGTGTCCGCGAATCCACGTAGAAAGGCACCGGCCGCCGGTTCTGCACGGCCCCCAAACCAGGATCCGGATTGTTCCAGTTCTGCACCGGCATATCGAGGTGCGACCCCGCGCTGCCGACGTAGGCAATGCCCGTCACGAAGTTCTGCCCGAAACTGCGCTCAATCTCCGTCGTCCACTGCCAGATCTTATTGTTCAGATACATGGACCGGTTGTCCCGGTCGGCCTTCGTGAACCCCAGCATCACCAGCGCGGCCGGCCCCGCGCCTACGGGCGAGCCGAGAAACGGGTTCTGAATGGTCGCCGTCGGCCGCGTCCGGTCGTTCTGGAACACGGTCGAACCGGAGAACGGCGGATTCAACCCCAGAATATTGAAATTGTTGGTCTGCTGCGGCGAATAGAACAACCCGGAGCCCATGCGCAGCACCGTGCGTTCCCCAAACCGGTAGACAATCCCGAGGCGGGGCATGATCTGCCGGGCGTTGATGTCGTAAAGCGCGCCTTTGTCGAGCGGATTCGGCACCAGCATCGGATAGGCCACCCCATTCACGGTCCGCATGTCGCGCCCCGCGAACGATAGGTTCCGGATCCGCCCGTTGGCGTCCGTCACCGCGCCGTACCAGTCATAGCGCACGCCGTAGTTGATGGTCAGCCGCGCGGTTGCCTTGTAGTCGTCAAGCCAGTACAGGCCAAACTTGTTCTGGTGCATGTCGTTGGTCGGCACACCCTCGGCCGAGTTCGCATTCAGCGGAATCCCCAACAAAAACGCGGCCATCGCATCCGGCACCCCGTTGATGTCCGGCGAGAAGGTAATCTGCCCCCGCGGCAGGTTCGACGCCTCGTTCACCACCGGACTCCACCGCCACTGCCCGCCGAACTTGAAGTTATGTTTGCCCCGGTTCACCGACATCGAATCGGCCACCTCCGACGTCTCGTTCGTGTTGAACGTCACGTTCCCCGATCCAATCCCCGCAAACGCCGTGATGCTGATGTTCGGCAGCCCCTCCTCGCGCGGCGTTAGCGTGCGATTGCCGTCCCCGCTCACCCGCAGGTCCAGCCCCAGATCCCGGTGCGTAAAATCCGTACCTGTCTGAAACGCCACCTGGTTGGCCCGGATCCGGTTGTAGCCCACCCGGAGGTCGTTGAACACTCGCGGACTGATCATCCAGTTGTACCCCACTCCCAGGTTCTGCGCCCGGAACTCGCTCGTAAACTGACTCACTCGCAGCAGAGGATTGTTCAGCCACCGCGAAGGCACCAGCACATACCGGCCGAAGATCCGGTGATTGTCGCCAAACCGGTGGTCGATCCGCGTCAGCACCTGATTGGAGCCCAACTCCTGATCGTTGGTTCCCGTCAGGTTCAGCACCGACCCCGCCGCCCTCGCCTCGGCATCGAAATTCGGCAGCGGCATGAAGCCGCCCTCCGGCAGCGGCGAACCCTTCTTCGCCGTCAAAATGTTCTGCGAAACCGGGTTCAGCAGGCTCCGGGGGATGATGTTGCCCGGGAACGGCAGGTTATCCCCCGGCAGCCGGATGGCCCGCGTCGCCGCTGGATTGGCGTCCCGCGGATACCATCGGTTGCCCGGAATCAGAATCTCGGAAAGGTCCCCGCTCCGCATCGCCGGCGTTGGAACCGTCGTCCGCGAAGGCGTCCCCCGCCGCTCCCGCCGCCCCTCGTAGTTGAAAAGGAAAAACGTGTAATCCTTGCGGATCGGCCCCGACACCACCCCGCCAAACTGATTCCGGCGCAGCTTGTTCTTCGCCTGATTCGGCGCCAGAAAAAATCCCCGCGCATCGAGCGCATTGTTGCGCAGAAACTCAAACGCCGTGCCGTGCCACAGGTTCGTCCCGCTCTTGATCGACACGTTGGCCTGCGCCCCGCTGTTCATCCCGTACTCGGCCGAATACACCGCACTCTGAATCTTGAACTCCTCAATCGCCTCAATCGAAGGCACAAACAGCATCGCCGACTTGAATCCGTCGGTTGCCGACACGCCGTCCAGCGTGATGTTCTGGTTCGCGTCCCGCTGCCCGTTGGCCGATATGCCCACCATCTGCCCCGGCATCGCCCGCGTGCCGATCGTCTGCTGCCCGTCAATGCCCATCCGCGCCGTGCCGTAAACCACCCCCGGCATCAGCGTCGCGGCCTGCGCGAAATTCCGCCCGTTCAGCGGCAGCTCGACGATCTTCCGGTTGTCCACCACCGAGCCGAGCGTCGCGTCTTCGGTTTTGAGCAGCGGCGCGGCCGAGGTTACCTCAATCGTCTCCGCCTGCTGGCCCACCTGCAGCTGAAAGTCGATCCGGCCCTTCTGGTTGAGTTCGAGCGTCACCCCGCGCCGTAACTCCGTCTTGAAGCCCGTCGCCGCGCAGCTTACCTCGTAAGTGCCCGAGTCAACCAGCGGGAAAATGTAGTTACCGGTCTCGTTCGACCGCGTTGTGCGCACATCGCCGGTCTCGACGCGCCGCGCCGTCACCGTGGCATTTGGCACCACGGCACCCGTCGAGTCCGTAATCAGGCCCAGAATCTGGGTGGAAGCGGTTTGCGCCCCGGCAAGCCCGGCGATCGCGCCAAGTAACAGGAGAATACGGAAAGCGGTAGCAATACGCATGGCAGAGTCCTGCGCACGGTATCACCCGCTCTTACTGGTGTCAATCGTCCCCCGCCCCGCTACTTGCCTGCCCCGCGCCGCGGCAGCACCACCATCCGCGGAGCGCCAGGGTCCAAATCCGGCTCCACATCGTCATCATCATCGGGCGGCCCCGGCGGCGGCGCCGGCGTCTCCTCCTCCCGGATAAACACAATCTCCCACTTCGAAACACCCTTCACATACAAACGCGCCTTCTCCCCCACCAGACTGTCCGTCTCTCCCTCTTCCGTCCCCACCACCTGCGGATAGTAACCCGGCGCAAATCCAATCGCCTTGGCGTCCAGAATCTTCACCGGCCGCCGCCAACCCTGCGGATCGCTCAGATCGTCGTTATCGGAAAGATAGATCCCCTCCTGCGGCCAGCCCGACTTACAGCAGGACCGGTTCAGCACCATCACATACGCCTCCAGGTGCTTGTTCCAGTGCACCGACGGGCCCCAAAACGCATCCGTAACGCTCCCCTCCCAGGAGCGTACCGCCGGAAAGATCGGCGTCACCCGCCCGCCTACCCCCGGCTCGAGCCACTCCCCCGCGTGGTACTTATACACCGCACCCACCGGATCCCGCCGGTCCGCAAACGCCATCCGCGCCATCACCACCCCCTGCTCCGCCACCGGACCGCTATAGTTACCAAACAAGAAGTAAAAGTATTGGTGCTCCCGGTCCGCAATCACCGAAAAATCCCCGTGCCCCCCCGCGAAAAATCCGTTCGCCGCCTTACAGTTCATCGCATACCCCGTTGCGAGCACAATGCCGAGATCCCGAAACGTGTGCCCCCCATCCTCGGAAACCACCGCGCCAATCTTCGGCGCCGTCAGCTTTGCACTACTGCAAACGCTCCCCGGTTCGTGGTGATACCAACCGTAAATCGTCCCGTCCTCGTCCCGCCACACCGACTCGATCCAAAGCGGGTAGTGATCCCGCGGCAAAACCTCCGGCGACTCCGTCTGCCACAACTGAAACAGGTTCGGACCCATCATCGCCAGCGGGTCGCCCGTCGACGTGTACACCCGCAGCATCCCGTCCACCCAAACCCCGGGGCTGTTCCCGTCCACGATGGGCACCGGGTAGGAGACCGGCGCGGCAGCCCGCACCAGAACGCTCTGCGCGTATCCCACCCCGAACGGCAGGCCACAAACAATTACCTTGAGCAACAGACGAGAAAGCAACGGGGACCTCGACTTCCGGCGATCTTCGCCGGCTCTAGAAAGGATGTTCCGTTTCGCCCAAAGGTTACTCCCTCAACCCACTAACTCCCGCCCAAACTCATCCCCCAACTCCTCCACCCGCGCCCGCAGCCGCCGCCGGTGGTCGGCCAGCACCCCGGCAAACCGCGCCTCCCCCGCCAGATTCCGCATCTCCCCCGGGTCCCGCTCCAGGTCAATCAGCATCTCCCGCGGCTCCCCGCCCGCAAATACCGAATACTTATACCGCCGGCTCCGGATCGTCCGCGAATCCCCGCACTCAATCGCCACCTCCTCCCGCCAACCCGCCGCCCGGCCCCGCTCCACCAGCGGCCGCACGCTCCGCCCCGGCAGCCCCGCCGGCGGCGTAATCCCCGCGTAGTCGCACAGCGTCGGCATCAGATCCACGCACGACGACACCAAATGCCGCCGGTCCACCCGCGCCGCCGTCCGCCCCTTCCACGACACCACAAACGGCACCCGCGCCGACTCTTCATACGGCAGGCTCTTATGCTCAAACCCGTGCGCCGCGTCCATGTCTCCGTGGTCGCTCGCGAACACCACCACCGTCTTCCGGTCCAGCCCCGTCTCCCGCAGCGCCGCCAGCACCTTCCCGATCTCGGCGTCCACCCGCTCCGTCAGCCGGCCGTACGCCCACCGGTGCATCCGCCAGTCCTGCTCCTTCCAGTGCTTCCGGACGTAGCCCCGAAAGCTGCCATACTTGCCCAGCGCCGCCGGCTCCTGCCTCGTCGGTCCGTGGTTGGCCGGCAGCGGCGGACAGTACCGCCCCCAAAACTCCGCCTCCGCTACCCCCGCCGGCCGCTCCAGCGCCTCCGCCACGCGCTGCCGCTCCACCACCGACTTCGGATGCATCGCCGGCAACTGGTTCGCCTTCGTGTACGCATCAATCGCCAGGTAGCAGATATCGTGCGGATTGATGAAGGAAGCCACCAGCAGAAACGGCTGCGTATGCTTCTCGCGCAGGAAATCCGCCGCCCGCCGCGCCAACTCGTCCCGCTCATCCCGGGTAATCGTCTCAAAGCCAATGCTCTCGGCTGTCATCGGGCGCGGCCAGTGCGTCTTGCCCCCAAACGCCGTCCGGTATCCCGCCCGCCGGAACACGTGCCCCAGCATCTGCGGCAGCGCGCTCTCCGGCACCTGTGCCGGCCCGTTGTCCCGCATCGCAAAGTGGCTCGGATAGCGGCCCGACATCATCGAAGTCCGCGCCGGCATGCACACGGGGTTGGAAGCGTAAGCCAGTTCGAACCGCACCCCCTCCGCCGCCAGGCTATCCATCGCCGGCGTCTTCACCCACGGGTTGCCCATGCAGCTCATCATGTTCCAGTGCTGCTGGTCCGTCAGGATGTAGAGGATATTCGGCCGCTCCTCCACGGCCGGTAACGCCGCCCCGGCGGCTAGTGACGACGCCGCCCGCAGGAATTGCCGCCGTCCTCCCGTTCCCATCTTCTTATCCACTGCGCCATCCTCCCGTTCCAGTCCTCTACCATACCGAATCGCCCGCCGCGCGTCCCGGTAACACCCCCGCCCCCGTCCGGACTCTACCCCGCGAGACCACTGCCCACGCAAGGAGGTGCCCATGCCCCGGCCTGTTCTCTCCTGGCTCCTGATCCTGACGGCGCCACTCCTGCCCCTCGCCCGCCTCACCGCCCAGGACCTCGATGCCCTCTTCGACGATACCGTTCTCCAGGAACTCCGCATCCGCATCGCGCCCGCCGACTGGGCCGCCATCCACGAAAACTACCTCGACAACACCTACTATCATTGCGACCTCGCCTGGAACGGCGTCTCCGTCCCCAACATCGGAATGCGCTCCCGCGGCAGCCAAAGCCGCTCGCCCGTCAAGCCTAGCATCGGCCTCGATTTCTCCCGCTACGCGACCAACCAGCGCTTTCTCGGCCTCAAATCCCTCGTCCTGCGTAACCTCAACCAGGACGCCTCCATGATGCGCGAACGGCTCGCCGAAGCCCTCTTCCGCCGCGCCGGCCTGCCCTACTCCCGTGAAGCCCACGCCCGCCTCTACGTCAACGACGAATACGTGGGCCTCTACCTGCTCGTCGAACCCATCGACGAACGCTTCCTCGCCACCAGGTTCGGAGAGGACACTGGATTCCTCTACCAACTCGGCTATACCTCGCCCCCCTTCCGATTCGAATTCCGTGGCCCCGATCCCGACGCCTACCTGCCCCTCCCGTTCGAACCCAAAACCCGCACCCACGACCCCGCCACCGCCGCCGGCATTGTCGACATGGTCCGCACCATCAACGAAGCGCCCGATGCCCGGTTCCTCGCCGAGGCCGGCCAGGTGGTCGACCTTCCCGCCTTCCTCGCCCACGCTGCCGCCGAGGCCGTCCTCGCCGAATGGGACGGCCTGCTCGGCAGCAACGGCATGAATAACTTCTATCTCTACCGCCCCGCGGCGGGCGGCCCCGCCCTGCCCCTCGTCTGGGACCAGGACGGCGCCTTCACCGACGAAAACTGGCCGGTCTTCAAACAGACCGCGGAGAACACGCTGTTCCGCCGCACCCTCCAGTTCCCGGCATGGCGGCGCCGGTTCGAGGACGCCCTGCGCCAATCGGCCGCCGCGCTCGGCGGCGAAGACGGTTGGCTGCGGCAGGAAGTCGAAAGAATCTATCAGCAGATCCGCCTGGCGGTCTATGACGATCCCGTCCGGCTCTGCCGCGTCGAGGGTGCCCCGGGGGGCATCGGAGCCTGCACCATCGCCATGTTTGAGGAAAGCGTCGCCAGCCTGCGCGCCTTTGCCCTCCGCCGCCGCGCGATCGTCGAAGCACAGGTCGACGCCGGCGAGCCCGCCTGGCCCCTCGAGCCAACCAGCATCGTCAATCTGCTGAGCGGACAGGCGGCCCTCGTCCCCGGGGCGCTGGCCCGCGTCGCGGTCCCTCTCCCCCTGGCGGCCACCGTGTTCGCCCTCCGCCGTCCGCTGCCCGCCACGCTCGCCGGCTTCACCCTCGAGACCAGCGCCGGCCCGGCCAGCCTCCTCTCCGTCGGTCCCGATGGCGTTGTCTTCGTCGTGCCCGACGCGCTCCGCCTCGGGCCCACCCCGCTCCGGCTCACCCGCGGCGCCGACTGCTCCAACTGGCTCATGGTCCTCGTCCAACCCGCCGCCGGCGGCGTCGCCGGTCTGCTGCACGCCTACGGAGGCCCGGTCTCCGAGCAGGCCCCCGCCTCCCCGGGCGAGATCCTCGCCGCATTCGGCACCGGCCTCTGGCTCTCCGCCGCCGAACAGCCCGCCACCCGCCTCACCGCCTCGGTCTCCGGCCATCCGGCCACCATCCTGTGGGCTGGCCCCGCGCCCGGCTGGGTCGGTCTCCAACAGGTGAATTTCATCGTGCCGCCGGATGCCCCCGCCCGGGCCGTCCTCAAACTCTACTTCGACGGCGAGACCGCCGCGTCCATCCCACTCCCCCTCCTCGAGCAGCCATAACCCATGCGCCTCCCCCTCCTCACCCTCTGCCTCGCCCTCCCCCTCCCCGCCCAGCCCTGGCTCGGGCCTTACGTGCAGGACGTCTCGCCGCACCGCGCCGTCGTCCAATGGGCCACGCTCGGCAGCACCGGCGCCGGCGCCGTCCGGCTCCTGCCCGACGGCGTACCCGTGCCCTCCATCGTCGAAACCATCTCCCCCGCCGCCTCCCACCTGCCCGCCCCGCTCTACCTCCATCGCGCCGAGCTCCTCAACCTCCCCCCCGGCCAAACCCACCGCTACCAGGTCACCCTCGACGGCCTCCCCGTCAACCCCAGCCGCCCCCTCTCGTTTCAAACACCCGGCGAGCAAACGGCAAACTTCGTCGTCTTCGGCGACAGCGGCGACGGCGGCCCGCCCCAACGCCAACTCGCCGCCCTGCTCGGTCGCGAACCCGCCCAGTTCGCCCTTCACCTCGGCGACCTCGCCTACTGGGAAGGCACCTTCCGCCAGTTCGCCGAAGCGTTCTTTGCCATCTACCCGGATCTGCTCACCCGCATGGCCCTCTTCCCCGTCCCCGGCAATCACGACTACGAGTTCCAGGATGCCTTCGCCTACCGCACCCTCTTCCGCGTCCCCACCGGCACCGTCGATGCCGGCGGCCAGGGCCGCTACTACTCCTTCGATTGGGGACCCGTCCACTTCACCGTCCTCGACACGAACCACTCCCTCCTCGCCGCTCTCGCCGGCAGCGGCGCCATGCTGCAGTGGCTCGAACAGGACCTCGCCGCCACCCGCAAGCCCTGGCGCATCGTCGCCGTCCACCACCCCCCCTTCCCCACCTCCGCCGCCAAGCTTCACGATCCGGTGTGCGCCCTCGTCGCCCGCCACATCACCCCCATCCTCGAGCGCCACGGCGTGCAACTCGTACTCGCCGGCCACGAACATATCTACCAGCGCACCCAGGCCCGGCGCTACGGCCAGTTCAGCCCTGGCCCCGCCGGAACGGTTTACGTCACGACAGGCGGCGGCGGCTCCCAGCTCTACCCCCCAGGCGACGCCCCGTTTGTCGTCCACAACGCGGGCGCCAGCCACTTCCTCCGCATCCAGGCCGACCCCCGCCGCCTGACCATCCAGGCCATCGACGCCCGCGGAGAGCAGTTCGACCTCACCACCCTCACCGCCACCCCCCTCCTCCTCCCATCCGGCATCGTCAACGCCGCCTCCTTCACACCCGATGTCGCCCCCGGCGGCCTCATCTCGCTGCTCGGGTGGAACCTGTCGGTAGGCGAAGCCGCCGCCAGCGGCGCCATCCTGCCCTGGGATCTGGCCGACGCCAGCGTCACGCTCGCCGGTAAACCCGTCGGGCTCCTCTACGCCTCGCGTCTCCAACTCAATGCCCAACTCCCCGCCGACGCCCCGCCCACCGGCCCCCTGGCCATCCGCACCCCCGCCGGCGAACTCTCCGCCACCCTCACCGCCCGGCCCGCCGCCCCCGGCCTGTTCTCCGTCCCCAGAGATTCCCGCCTCCTGGCGGCCGCCGTCCACGCCGACGGCGCCCTGGTCGACGAAACCCACCCGGCCATCCCCGGCGAGTGGCTCTCCCTCTACGGCACCGGCCTCGGCAAGGTGAGCCAACCGCCCGCCTACGGCCAGCGCGCCGCCGCCATCCCCCTGTCCACCCTCGAATCCCCGGTCCTCGTCCGCGTCGGCGGCCTCGCGGCAACGGTCCAATTCGCCGGCCTCGCGCCCGGCCTCTGGGGCGTCAACCAGATCAACTTTCAAGTCCCTCCCGTCCACGGCTGGGTCAAGCTCACCGTCACCGCCGGCGGCAGCGAAAGCAACGCGCTCGAAATTCCGGTTCGCTAACGCAGCGCCTATCCTCCGCACCGGACAAACACTTTGTGTAGAATCACGAAGTCAAGAAGTCCAACCCGAAGAGTTACCATGCGTCTTGTCCTCGCCTGCCTTCTTCTTACTGCCTCCCTTTCGGCACAAACCTTCGGCTCCCTAACTGGAGACGTCGTCGCCGGTGCGGCAATTACCGTCCGCAATACCGCCACCAACGGCGTCCGCAACGCCACCACCAACGAAGACGGTGTCTACTCCATCCCCGCCCTCGTCTCCGGCCTCTACGAAGTCAAAGCCGAAAAACCCGGCTTCAAATCCGCCAGCCGCGCCAATGTCGAACTCCAGGTCCAGCAAGCCGCCCGCGTCGATTTCAACCTCGAAATCGGCTAGGTCAGCGAAGTCTTCGAAGTTTCCAGCCGCCTCCCTCTGCTCTCTACCGAAGACGCCACCGTCGGCTCCGTCATCGAACAAAAACGCATCACGGAACTTCCCCTCAATGGCCGAAACTTCTTTAGCCTCGTCGGACTCTCCCCCTATGTGAATATCGGCTTCAACCAGGCCGCCTAGGCGGCGCCCGCTCCGCCTGGAGTAACTACACCCTCGATGGCATCACCAACACCGACATCAACTTCAATCTCTACATCGTCCTCCCCTCCGTCGAAGCCCTCCAGGAGTTCAAGGTCCAAACCGGTATCTACCCCGCCGAATTCGGCCGCGGTGCCGGCCAGATTAACGTCTCCACCAAAGGCGGCTCCAACCAATACCACGGCGCCCTGTTCGAGTTCCTCCGCAACGACAAACCCGACGCCCGACCCTACTTCTTCAAGGATCCCGAAAGCCCCACCCAAACCGCCCCCCTCAAAGCCCCCTACCGCCAGAATCAGTACGGCGGCACCCTCTCCGGCCCCATCGTCATCCCCAAACTCTTCAACGGCAAAGACCGCATCTTCTTCATGGCCAACTACGAAGGCTTCAAATCCCGCCGCTCCGTTCCCAGCTTCTTCACCACCATGACCCCCGAAATGCGCGCCGGCGACTTCTCCGGCTTCACCGTCACCTCCACCCCCTTCGCCGGCAATCGCATCCCCGCCTCCCGCATCAACCCCGGCGCCAAATACCTCATCGATAACTTCGCCCCCCTCCCCAACCTCCCCCAAACCGGCCTCCCCAACCGCAACCACCAGTGGACCGCCAAAACCCCCGTCGACAAGGACCAGTTCACCGGCCGCATCGACTTCAACGAAAACGCCAACTCCCAATGGTTCGGACGCTACTCCTGGACCGACGAACTCACCATCACCCCCGGCGTCCAAAAGAACGGCACCGGCCTCTACACCCGCGCCGGCCAGTGGGTCCTCTCGAATACCCGCGTCCTGTCCTCCTCCAAAGTCAACGAATTCCGCTTCGGCTACAACACCCTGTTCAATAACATCAGCCAGGAACTCGCCGCCGTCGAAAACGTCAACGAACGCCTCAACACCCCCATCAAAGTTACCGACCCCAACTCCTGGGGCGTCCCCAACATCAGCATGGCCGGCAGCACCCTCAGCAGCTTCGGCAACGACGCCAACGGCCCCTTCACCATCGACAACAAAATCTACCAGGCCGTCAATAACTTCTCCTGGATCATCGGCAAACACTCCCTCCGCATGGGCGGCGAATACCGCTACAACCAGTTCCTCCAAATCGGCAACGAATTCGCCCGCGGCCGCTTCACCCACAACGGCTCCTTCACCGGCAACGGCAACACCCTCGCCGGCGGCTACAACGGCGCCGACCTCCTCCTCGGCGCCCCCAGCGTCATCGAAGCCGCCGTCGCCCTCGCCCGCGGCGACTTCCGCAACAGCGAAATCGCCTTCTACCTCGACGATACCTACAAACTCTCCCGCAAACTCACCCTCAGCCTCGGCCTCCGCTACGAACTCGCCCAACCCCTCCTCGATAAGTTCGGCCTCCAGCCCAACTTCCAACTCCGCCAGCCCCTCCCCTCCGTCGCCAACGTCGCCGACCCCAACCTCCATCCCGTCTTCGTCCGCACCGGCACCGGCGACTTCTACGAAGATCTCGCCTTCCGCTTCACCGGACCCGTCCAACTCGCCCGCGACGGCCGCCTCGGCAACCGCCTCATCACGACCGACCGCAATAACTTCGCCCCCCGCCTCGGCATCGCCTATAGCCCCTCCGCCAAATGGTCCATCCGCACCGGCGGCGGCGTCTTCTTCGCCCAGGAAAGCAAAAACTCCATCTTCGATATGAGCCGCGCCGCCGGCGGCCGCGCCAACCCCGTCATCGACCTCCAGGCCGTCCCCACCCTCTCCTACTCCAACTACATCAACACCGCCCAACTCCCCGTCCGCTTCGCCCCCGGCCTCACCTGGGGCGCCGACAACAACCTCCGCACCACGTACTCCCTCCAGTACCTCCTCAACGTCCAGCGCACCCTGTCGGAATCCTCCGTCCTCGAAGTCGGCTACACCGGCAACGTCAGCCGCCGCATCAACTACCTCATCAACGCCAACGCCCCCCTCCCCGGCATCACCCCCTTCGACGCCCGCGAACCCTATCCCGAATGGCACGGCATTCAGTTCCTCAACGGCGACGGCATCGGCAACTACAACGCCTTCTCCGCCAAACTCACCCAGCGTCTCACCAGCCGCATGACCGCCATGTTCAGCTACACCTGGTCCAAAGCCCTCGACGAAAACTCCGCCATTCGCGGCACCGGCTCCGACTTCACCCTGATGAACCCCCGCTGCCGCTCCTGCGACTACTCCTACGCCGGCTTCGACGTGCCCCAGCGCCTCGTCGTCTCCCTCCTCTACAACCTCCCCTTCGGCAAAGGACAGCGCCTGCTCAACAACAGCGCCCTCGCCGACGCCGTCGTCGGCGGCTGGCAGCTCTCCACCATCACCAACCTCCAAAGCGGCACCCCCATCAACCCCGAATCCTGGGACTCCGCCGGCATGGGCGCCGGCTTCCCCCACTCGAACCGCCTCAACTGTGTCTCCGGCGTCAACCCCGTTGCAAGCACGCCCCATCCGGACCGCTACTTCGTCCGCGAAGCCTTCACTAACGTCACCGCCGGACAGTTCGGCAACTGCGCCCGCAACGCCCTCCGCGCCCCGTCCAACTGGAACGTCGACTTCTCCGCCATGAAGGATTTCAAAATCCACGAAGCCCACACCCTCCAGTTCCGCATGGAGATGTTCAACGCCCCGAACCACCCCGCCTGGGGCCGCCCCTCGGCCGCGTGGGGAACCCAGGGCGCGGCCCCCAATGCCGCCTTCGGCCGCATCCGCTCCACCAGCCAGCTCCGGCAGATCCAGTTCGCCCTCAAATACTCTTTCTGAGCCGCTACCGCCACCACTTGCCGAAAACAAAAACGCCGTTCACGAACATGAAGATCAAAAATCCGTGCAGCCACCCCGACCACGCGCGGCCTGGAAACAGAATATCGAGCGGCCAGAGCAGCGTGAAAGCGTAGTTCCAGTAAATGCCGCCGCCCCAGTCCAGGCCAAACAGCTCCCGCGTCTGCCGCGCCGTCTCGGCATACGCCGCCGCGTGGCTCCACCCGTAGCGCTGGTCAAACGCCAGGTAAACATGGGCCAGGTAAAGTACGTACGCCGCCCCCGAAAGCCACCGCGCCGCGCCGGGGTGCCGGCGGCGGAGCAGCAGAACAACGGCGTAGAGCAGGGCGCTCATGCGAATGGTCCAAAGCACTGGGCTACGATTGTTGCATGGATCGTGGCTGGCTCGTTTTAGGCATGGCGGCGTTGGCCATGGTGGGCACCCTGCCGGGGCGGACGCAGGGGTTGGGACTCGTCACCGAACCGCTCCTGCGCGACTTCGGCCTCGACCGGATCACCTACGCCACCATCAACCTCTGGGCCACCCTGCTCGGCGCCGCCTGCAACATCCCCTGCGGCCGCCTCGTCGACCGTTGGGGTGCCCGCGGCGTCATGACGGCCCTGCTCCTCCTGCTCGGACTCACCGTGCTGGTCATGGCCGGCGCCACCAGCGTCGCCGTGCTGGCCGTCACCATCACCCTCACCCGTGGCTTCGGCCAGAGCGCTCTTTCGGTCGTCAGTCTGGCCGTGGCCGGAAAGTGGTTCGCCCGCCGCATCAACTTCGCCATGGGGATCTACGCGCTGCTCGTGGGCATCGGGTTCATCGCCGCCTTCCCCGCCGTCGGCCAGGCCGTCCTGCGCTACGGCTGGCGACCCGCCTGGCTGGGCGTCGGCGGCGTGCTCGTCGCCCTGTTCGCCCCGCTCGCCTGGGCCGCCGTGCGCGAGGCCCCGCCCGCCGAACCGGAACTCGCCGGCGCCACCGGCGGCATGCGCTTCCGCGACGCGCTCCGCACCCCGGCTTTCTGGGTGTTCGGACTCGCCAGCGCCATGTTCGGCCTCGTCTATTCGGGCATCGCCCTGTTCAATCAGTCCATTCTCGAACAGCGCGGCTTCGACGCCAATGTCTACCAGATGGTCCTCGTCGTCAGCACCCTGCTCGGCTTACTCGCCAACTTCGGCGGCGGCTGGCTGGCCATGCGTTGGCCCATCCAGCGGCTGATGGGCCTGGGTATGGGCGGGCTGGCCGTCGCGCTGGCGGCGCTGCCCGAAGTGACCACGCTAACCGGGGTCATCGGCTACGGCGTGGCGATGGGGGTAGCCGGCGGCGTCGTGACGGTAGTCTTCTTCTCCGTCTGGAGTTCCGTCTTTGGCCGGGTCGAACTCGGCCGGATCCAGGGCGCGGCGCAGATGATGACCGTCATCGCCTCCGCCGTAGGGCCCGTTCTGCTCGCCGCGGCCCTCGAACGGACCGGCTCCTACGACGGCATGTTCCGGGTGCTGGCTGGGTTGACCGCCGCTTTGGGTCTGGCCTGCTGGCGGGTTAGGATGCCGGCATGAACAAACTGCTGGGCGTTTTGTTGATCCTGACCAGCTGCGGGGCCAGCCGCGTCGCCACGCCGCAGCAACAGTTGGATGCCCAACTGACGGCCATGCTCAACGGGGCGGCGCTCGTGGGCCATTCCACCACCTGGAAAAAGCCGGGCCTCTCGGCCGAAGAGCGCTACTCCATCGACGGCATGACGAAGCTGGCCGGCCACACCTGGCTGCTCCGCACGCGCATGAAGCTGGGCGAACGGGAGTGGCCGCTGCCGGTACCGGTCACCATCGAATGGGCGGGCGACACCCCGATGATCCAGCTCACCGGTGTAGCCCTGCCCGGAGGGCCATACTCGGCGCGTGTCGTGCTCTACCAGGATCAGTACGCCGGCACCTGGCTCGGCCCCGGCCGCGGTGGCCAGCTCTTCGGCCGGATCGTACGGTAACCCCGCCCCCTCCTGGAGTTCGCCACGGTGGTCTTCTGCAAACCTCGGCCGCCGCGCCCCGTCCCCCACTATCGCGATCAGCCGGTCGCCAGGACAGGGTCCCCACCCGCTGCATCTCCCGCACACTCAGCCCCCGCCGTGTCCCCGCTCCCCGTGCGCAGCCAACGCCAGCCGAACCGGGCTCCGCTCCACCCATGTTGTCCCCACCGACCAATCTCCTAACTCCGGCGGCGAGTAACTTCTCCTCTCCCCCGTCCCTGCATAAACCCCTTCGCCCACCGGATCCGTCCATCGACCCGCGGCCAGGCTTCCACCCGCATTTCGATCACCGGCGGCCGCGCCTTCCGGAACTCCGCGCAGCCGCTCTACGTTGCGCGGGTGTTCCGCAAAAGCGCACAGGCCGAAGCGAGGCCGTTGTGCGCGGATCCCCCAAAAGCGCACAGGCCGAAGCGAGGCCGTTGTGCGCGGATCCCCCAAAAGCCCACGGGCCGAAGCGAGGCCGTTGTGCGCGGATCCCCAAAAAGCCCACAGGCCGAAGCGAGGCCGTTGTGCGCGGATCCCCAAAAAGCGCACAGGCCGAAGCGAGGCCGTTGTGCGCGGATCCCCAAAAAGCGCACAGGCCGAAGCGAGGCCGTTGTGCGCGGGTCTAAAAAAGATTGCACAGTATTGCGCTCCAGGCAACTGCTAGTACAAACATGGTCGGCGTCGATCTGCTCTGTTGCCGGTCGCATGGCTCCAGCAAACGCTCTTCCGTTGGCTGCAGATGGCCAAACTCCCGCCTGAGCCGGTGCGAGAGGGGAGTCGGCACTCCTTCCGTTAACGCTTGTAGGGATGCGCGAGGAGGTGTCCCGTCTTTCCAAGAAGCGGGCTACGAGAGGGAAACCCGGTAGAGGGGCGGGAGGGGATGGGTGCGGGGGGATGGGTGCGGTAAGCAGCCACAGCGGCCCCCCGGTTGGGTGGGCCGCTGTGGCTGTTCTTGCTGCTCGACAGCAGGTTATTTGTCGCCGTTTTCCAGGACAGAGAAGGGGAACAGGGAGGTATCGCCCCAGAGAACGGAGTCGCCCCAAAGGACCGAGTCACCCCAGAGGAGGCTGTAGCCACTGCTGGTCCTGTCTCCCCAGACGAGGCTATCGCCCCAGACAACGGAGTCACCCCAGAGGACGGAGTCGCCCCAGAGCAGCGAAGAGCCCCAAGTGGCGGTCGTGGAGGTGGTGAAGAGCGAATTAGCGGGGTGCGTTACCCTGATGCACGTGGTCCGACCGCTGGGGCAGCCCGTCGTCGAAGGGTTTGCCGTCGGGGAGAGGGCGAACTTGCCAGCGGTTACCGGGTTGGTATTGTTCATGGCGGCGGCGATGTCCAGATAGCCGGCACCGACGGTGAACAGGTCGGGCCTGACGACTTGGGTGCGGGCGGGGTTGGTATAGAGAAACGTCGTCGAGGCGGGGAAGACATTTTTGCGGGCCGTTTTCATCAACCGTGCTTTGATGGCATCAGGGGAGAGGGTGGGCGTCTTGGCCAGGAGGAGCGCGGCGGCTCCGGAGACCAGCGGGGCGGAGAAGCTGGTGCCACTGAGCCGGATATATGGCCCGGTGTTCGCGGTATTTACGCTTATCGGCACGGTTCCGGTATACCAGATATGCATGCACCAAACGGGCGGAAGATTGTACGCGCTCCCGGTTGATAGGCAGGCGGCAGCCTCGCTGGGGATATTGCTCAGCACGTCGCTGAGTGTTTTCGATGGAGGGCCGAGGTTGAGAGAGCCCCCCTCGGATCGGGTGCCGGAGACCCAATTGCCGGGGGCGACCAAATCCGGTTTAACGATCCGGTCAATGGCGGTAGGGCCCTTGGAGCTGTAGGAAGCCAGTACATCGTCGGCGAGGGAGTAGGTCAATTTGTCATTGGCCGCCCCTACGGTAATGACATAAGGGTCGTTGCCTGGCGAACCGATGGTGCCGTATCCATCGATCCGATACACTTGTCTTCTCTGATTTCGCAAAGACTCGGTGCGCCCGAGGTTCCCTGCCGCCACGACGACCACAAT
>JADCJL010000007.1 GCA_020247055.1 Acidobacteriaceae bacterium | reverse complement strand
GCATTTGCCGGAGCGGGTGGAGTGGGGGAACCGGCGGGTGCAGCGGCTGGTGGTTTTTCTGGCGGTGGCGACGGGGTTCAACGTGGCGGTGGGCGGGGCGCTGAGCTACCGGACGGTGCGGTACATGGAGTCGACGAACTTTTGCGGGACGGCATGCCATCAGGTGATGGGCCCGGAGTATGCGGCGCATCTGGTGGGGGGAGCGCACGCGCAGGTGCGGTGCGTGGATTGCCACGTGGGGGAGGGCGCGGGGGCGAAGATTGCGGCGAAATGGAACGGGACGCGGCAGTTGGTTCTGCTGTTGACAAATCGGTACAGCCGGCCGGTGCCGTCGCCGCCGCATGCGCTGAAGACGTCGGCCGAGACGTGCGAGAACTGCCACAACCGGGAGCATGATTACGGCAACCGGCTCTGGCGGCAGAGCCGGTTCGATGACGCGGGCGAGCGGCGGGAGACGGCTTTGGTGATGAAGGTGGGGCGGATTCACGGGGCGCACCTCGGTAAGGGGAGAGGAATCGTCTACCGGGCAGCGGACCGGGAGCGGAAGACGATGGTGGCGGTGCGGGTGGAGCACGGCGATGAGTATGGGGGCGCGGGGACGGGGGCTTTTGAACGGGAGATGGATTGCCTGGACTGCCACAACCGGCCGGCGCATGCGTTTGAGACGGCGGAGCGGGCGGTGGACCGCGAGATGGCGGCCGGGGCGTTGCCGCAGAGAGTGCCGCGGTTCCGCCGGGCGGCGCTGGCGGTGTTGGGAAAGGCGTACCCGAGCCGGGAGGCGGCGGCGGAGCAGATTCCGGCGGCGCTGCTGGCTTACTATAAGCAGAACGCGCCGGAGGCGATGGTGCTGCACCGGAACGAACTTGAGCGGGCGGGAGAGCGGCTGTTCGGTTTGTATCAGCAGAACGTGTATCCGGAGATGAAGTTGACCTGGGGCAGCTACCCACAGCACAACGGGCACACGGATTCGCCGGGCTGTTTCCGCTGCCATAACGAAGAGTTGAAGACGAAGTCGGGCAAGACGATGACGCAGGATTGTGAGAGCTGTCACAAGGTGTTGGGGGTGGAAGAGAGGAACCTGGCGGCCTTGCGGGAGTTGGGAGGGTGAGGATGAACCGCAGGGCCAGGGTCTGGATGGTAGGGGGGCTGGTGGCGGCGGGCTGCCTGGCGGGCGGGGTGCGGCGCTTTGGATTTACGCCGGAGCAGAAGGCTTTTTACGCGAGCGAGCGAACGCTGAACTTTGTGCGGCCGGGGCTGGAGCTGCGGGTATTGGGGGCCGAGATTGCGGCCGACGGAACGATCACGGCGACGCTACGGGTGACCGATCCGATGGGGGTGCCGCTCGACCGGGAGGGGCGCGTGACGCCGGGGGTGGTGAACCTGAGCCTGGTGGCGGCGACGATTCCGGCCGAGGGCGAGCACTACACGGCGTACACGACGCGGGTGCAGCGGAGCCCGTTGACGGGGGTATCGGCCACGCAGGCCGCGGCGGATTCCGGCGGGAGCTTTGCGAAGCTGGCTGATGGCGAATACCGCTACACGTTCCGCACGAAGGCGCCGGGCGGATTTGACCGGACGGCGACGCATACCATTGGCGTCTACGGGAGCCGCAACCTGAACGAGTTTGAACTGGGGGTAAGCTATGCGAGCACCGTGTTTCACTTTGTGCCGGCGGGGGGCGCGGTGACGACGGTGCGGGATGTGATCCGGACGGAGAGCTGTAACGGTTGCCACACCGAGATTGCCGCGCACGGGGGCGCGCGAAGGGGCATGGCGATGTGTGTGCTCTGCCACACGCCGCAGACGGTGGACCCGGACACGGGCAACACGGTGGACATGACCGTGATGACGCACAAGATCCACATGGGCCGGGAGCTGCCGAGCGTGCAGGCGGGCGGGAAGTATTCGCTGATCGGGAACGCGCAGCGGGAGACGGATTATTCGCACGTGGGCTTTCCGGCCAACAACCGCAACTGCGCGGCGTGCCATGTGCAGGAGGGGCCGAACGCGGGGGCGCAGGCGCGGGCGATGTATCGGCCGACGCAGGCGGCCTGCGGATCTTGCCACGACGATATTGATTTCGCGGCGGGCAAGGGGCATCCGGTGCAGGTGGACGATTCGCGCTGCGCGCAGTGCCACCGGCCGGCGGGGGAACGGGAGTGGGATCTGTCGATTGAGGGCGCGCACACGCGGCCGGAGAAGTCGCGGAACCTGAAGGGGATTGCCATAGAGATTCTGGAGATCCGAGATACGAACGCCGGGCAGCAGCCGGCGGTGAGCTACCGGCTGCGGGATGGCGAAGGGAAGCTGCTGACGCCGGGGGAGCTGAACTCGCTTTCGTTCGTGCTCGCGGGACCGACGGCGGACTATGCCGCCTACTGGTCCGAAAGCGGGCGGACAGATCCGCCGAGCCCCGGCGGGACGGCTACGCACCGGTTCACGCGGGCGATTCCGGCCGGGGCGACGGGGAGCTACTCGATTGCCGTAGAAGGCTACCGGAACGTGACGTTCGAGGGGCCGGGGCTGCAGCCGGTGACGGTGCGGGACACGCTGCAGAACGTGACGAAGTACTTCAGCGTGGAGGGCAAGGCGGCCGAGCCACGGCGGACGATTGTGTCGCTCGCCAAGTGCAACGCCTGCCATGCCGACCTCGAGGCGCACGGGCGGAATCGGAATCAAATTGAGCACTGCGTGGATTGCCACAACCCGAACCTGACGGACGCGGCGCGGCGGACCCCGGCGCAGATGCCGGCCGAGAGCGTGAACTTTTCGACGATGATTCACCGGCTGCACACGGGCGCGACGCAGGGCCGGCCCTATGTGATCTACGGCTTCGGCGGGACGGCCAACGACTACAGCAAAGTGGCGCTGCCGGCCGATGCGCGCAACTGCGCGATGTGTCATGTGAACAACACGGAGCGGCTGCCGCTGGCGCCGAATCTGCTGAATGTGGTGGACCCGCGGGGGTGGTTGCCGAATCCGGGTCCGGCGGGGGCGGCGTGCCTGTCGTGCCACAGTTCAAAGGACGCGGCGGCGCACGTGCAGCTGACCACTTCGCCGCTTGGCGAGAGCTGCAACGTGTGCCACGGGCCGAACGCGGCGTTTTCGGTGGCGAAGTCCCATGCGCGGTGAGGCGGGATGGTGAAGCGTTTGCTGCTGCTGGGCGCGCTGTCCTTTGGCGTCGGCGCGGCGCCGCCTCCTCAGAGAGACCGGGCGGGGGCGGGCTACGCCGGCACGGAGGCGTGCGTGGCTTGTCATGAAGAGCAGGGCAAGGGGTACGCCAAGACGCGGCACGGCAGCTTGGAGCGGGAGGCCGGGCGCGGCTGGAAAGATTATTCGTGCGAGGCTTGCCACGGGCCGGGGCAGAAGCACGGCGAGGCGGCCGAGGCGAAGTTCATTCTGAACCATTCGAAGGCGGCGCCGAAGGAGGCGGATGCGTCGTGCCTGGGTTGCCACAAGAACCAGGCGACGCACGCCGGGCGGGTGCACGGGTCGCATAGCGCGGGGCAGGTGGGGTGCGGGAGCTGCCACGGGGTGCATCAGGAGAAGCCCGCGCCGGCCAGCACCTGCGCCGGCTGCCATAGTGACATGGTGGCGCAGTTTCTGCGGCCGCACGCGCACCGCATTACGCGAGGTACGGTCGAGTGCGTCGACTGCCACAACCCGCACGGGTCGCTCGAGCGGGCGGGGCTGCGGGGGACGGCGCGGACCCGAAACAATGAGCCCGGGTGCCTGAACTGTCACGCCGACAAGCGGGGGCCGTTTGCGTTTGAACACGCGCCGATGCGGCTGGAGGGCTGCGGGAGCTGCCACGAGCCGCACGGGTCGGCAAACCCGCGGATGCTGAACCGGGCGGAGGTGATGAACCTGTGTCTCGAGTGCCACGCGAACCTGCCGGCGCCGGGCAACCGGACGGGCACGCTGGGTGCGGTAGCGCCGGGGACGCACGACCTGCGGCTGCCACTCTATCGCAACTGCACGTCGTGCCATACGAAGATCCACGGCTCGCACGTCAACCGGGACTTTCTGCGATGAGACGGGCGTTGTGGCTGGCGATTCCGATGGTGGTTTGGGGGCAGGCGCCGGAGGTGACCACCGACGTGGGCTACCGGGTGCTGCCTTCGACACGGGGCGACTGGAAGAGCTACCGGAGCGTGGACAATCTGGCCGAGGGGCCGCGGCTTCTGCAGTTTGCCGGGGCCTGGACGCCGGCCGGGAGCCGGGGGCTGGACGCGCTGCGGGTGACGGGCTCCGGGTGGGGCGACCCGATGAACGCCCTGCACCTGACGATGGACAAAGCGAGGCTGTACCGGTTCACGTTCGGCTATCGCAACATGGCCTATTTCAATGCCCTGCCCTCGTTCGCCAATCCGTTGAATACCTTTAGCCAGCGGTCGTTCGATACGCGGCAGCGGCTGTGGAACGCGGACCTCGACCTGCGGCCGGGCAAGCGGCTGCAGCCGTTCTTGAGTGTGGGCCGGCAGTCGGGCAACGGGTTCGGGGTGAGCCCGATTGTGGTGGACGAGAACAGCTACCCGGCGGCGTCAGCGATCGACTACGGCTATCTGCAGTTTCGGGGCGGGGTGCACTACGATGCCGAACGGTGGCGCTTCACGCTCGAACAGGGCGGCGGTCGTTTTCACGACGACACGGCGCTGCGCATTGAGGAGCGCAATACGGGCAACCGGCTGCTGCCGTACTTCGGCCGGCGCCTGGCGCTCGACCGCGCGACGCAGGCCTATGCCGTAACCGGGCAGAACGTGTACTCGTCGGCCGAGGTGACGGTGTCGCCGTGGCGCTGGGTGGATTTCACGGGGCAGTTTTTCTACTCGCAGCCGAACAGCGACGTACGCTTCAGCGAGAACGCGCAGGGCACGCTGCTGTGGCTCGAGACGCTGCGGTTCGTGAGCGGGCAGCAGTCGCTCGTGACGGGCTACGCCAACCAGCCGCGGACGTCAGGGGCGGGGAGCGTGGAGGTGCGGCCGTGGAGCCGGGTGCGGATTCTCGAATCGTGGCAGACGACGCGGATGCATAACGCGGCGTCGCTGGCGGGGTTGACGACGCTGGACCAGAGAGCGCTGCCGGGGCGGAGTGAGGGGGATCGTCTCGTGTGGAACGAGAGCGAGCAGCAGGTGCAGGCGTGGGTGGACGTCGCGAAGTTTTTGACGCTGCAGGGGGGGCACCGGTACCTGTGGGGCGATGCGCGGGTGCGGCGGGGGACGCTGTCGACGGGGCCGGCGCAGGAGGCGGGGCTGCTGCGCCGACACGTGGGGTTAGCGGGGTTTGTGCTGCGGCCGGCGGCGCGGCTGACGGTGAACGCGAACGCGGAGGTGGGCCGCGGGGACCGGACGTACTTCCGGACGAGTCTGCAGAATTACGAGCGGGTGCGGGTGCGGGCGCGCTACCGGATGGCCGACGGCTGGCAGGTGAGCGGGCACTACCACCGGACGGCGAACGGGAACCCGACGCCGGGGGTTAACCTGCGGTTTGCGGCGCAGCAGGCGGGGGCGTCGGTGCAGTGGACGCGGCAGACGGTGGCGGTGACGGCGGACTATGCGCGATCGACGCTATGGAACGATCTCGTGTTTTTGGATCCGGAACGGTATGCGCCGCTGCGGAGTCTGTACCGGGATAACGCCCATACGGCGGCGCTGGCGGCGACGTGGAACTGGCCGAAGAACCGGGGGTCGGTGACGGTGGGCGGGAGCCTGTTCCGTTCGGCGGGTTCGCGGCCGACGCGGTACTATCAGCCGCTGGCGCGGCTGCTTGTGCCGGTGCGGAAGCAGGTGCAGCTATTGGGGGAGTGGCGGCAGGTGTCGATGGGGCAGGCGTTCTACGCCAATGAGGCGTTTGGGGTGCAACAGATTACGATTGGGCTGCGGTTGGGCCGTTAGACGGTGAGATTGTGTTTCTTGATGCGGTAGCGAAGGGTATCGCGGCTGATGCGGAGGAGGCGGGCGGCGCCGGACTGGTTGCCGCCGGTTTTGGTGAGGGCTTCGGTGAGCAGGCGGCGCTCCTGCTCGTCGAGCGAGCTGAGTTCGGGGGCGACGAGGGGTGCGGGGGCTTCCGGCGGCGCCTCCTCGTGGTTGCGGAGGAAGTCGGGCAGGTCGTCGACGTCGATCATGGTGCCCATGACCATGATGCAGGCGTGGCCGATGACGTTTTCGAGTTCGCGGACGTTGCCGGGCCAGGAGTGCTGGCGGAGGAGGAGCTGGGCGCGGTAGGTGAGGCCGTGGATGGTTTTGTTGAACTGGGCGGCGTAGCGGGCGACGAAGTGGCGGGTGAGGAGTTGGAGGTCGGCGTCGCGTTCGGTGAGGCTGGGGACCTTCAGCTCGATCATGGAGAGGCGGTAGAACAGGTCCTGGCGGAAGGCGCCGCGGGCGATCATGGCGCGGAGGTCGTGGTGGGTGGCGGCGATGACGCGGACGTTGACCTTGCGCGTTTGCAGAGAGCCGAGCCGCTGGATCTCCTGTTGCTGCAGGGTGCGCAGGAGCTTGGCCTGGGTGGCGAGGGGCATGTCGCCGATTTCGTCGAGCAGGAGGGTGCCGTTATTGGCGTGTTCGAACAGGCCCACTTTGTCGTGGGTGGCGCCGGTGAAGGCGCCTTTGACGTGGCCGAAGAGTTCGCTTTCAAAGAGGGTTTCGACGACGGCCGAGCAGTTGAGGGGGACGAAGGGTCCCGCGGCGGAGGGGCCGAGCTGATGGAGGGCTTTGGCGACGAGCTCTTTGCCGGTGCCGGTGGGGCCGGTGACGAGCACGGTGCGGTAGTGGGGGGCGATGCGCTGGATCTGCGAGTACAGGTGCCACATGGGCGGGCTGTTGCCGATCATGCCGGCGAAGCTGGCCTGGGAGGCGAGGGATTGTTCGAGGGCGAGCGCCTCGAGGCGGGCGCGATGACGGGCGAGGAGGGGTTCAAGGCGGGCGCGCAGGAGATTGGGGGGGAAGGGTTTGTTGAGATAGTCGGCGGCGCCTTTGCGGATGGCTTCGACGGCCGATTCGGTGGAGTAGAAGGCGGTGGTGAGGATGACGTCGATGGTGGGATCGAACTCGACGACGCGTTCGAGCAGCTCCATGCCGGTGAGGCCAGGCATGACGAGATCGCTGAGGACGATTTGCGGGTGATGGTTGAGGATGAACTCGAGGCCCTGCTCGGGATCGTGGAAGGCGTGAGTCTCGACGTCGAGGTTCTGCAGCGCGGACTGCATGAGTTCCACGCTGGCGGGACGATCGTCGATAATCGCAATGGAGATGGGCCGCACGCCAGGCACGTCTGTCATTGTACGCTGGCCCTTAGTTTGCTGGGGACTTGAACTGGAGATCATTGCAATTGTTGAATCCTGCTGATCGTGAGACTAACAGTAAAGAAGCAGCGCTGCTTGAGGCCGCGCCGGATGCCGTAATTGAAGTGGACGCTCGCGGGGTGATCGTCTTAGTGAACCGGAGCTGTGAGCGGATGTTTGGTTACACGCGGCAGGAGCTGATCGGGCAGCGGATTGAGATACTGACGCCGGCGGCGGTGCGGGCCGGTCACGAACAGAAGCGATTGGGATATAGTGCGGCGCCGGTAACACGGTCGATGGGCAGCGGATCTTACTTTCAGGCGGTACGAAAGGATGGCCGAGAGTTCCCGGTGGAGATCATGCTGAGCCCGCTGCAGGTGGGCGAGGCGGTGCATACGGCGGCGGTGGTGCGGGATGTCTCCGAGCGGATGAACCTGCTGGCGGCGATGCAGGAGAGCGAGGCGCAGGCCCGGCTGTTGTTTGAAGAGTGTCCGCTGGCGTCGTGGGTGGAGGACCCGGAGACCGGGGCGCTGCTGGCCGTGAACCGGGAGGCGCTGCAAGCGTTCCGGGTGAGCCGGGAGGAGTTTCTGGCCCTGGGGGTGGCGGGGCTCGCGCCGTTGTGGGAGGCCGACTACGAGGTCCGATCGCATGACCTGCCGTATCTGGGCCGGCCGGCGCGGCTGCTGGTGGCGCAGGACGTCTCCGCGCAGCGGCGGTTTCAGGAGGCGATTGAAGAGGCGCGGCTGCGGGCCGAGCAGGCGAGCCAGGCCAAGAGCGAGTTTCTCGCGAGCATGAGTCATGAGCTGCGGTCGCCGCTGCATACGATCATCGGATTCGCCGAGCTGCTGGCGGATGAGCTCGAAGGGCCTCTGAACGACAAGCAGAAACGGTTTGCCGCGCATATCCAGCGCGATTCGCAGCACCTGCTCACGTTGATCAACGACATTCTGGACCTGAGTAAGATTGAGGCCGGACGGATGGAGCTGCGGGTGGAGGAGTTCACCGCGCGGGAGTGGATCGAAGAGGCCGTGGCGATGGTGCGGCCGCAGGCCGAGGCCAAGGAGATAGCGCTGGACGTGCAACTGGAGCGGGACTTGCGGCTGGCGGGGGACCGGTTGCGGTCGAAGCAGGTGCTGTTGAATCTGCTGACGAATGCGGTGAAGTTTACAAACGCCGGGGGGCGGGTGGCGGTGGAGGGCAGGTCGGCCGGGGGGTTTGGGACGATTGGGGTGGTGGATACCGGGGTGGGGGTGCCGCCGGAGTTGCGGGAGCGGATTTTCGAGGCGTTTTATCAGGGTCCGGGGTCGGCGGGGACGGGCTTGGGATTGGCGATCGCGCGGCGGCTGGTGGAGCGGCAGGGGGGGCGGATTTGGATGGAGGAGGCCGCCGGGGGCGGCAGCCGTTTCGTCTTTACGCTGCCGCTGGCGGCGTTGACGGCACCGCGGAGCCAGCCGCTGGTGCTGGCGCTGGAGGACGACCCTTCGGCGCTGGCGCTGCTGCGGGAGTATCTCGAGGCCGAGGGCATGGCGCTGGTGGCGGCGGCGACGGTGCGGGAGAGTCTCGTGAAGGCGCTCGACCTACATCCGGACGTAATTGTGCTGGACCTTTATCTGCCGCAGGGGAGCGGTTGGGACGCGCTGGCGGGTTTGAAGAAGCTCGAAGAGACGCGGGATATTCCGGTGTTGGTGACGTCGGTGGCGGCGGACGAGTCGGCGCTTGAGCGGGGAGCGTTTGCTTCGCTGACCAAGCCGGTGGCGCGGGAATTGCTGGTGCGGACGCTGCGGCGGGCGTTGGGCCGGGGGGAGGAGTAGATGCGGCGGGTACTGATTGCGGATGACAGCGCGAGCAACCGGGAGCTGCTGCGGACGATGCTGGCGCACGAGGGTTGGACGGTGGAAGAGGCACGCGACGGGTTAACGGCGGTCGAGATGGCGACGGCGCGGCCGCCGGAGCTGATTCTGCTGGATATCCAGATGCCGGGGCTCGATGGGTACGAGACGCTGCGGCGGCTGCGGGCGGCGCCGGCGCTGGCGGGGGTGGCCATTTATGCCGTGACGGCTTCGGCGATGGAGGGCGACGAGCAGCGGGGGCTGGCGGCGGGCTTTACGGGATATTTGACCAAGCCTTTAACGCGCCGGATGCTGCTTGCGGCGCTATCCTGAGGGGATGTCCAAGCATGCCCTGTTCGTGGCGGTTCTTGTTCTCGCCGGCTGCCAGAGCCTTTATTACAAGGCGCAGGAGACGCTTGGCAACGAGAAGCGGGATATTCTGATTGACCGGGTGAAGAAGGGCCGGCAGGATCAGCAGGAGGCTAAAGAGCAGTACAAAACGACGCTCGAAGCCTTTCAGGCGGTGACCGGGTTTGCGGGCGGGCAGACCGAGGAGATCTATAAACGGCTGAAGGCGGAGTACGACGAGGCGGCGGCGCGGACGAAGCAGGTGAGCGACCGGATTGCGTCGATTGAGCAGGTGAGCGGCGATATGTTTGCCGAGTGGGAGAGCGAGATCAACGCAATGGAGAACCGGGAGCTGAAGGCCAAGAGCCGGGGGCTGATGCGGGAGGCGCGGGCGCGGTATACGCCGCTGATCCGGAAGATGAAGGACGTTGAGCAGCGGGCCAAGCCCGTGTTGAAGGCGTTTGAGGATCAGGTGCTGTTTATCAAGCACAATCTGAACGCCGAGGCGGTGACCTCGCTGCGGAGCACGGTGAGCAAGATGGACACCGAGGTTTCCAAGCTGGTGGCCGATATTGAAGCCTCGACGCGGGAGGCCGATGCGTTTCTGGCCGCGCTGCCCGGGAGCTAGGGCGCGAGGCGCGTGACGGTCCAGGCGCCTTCGACGGTGGTGTAGGCAAAGCGGTCGTGCAGGCGGTTTCTGCGGCCCTGCCAGAACTCGATGCGCTGCGGGACCAGGCGATAGCCGCCCCAGAAATCGGGGAGCGGGACTTCGGCGGGGAAGCGGGTTTCGAGGTTGGCGAGACGGGCATCGAGCTCGGCGCGGGCGGCGAGCGGCTGGCTTTGGGGGGAGGTCCAGGCGGCGAGCTGGTGGCCGCGGGGACGGGTGCGGAAGTAGGCGTCGCTTTCGGCGGCGCTGACGCGGGCGACGGCGCCCTGGATGCGGACCTGCCGTTCGAGCGGGTGCCAGAGGAAGACGAGTGCCGCTTGCGGGTTGGCGAGCAGGTGGTTGCCTTTGCGGCTTTCGTAGTTGGTGAAGAAGACGAAGCCGCGTTCATCGAACGAGCGGAGCAGGACGATGCGGCCGTCGGGCATGCCGTCGGCCGAGGCGGTGCAGAGCGTCATGGCGTTGGGCTCGTCGAGTTGTGCGGCGACGGCCGCATCCATCCATTCGCGGAACAGGTCGATGGGATCGGGGCGGAGGTTCGACTCTTCGAGGGTGCCGGTTTCGTAGCTCTTGCGGAGGGATTGAATCAGGTCCGAGGTCTGCATCGCGTTCTTCCTCCATAATGGATGTTTCCATGTTTGATTTCAGCGGAAAAACTGCGGTGGTGACGGGCGGGACGAGCGGAATAGGGGCGGCGATTGCGGCGGCGTTCGCGAGCGCCGGGGCGCGGGTGGTGGCGGCGGGGCTGCCGGATTTTGACGTGACGGACGATAACGGCGTCGAGGCGCTGTTTGCGGGCCTCGACCGGGTGGATTTTCTCGTGAACGCGGCGGGGGTGATCCGGCGCGATGAGGAGTACACGATTCCCGTGTTTCAGCAGGTGCTCGATATCAATTTGACGGGCGCGATGCGCTGCTGTGTGGCGGCACGGCCGAAGCTGGCGGCGGCGGGCGGCGCGATTGTAAACATCGCCTCGATGCTGACGTTTTTCGGCGGGCCGCGCGTGCCGGCCTACGCGGCGAGCAAGGGGGCGATTGCGCAGCTGACGCGGTCGCTGGCGGTGGCTTGGGCGGCCGAGGGGATTCGGGTGAACGCGATTGCGCCGGGGTGGATTGCGACGCCGCTGACGCAGTCGCTGCAGGAGGACCCGGCGCGGTCGGCGGCGCTGCTGGGGCGGACGCCGCTGGGGCGGTGGGGGAGGCCGGAGGAGTTGGCGCCGCTGGTGTTATTCTTGTGTTCAAACGCGGCCAGTTTTATGACGGGCGCGGTGATTCCGATCGACGGCGGGTATTCGGCGGCCTAGTATGTTGACGACGCATCCTTTATCTCCTCCTGAAATTGTGACGACGGCGGTGCCGGACGATGAACGCATCTGGGTGCCGCAGGCGAAAGATGTCTGGTTCCGGCCGCTGATGCTGAATACGCTGAACGGCGGCTGGTGCAACCTGCTGCGGGTGCGGAAGGCCGGGGTGTTGAGCCGGCACCGGCATCCGGGGCCGGTGCACGGGTATGTGATCAAGGGCAGCTGGCGGTATCTGGAACACGACTGGGTGGCGCGGGCGGGGGATTACGTGTTTGAACCGCCGGGCGAGACGCATACGCTGACGGTGGAGTCGGCCGATGAGATGATCACGTTTTTCAACATCTCGGGCTGCATGTACTATGTGGACGCAGAAGGCAACCACACGGGGTTTGAGGACGTGTTCACCAAGATCGATATGTGCAGGAAGCACTACATCGAAGTTGGGCTGGGCGCCGGGTTCGTCGATCAGTTCATCCGGTGAAGATTCTTTACACGGCGGCGCACGGGGGCTTTGCCGCGGAGCGGGTGCCGCTGGGCGGCGGGGCGGCCGTGTTCGAGATGCTGCGGGCGGCGTGGCCGGACGTGGAGGCGATTGTCCCGGCGACGGTGACGGGCCGGGAGCTGGTGAGTTTCTCCGAATGGGAGTACGCCGCGTTCTGCCGGCGGTTTGAAGCCGAGTCGACGCAGGCCATTTTGCGATACGAACCCAAGGATTGCGTCGTGCTGGTGAACGACATCTCCGAGGGGCCGGACTTTGCGCGGCTGGCAGCGGCGGGCTACCGGGTGTTCGTGATTTTTCATGTGGACGTGGTGGCCTATGTGGCGGCGATTTACGGGCGGGGGTGGGTGGCGCCGGAGCGGCTGGTGCAGTGGCACGCGCGTTGGGAACGGTTTTGCCCGGACGTGCTACAGCTGGTGTTTCAGAAGCAGCGGGACTGCGTGCGGCACGCGACCGCTTGCCTTGTGCCGTCGCCGGCGATGCGGGAGGTGATCCATCGCTGCTACGGGCCGCAGGTGCGGGTGGAGGTGCTGCCGTGGGGCACGCCCTCGTCGGTCTACACGAGTGCGCGGCGGCCGGCGGAGAAGAAGTTGACGCTGCTGACGCTGAGCCGGATTTCGCCCGAGAAGAACCAGCACGTGCTGCTCGAAGCGCTGCTGGCTTGGGAGCAGCAGGGCCTGCTGCCTTCGATGCGGCTGCGGATCTGCGGGCAGCCGGCGTTTATGCGGGGCAAGGCTTACTTTGAGAAGCTGAAGGAGCTGGCGGACCAGCTGCGGCAGGTGGAAGTGGAGTTTCCGGGTCACGTGACCGGGCAGGCCAAAGCCGATCAGGTTGCCGAGGCGGACCTGTACGTGTTTCCGTCGAGCCATGAATCTTACGGGTTGACGTTGATGGAGGCGTTTGCGGCGGGGCTGCCGGCGTTGACGCTGGACCACGCCGGGGCACGGGGCGTGATGCGGGCCGACTTTGGCCGGATGGCTTCGCCCGATGGTTTTCTGCCGGCGCTGCAGGAGTTGACGCGGGACCGGGCGCGGCTGCGGGAGATGGGCCGGGCGGCGCAGGCGTATGCGCTGGCGCATCCGTTTAGCGCGACGGCGGAGCGGCTGCGGGCGCTGCTGCTGGGCGGGGCGTAGGGCTTACAATACCAGCAGGAAAAGCTGTGCGAATTTTAATTTTTCTTCTGTGGGGCGCCGGGGCGGTATGGGCGCAGAGCGATGACCGCGCGACTGCGGAGTGGGCGCTGCGGTTTGGCGGGCGGGTGCGGATGGCGGACTCGGCGTGGATCAACGCGGCGGAGAAGCTGCCGGCGGGGGCGCTGCGCCTCGAAGGCGTGGACCTGGCCGGGACCATTGTGGACCACAGGGATCTGAAGCTGCTGACGGGCTGCACGGAGCTGCGGGAGCTGATTCTGCCGGGCACCATTTTCAACCCGGGAGCGGGTTCGACGCTGGACGCCAACAAAGAGCTGGCGGCGCTGAAGACGCTGACGAAGCTCGAACGCTTCGGGCTGTCACTGCATTTTCTTGAACACATCAACGTGCAGGATAAGGGGCTGAAAGAGTTCGCCAACCTGACGCAGATTCGCGAGATGCGGGTGGCGATGGCCAACATACGCGGGGCGGGCCTTGAGACCTTCGTGAATCTCGAACGGCTGGACCTGAACAATACGCGGATGAACGACGAAGGCATGAAGCAGATTGCGGGCATGAAGAAGCTGCGCTACCTGAGCCTGCGCGACACGTTCGTCACCGATGAGGGGCTGCAGCAGCTGGCCGGTTTGCAGGAGCTCGAGACGCTCGACCTGTTCGGGCTGCGGCTGACGGACCGGGGAGTTGGCGCGCTGCGGGGCCTTGCGAAGCTGAAGCGGCTAAATATTCTGGGCGCGGCGCTGACGGACGAAGGGGTGGCGGCGCTGGCGCCGCTGCAGGAGCTGACCGAGCTGAACCTGTACCGGACGCAGATTACCAACGCGGGGCTGAGCAAGCTGCGGGGCCTCAAGAATCTGACGTCGCTCGACCTGCGCTACACGCGGGTGACGCGCGGGGGCGTGGACGATCTGCTGGCGGTGAACCCGCGGGTGCGCGTGGAGTTTCAGGACGCGGCGCCGCAGGCGGCGGACCCGGCGCTGCGGACGGCCAAGCCGGCGGCGCTGACCGACACCGCGATTGCCGGATGGATTGAGCGGCTGGGCGGGCGGAGTTCGCTCGAGGCGGGCAAGATCCGGTCAATTGATCTGTCGCGGACGCCGGTTTCCGATGCGCAGCTGGCGTATCTGGCTGGCCTGACGGCGCTGCGGAAGCTGCGGCTCGATACGACGGAGATTGGCGACGGGGGCATGGCGCACCTGGGCAAGCTGAAGACGCTCGAAGATCTGGACCTGACGAACACGATGGTCTCCGACGCGGGTCTGGCGCAGCTGGGCGGACTAGGGAAGCTGCAGCGGCTGACGCTGAACCATACGCTGAGCCGGGGGATGCTGCCGGCAACGCTGCCGATTGAGGAGTTGGAGATTGCCAACACGACGTTTGATGACCGCAGCGCGGCGGCCCTGGCGGCGATGCCCACGCTGCGGGCGCTGCGCCTGGCCTACACGGACATCACCGAGGCCGGCCTGCGGGCGCTGAGCGCGCTGCCGCTGCGAAAGCTCGACATTGTATCGAACGACCTGGGCGATGAGGCGATGGTGCACATCGGGAAGATGACCACGCTCGAGGAGCTGTACCTGAGCTACTGCCGGCATACGAACAAGGGCCTGGCGGAGTTGAAGGGGCTGGTGAATCTGCGGGTGTTTGAATCGGTGCGGTCGCGGCTGGACGATGCGGCGGTGCCGCATCTGAACCAGTTTCCGAAGTTGCGGCGGCTGAACCTGGACTACACGGGCTTGTCCGACGCGGGCCTGAAAGCGCTGCAACTGCCGGAGCTCGAAGAGCTGCTGCTCGACACGGCGAACCTGACGGACGGGGCGGTGGAGACGATTGTGAAGATGCCGAAGCTGCGGAGCCTGGGCATCTACCATACGCTGATCACCGAGGCGGCTTTCAACAAGCTGAAGGCCGCGCGGCCGGGGCTGCATGTCTTGTTTGATCGGGAATCGTCGATTCCGATCCGGAGGAAGAGCTGATGTTCGCCGCGATGTTGCTGCTGGCCGTAGTGGGGCCGATGGATTGGGTGAAGGAGGTAGGGGGCACGGCGACGGCCGATGCGCAGGGGCGCATCGTGGCGCTGGACCTGAGCCGGACGTGGGTGAACGATTCGGACCTGCAGCGCGTGGGGACGTTTACGGAGCTGCGGACGCTGGACCTTTCGCATACGCGGGTGACGGATCTCGGCTTTGTGCACTTGAAGAAGCTGCGGAACGTGACGGCGGTGAACCTGTACTACGCCGAGCTGGTGGGCGACGGGGCGTGCGCGGTGATGAAGCTGTGGCCGAAGCTGCAGACGCTGAACATGCGCGGGACGAAGGTAACGGACACGGGCGTGGCGCACCTGGCCGGGCACGCGGGGCTCGAGTCGATTGACGTGGGGTTTGCGTTGTTTACCGATAATGGCGTGGAGTTGCTGGCGACGATGCCGAAGCTGCGTCATATTGCGTATGGCGGCAACAAGATGACGGACGTGGGGCTGAGCCCGCTGAAGCTGATTCCGACGCTGCGGGAGCTGGACCTGGGCGGGCTGCAGCGGACCGACTCGGGCCTGTGGCAGGTGACGATCACCGACCGGGGTCTTGAGGTGCTGGGTACGATGACGGAGCTGGAGGTGCTGAACCTGCGGAATGCGAAGATTACTGATGCGGGGATAGACCGGATTTTTGGCTTGCGGAAACTGAAGCAGTTGAACGTAGTGAACACGCTGCTGACGGAGGCGGGGGTGGCGAGGCTGAAGGCGGCGCTGCCGAATACGCGCGTCGAATCCGGGCAGATTGAGATGGTGCGGCGGTAGGGGCGCGGGGCGGGATTCAGGCTCTTGGTTTGACCTGGATTTCGCGGCTGCCGCCCTGGCGGGCGTAGCGGGTGAGGACGGCCTGGAGGCGGGCGCGGACGGCGGGGTTCTCCACCGGGGTGGTTTCGCGGGGATCGCGGGCCCAGTGGTAGAGGCGGCCGTCGTCGTAGAGCTTCCAGTGGTGATCGAAGACGCAGCGTTGGGTGCGGGTCCAGTTTTCTTTATCGGCGCCGGGACGGGGGTCGTACCAGGAGTAGATCCAGGGGCGGGGCCGGCCGGGGCGGCCCTGGAGTTGGGGCAGGAAGCTCACGCCGTCGAGGGGGCCCAGGCCGCGGGTGGGGATGCCGGCGGCGGCGCAGAGGGTGGGCAGGAAGTCGCAGGAGTCGATGAGGTCGTCGCTGGTTTTGCCGGGCGGGGTGACGCCCTTCCAGCGGACGAGGAGGGGGACGCGGGTGCCGGCTTCGGTGGTGAGGCCTTTGCCGCCGGGGAAGGGCTGGCCGTTGAGTTGGCTGGTGATGCTTTGATGGGTGCCGTTGTCGCTGAAGAAGAGGATCAGCGTGTCCGGGGGCAGTTGGGAGACGACACGGCCGACGACATTGTCCATGTACTCGACCATGTCTTTGAAGAAGCGGTTGTCGGGCTTAAGACGGTTGGGGCCCTGGAACTCCGGGGTGTCGGGGGTGGGGACGAAGGGATCGTGGGTGAGGGCGAGGGGCCAGTAGGCGAACCAGGGCCTGGGGTCGGGCTTTTTGACGAACTGCAGGAGGAAGTCGGCAAAGAGGTCTTCGCCATACTGGCCGGTGAGGTTTTTCTGGAGGGCGCCGTTTGAGTAGATGGTGGGGTTGCCGTAGCGGGAGCCTTTGTCTTCGGTGTGGCCGGCGTGCCAGACGGCGTATTCGTCGAAGCCCGCGTCTTCGATGCGCTGGCCTTTGCCGCGCCACTCGGGTTCGAAGGCGGGCGGGTTGTAGCTCCAGAACTGCCACTTGCCGGCGATGGCGGTGCGGTAGCCGTGTTCGCGGAACAGGTGGCCGAAGGTGCGCTCTTGCGGGTCCATGATGCCGAAGGCCTGCCAGTTGCGGAAGTTGTACTTTCCGGTCATGAGCTGCATCCGGGTGGGGGTGCAGAGGGGCTGCGCGAAGGCGTAGCGGAAGAGCATGCCTTCGGCGGCGAGGCGGTCGAGGTGCGGCGTTTTGTAGGTTTGGCTGCCGTAGCAGCTCAGGCATTCGTAGCCGAGGTCGTCGGCGAGGATGAGGAGAATGTTGGGGCGTTTGGGTTGGGCGCCGAGGGCGGCGGCGGTGAGGCCGCCGAGGAAGCGGCGCCGGTTCATCCGTAGATTTCCGGCAGTTCGCGGGAGCCGCTCGGGAACTTGGTGAGGTTCAGGCCCATGGCTTTATTGGCGGCAGCCATATAGAGATCGGCGACGGTGCCCGTGGTGCGGGTATGGAGGCCGGTGCGGAGGCCGCCGGCGTGGCCGGCGACGATGGCGGACAGGCCGTTGTTCTTGTGGTCGTTGGCTTCGGCGTGCTCGTGGACGTAGAGGAGCGTCGTGCGGTCGAGCAGCGTGGCGTCGCCTTCCTTGACGGATTTGAGGCGGCCGAGAAGCCAGGCGAACTCTTCGGCGTGCCAGCGGCAGATGTCACGCTGGATGCGCAGGCCTTCAAGGCCGTTGTTGGCGGCGGACTTGCCGACGTTGTGCGAGTAGTCGTGATGGCGGCCGTTGGTGTGGCCGAGCCAGGGGAAGCGGGAGAGGCCCTGACACTTGGTGAGCATGTAGGAGGCGACTTTGGTTTGGCCACTGGCGAAGGCGTGGACGAGGAGTTCGCTTTGGAGCTTGGCGATGCGGGGCCAATCTTTCATGTCGCCTTCGGCTTCCGGCGGATCGATGCGGCGATAGTTGGGCGGGAGGCTGGCGATGGCGCGTTCGACGTCGCGGATGGAGGACAGGTGTTCGTCGACGCGCGTCGTATCCTCCTTGCCGAGGGCTTTGCGGAGCGCGGCGGCGTCTTCCTGGACGGTGTCGAGAACGCTTTTTTTGCGGTTGATCCAGGTGAGTTCGCGGGCGCCGAACAGACGGTCGAAGAGCTTATTCGGCAGCATTTCGGGCGGGAGAGCGCGGTCGTACCCGGCCCAGCTCATGTTGCGCTGGATGCTTTCGCCGAAGGATTCCTGCGAGACGCCGATTTGGAGCGAGCGGAAGCGGGTGTCGGAGCCGGCCTTGGCGGCGATGACCTGATCGATGGAGGGTCCGCCGGCGCCGCGGCCGGTGAACTGGGTGCCGGTCATGAGCGAGGCCATCGAGCGGTGATGGTCGTTGCCGGGGCCGGGTAGGCGGGCCGAGGGGTTGTCGAGGCCAGTGACGATATGGATATCGTTGCGGAAGGGGGCGAGGGGGGCGAGACACGGCGTCATCATGAAATTGGCGCCGGTTTCGGTGGGGATCCAATACTTTTCGGGGATGCCGTTGCCGTTGAACCAGATGACGAAGCGGTTGGGCGGAGCCGTTTTGACGGGGCCGGCGTAGGCGGTGCCGTTGGCGTTGAACATCGCGGCCAGGGGCGGCAGGCCGATGGCGACACCGGACAGGCTGCGCAGCAGGGTGCGGCGCGAGAGGGAGAGGTCTTTTGTGTGAACGGCTGGCATCGGTTTAAGACTCCGGGGGGAAGACGCTCCACTTCAATAAGCTGACCATCAGCTCCCGGAAGTGGTACCCGGAGCTGCGGAAATCGGCAAAGGCCCGATCGATGACGACGGCGTCGCGCGCATTTTCATGACGGCCCGTATAGTAGCGGAACAGCTGCTTGGCCACGCACTGCTGGCATTGTGGGGCAGCCGATAGAATTTTACCAAGCTCGCGGGGGGTGGTGAAGCGGGAGTTGGGAATGCCGGCGACGTAGCCGTTGGTGTCGATGTCGAGTTCGACGTTGACGACGTCGCCATCTTCGCGGCGGGCGGGGCGGAAGGTGAGTTTTTGCTTGTTGCGGAACTGGCCGATGGCATCGTATTTTTCGAGGGCGAGGCCGATGGGGTCGACAAGGGTGTGGCAGCTGGCGCAGCTTTCGTTGTTCAGATGCATGGCCAGGCGCTCGCGGTTGGTCATGGGCTTGCCCTTGTCGAGGTTGGGCAGGTTGGCGTTGACGCCGGGCGGGGGCTGGGGCACCTCCTGGCAGAGGAAGTGTTCGCGAACGAAGAGGCCGCGCTGGGTGGCGCTGGTATCGGCGGGCTTGGAGGTGGCGGCGAGGAACATGGCGTGGCCGAGGATGCCGCCGCGGCCGGTTTCGGGGGGGAGGGGGACGCGGTCGTACTCTTTAGCGGGGGCGGGGAGCTTGTAGAGCTGGGCGAGGGCGGTATTGACAAAGCTGTGTTCGGCGGCGAACAGCTGCATGAAGTCCTGGTCGCGCCAGACGAGGTCGGCGACCATGCGGCGGGTCTCTTCGGTCATGGCGACGGTGAGTTCGGCCGAGTACATGGGGAACTGGGCGCGCTCTTTGACGGCGTCGAGGAGTTGGTCGAAACGAAGCCATTCGGCGACGAACTCATCGAGGGTGATTTTGGCGCGGGGGTCGGCGAGGAGGCGGCGGGCCTGCTGTTCGACGGCCTGGCGGGTGTTGAGTTCGCCCTGGGCCGCGGCGCGGAGGAGTTCGGCGTCGGGCATGGTGTTGAGCAGGGCGTAGGAGAGGCGGCTGGCGGTTTCGTAGGGGCGCCAGGCGGGTTCGGCGCCGTTTTCCGTGCGCATGAGGAAGGCCGGGGATTGGAGCATGGCCTCGAGGGTTAACTGGGCGCCGGCGAGGAAGTCTTTCTGCGTGAGGAACAGTTTTTCGTAGCGGGCGAGTTCGGTTTCGAGCAGAGGGCGGCGGAAGGCCTTGGCGCCGAAGGTGCGAAGGAATTTCTGGCGGCAGGCGGCGTCGCGCGTTTTGCAGGGGATGAGGCCGTGGGTATCGCCGCCGCGGAAGGCGGAGCGGGCGAGTTTTTCGGCGGCGGCGCTGTAGGCTTCGGCGAGCAGGGGCGAGATGGATTGGGACTGGAACTGGTTGCGATACCCGCCGACGAAGTCTTCGGCGGGGAACTGGTCGGCGACGCGGCTATCGTCGCCGAGGAGGTCGCGGACGGTGTTGTTGTACTGGGCGTGGGTGAGGCGCCGGAGGACGGGGCGGGCTTCGAACTTGCGCTGGCCGAGGAGGAAGCGGTCGTCGGGTTTGGTGTTGGCGGCGAGGTAGTCGATCCAGGTGCGGAGGGTGGCTTCTTCGGGCGAGCCGGGGGTGATTTTGAGGCCGCCGCCGTGGGGGACGCGGCGGGTGGGTTTATTGAGGAGCAGGGATTTTGTGAGATCGGCGCGGTCGATGAGGACGTGGAGGGACTTGCCAAACTGTTGGAGCTCTTCGGCGCTGGCGCCCTCTTCGGGGAGGCGGAAGCGGGTGCCGGCGGCGACGCCGTTCGAGCCATGGCAGTTCTGGCAGCCCGCTTTTTCGAGGGCGGGCATGACTTTGGCGGGAAAATACGCTTCGCCGGGCGCACTGAGTTTCTTCTGGCTCAGGAGCAGGGGCAGAGCGACGCAAAGGAGGAGGGAGCGGCGTAGCACTGCCCTTATATTAGTGCTTTTTAACGGCGAATGCTGACCAATACCTGTTGGGGCAGGGGGCCGGTGGGCACTTGTTCGGTGGAGGCGAAGCCGGCGGCGGCGAACATGCTTTCAAACTGCGCGAGGGTGTAGGCATCGCCGGTGGGGGTAGTGATGAGCATCATCATGGAAAAGGCCGCGGAGCTGGGCGGGGTGACGCGGTCGGGGTTGGGGACGAACTCGAGGGTGATGACGCGGCCGCCGGGTTTGAGCGAGGCGTGGACGCGGCGGAGGATGTCGATGCAGGCGTCCTGGTCGAAGTGGTGGAGGAAGTTCGTGAGCAGGACGAGGTCGTAGCCTTGGCCGTAATCGACGGTGAGGGCGCTGCCGGGGAGGGGCGTCCAGCGGTCGGCGATGCCGAAGCGGCGGGCGTTTTCGGCGGCGAGGTGGAGAACGGCGGGCCAGTCGAGGGCGGTGATGTGGGCTTCCGGATTTTTGGCCGCGATGTGGATGCCGAAGATGCCGTGGCCGGCGGCGAGATCGAGGACGCGCAGGGGTCCGGGGCCGGCGAGATCGGCGATCAACTGGGCGGGTGGCGTCATCATGGGCACCATGCCGCGGGCGTAGTCTTCCCAGACGGGGTTTTCGTCTTCGATAGTTCCGCCGCCGCCGAGGATGCTTCTGCCGGTGCGGACGACTGCGGCGATGTCGCTGGCGGCGTGGAGGAGAACGGGGTGGTTGAGGAATTTGGCGGCGAGGCCCATGTAGGCGGGGGAGTTGGCGTCGAGGAAGATGGCGGCGTCGGGGGCGAGGCTGTACTGGTCGTCCTGCTTGGCGAGGAGGCCGGCAACGCAGAGGTAGTCGGCCAGGATGCGGGTGCCCCGTTCGCTGGCGCCGAGGCGGGCGGCGAGGGCCGGGAGGGTGGTGTGGCCTTCGGCGATGGCGGTGAACAGACCCAACTCGAGGCCGCCGCGGAGGGCTTGCGTCGCCATGTGGGCGTTCATCATTTGAAAAATTCTTTCGGGAGTAACCATGACTTAGCTGAGCCTCGCGGTGATGACGGAGAGGGGGGAAGGGGTGGGCACGATCTCGTCGATCGTGAAGCCGTGGGCGTGAAGGAGGGCGTGCCATTCGGCGGCGGTGCGCTCCTGGCCGCCGGTCATGACCATCATGTTGATGTCCATGATGCGGGCGGGGCCGGCGTGCTCATCGGCGGCGGGCACGACGGTTTCGAGGATGATGAGTTTGCTGTCGGGCTTGGCGGCGGCGCGGATGGTGTGGAGGATGCGGCCGGCGTCGTGGTTGTTCCAATCGTGCAGGATGAACTTCATCATGTACGTGTCGGCGCCGGCGGGGACGGTGGTGAAGAAGTCGGCGGCGATGGCGATGGCGCGGTGGGTCATACCCTGGGCGGCGAGGTAGGCCTCGGCGGCGGGGATGGTGAAGGGGAGATCGGTGACGATGCCGGAGAGGCCGGGCTGTTGGTTGAGGACGGCACAGAGGAGGGTTCCGTTGCCTCCGGCGACGTCGACGATGGTGCCGGTGGAGGGGAACTGATAGCTTGAGAGGATAGCCGGGAGGAGGGCGCCGCTGAAGTCGCTCATGGCCTGGTTGAAGACTTCGCCTTCGGCGGGGTTGGTTTTGGTGAAGTACGCCCAGACGTCTTCGCCGTGGGCGTCGTTGAAGGCGATGACGCCGCGTTCGAGCGAGGCCGGCAGATTGCTCCAGGCCCGCATATGGCCGCCGCCGAAGACGGAGGTGACCATGCCGCGGAGGGAGCCCGGGGTGTCCGTGCGGAGCAGTTCGCCGAGAGGGGTTAGGCGGGAGGCGCCATCGGGCTGGGTAGAAACCAGGCCGATGGTGGCGCAGGCGCGAAGGAAGCGGTGGAAGGAGGGCGGGTGGGTGTTGGGTACGGGTTGCCCGGCGGCGAGGTAGTCGGCGATTTTCATTTCGGCGAAGACCTGCAGCAGGCGAGAGCGCATGAAGCCGAAGCCCATGTCGAGGATTTGATCACGGGGAGAGACGGGTTGCATACTTTGGTGTTTCCACTATACGCAAAGGCGGGCCGCCCGGAGGGGGGCCGGGATGTGGTATTCGTGGAGTAGTCTTACTCGATGCTTATCCTGCACGCCGGCGTACACGACGGCTTCTTTTCGATATGGCTGGAGGCATCGGCGGATCATAAACAGGCGAAGGCGGCCCCGAGCGCGGGGCGTCCGCAACGAAGCGGACCGCCGGATTATCCTTACGGAGCCCCGCCCGCACTGTTGCGCGAAATACTTTCCTCCCTCCCCTACTGCGGGGAATTGGCAAAGGCCCAGATGCAACGAGTGGTTCTCTGGGCGCCTGCCGCGCCCGAAGGGCCGGTGGCATCGAGCGCATTGATCGCCGAGCATCCCGTTTATGAGAGCTTAACGCTCTCGCCGTTCTCTATTGCCTCCATGCAATTGGGACCGAAAGAGACCGTGGACTTTTTGGCCGCGACGTTCGGCCAGCGGATTTTGCGTCCGGGGCTGATGGTGGCGCCGGATGTGCAGTTCTGGGTGGCGGCGCTGCGCTTTGCGGGGGGCCTGGTGGCGCGGCAGCAGTTTCTGCCCGACCTGGACGAGGTGGACGGCGAGTTTGCGGCGAGTTGGACGCCGGTTTATCCCGGAATCGAAGGGCACCGGCTGGCGGCGCTGGCGGCGGCGATGCCGGCTTCGGCGCGGGCGATTACCTTTGAAGATAAAGCCGCGCCGGCGACACCCGCGCGGATTGTGCTGGACGCTTTTGTTTCCTGGATGCTCGATGACCTGATCCGGGGCAGCTACAACGGCGGGAAGCCGCCGCGGGGGAAGAGTCCGCACGAGCGGTGGCTGTACGCGTTGGCTTCCGAGGACGGGCTCGTCGAGGGCTACCCGGATATCCTCGAGCGGATTTCAAAACAGGTACGGCAGTGGCGGCGACCGGTGGCATTGACGGCCGATGCGCCCTTCCGGCTTTGCTTCCGGCTCGAGGAGCCGACTGAGACGGGTTCGGCGTGGACGGTGCGATATCTCGTGCAGAGCGTGGACAACCCGGACAACGTGCTGCGGGCCGAACAGATCGGCACCGGCGAGCGGTTGGCCGGGGTGACGCGGCAGCCGACGCTTGAATTTCTGCTGACGTCGCTGACGCAGGCGACTTCGATTGTGCCGCGGATTGAGAGCTCGCTGCGGGCGAGCGTGCCGACGGGATTTGACGTGGATACCAACGGCGCCTATGAGTTCCTGAACCAGAAGGCCGTGGCGCTGGAGCAGGGCGGCTTCGCCGTGGAGCTGCCGAAGTGGTGGAGCCGCGACGGCACGCGGGCGCGGCTGAGCGTGAAGGCGATTGTCGAAAGCCCGGAGAAGCCGCCGAAGGGTGGGCTGTCGCTGAACTGGATTTTGAACTTCGACTGGCGGATTGCCGTGGCCGGGGAGCTGGCGACGCGCGATGAGCTGCTTGAACTGCAGCGGCTGCGTTCACCGCTTGTGAAGGTGCACGGGCAGTGGGCGCACGTAACGCCGGACGAGATTGATTACTCGCTCGAATTCTGGCGGCGGAACGCGAGCGGCACGGCGACGGTGCGCGAGATTATTCAAATGTCGCTGGGCAATTACCCGTCGAACCACGAGCTGCCGATTGAGGGCGTCGTGGCGACCGGATGGGTGCGAGACCTGCTCGACCAGTTGGAAGGGCGGACGATGTTTGAAGAGTTGAAGCCGCCCAAGGGCTTCAAGGGGACGCTGCGGCCGTACCAGATTCGCGGCTATTCGTGGCTGAAGTTTCTGCGTAAGTGGGGGCTGGGTGCGTGTCTGGCCGACGACATGGGTCTCGGCAAGACGATTCAGACGCTGGCGCTGCTGCAGCTCGATAAAGAAGAGGGCACGACGATGCCCACGCTGCTGATCTGCCCGACGTCGGTGGCGGGCAACTGGCACAAGGAAGCCGCGCGTTTTACGCCGCAGTTGAAGGTGCTGGTGCACCACGGGGTGAACCGGCTGAAGGGTGATGAGTTTACGCGGCAGATGCAGAAGTATCATCTGGTGATTACCAGCTACGGTATTCTGCAGCGCGATCTGGAATACTTCAAGCAGGTGACCTGGAGCGGGGCGATTCTTGACGAAGCGCAGAACATCAAGAACCCGGACACGCGGCAGGCGAAGTCGGTGCGGGCGCTGGTGAGCGATTTTAGGATTGCATTGACGGGTACGCCCGTCGAGAACAACGTTGGCGAGCTGTGGAGCGTGATGGAGTTTTTGAACCCCGGATTTCTGGGGACGCGGGAGCAGTTCCGCCGGAACTTCTTCCTGCCGATTCAGACGAACCGGGATAACGACGTCGCCAACCATCTGAAACGGCTGACCTCGCCGTTCCTGCTACGGCGGTTGAAGACCGATACGCGGATTATCGCCGACCTGCCGGAGAAGTTCGAGAATAAAGTGTACTGCACGCTGACGCGCGAGCAGGTGGAGATGTATCAGCAGGTGCTCAAGGACGCGCACTCGAAGATCGAGTTCGCCGACGGCATGGCGCGGCGCGGGGCGATTCTGGCGACGCTGTCGAAGCTGAAACAGGTTTGCAACCATCCGGCGCATTTTTTGGGCGACGGGTCGGCGGTGGTGGCGCGGAGCGGCAAGCTGACGCGGTTGACCGAGATGGTCGACGAGGTGTTGACGACGGGCGACCGGGCGCTGGTGTTCACGCAGTTTACCGAGATGGGCAGTATTTTGCAGAAGCATCTGCAGGATAGTTTTGGGGACGAGGTTCTCTATCTGCATGGCGGCACTTCGATGCGGCAGCGGGAGATGATGGTGGAGCGGTTTCAGAAATCGCCCAACGGGCCGCGGGTGTTTATTCTGTCGCTGAAGGCGGGCGGTACGGGTTTGAACCTGACGAGGGCGAACCATGTTTTCCACTACGACCGGTGGTGGAACCCGGCGGTAGAGGACCAGGCGACGGACCGGGCGTTTCGCATCGGGCAGCTGCGGAATGTGCAGGTACACAAGTTCCTGTGCGTGGGTACGCTCGAAGAGCGGATTGACGAGATGATCGAGAGCAAGAAGAGCATCGTCAACGAGGTGATCGGCACGGGCGAGGGCTGGATTACGGAGCTTTCGAACGAGGAGCTGAAGAACGTGTTTGCGTTGAGTGCGGAGGCGCTGGATGAGTAAGCGGCCAGGCGGCGGGGGCAACGGGGGCAACGGCGGAAACCGGGGATCGTGGGGACGACGGAAGTTTAATAACCGGCGGCGTGGGGCGCCGGCGGCGGGGGTAGAGGGGGCGAGCGCGCCGCCGCCGGCAGCGGCTCCACCGCCCCCGCAGCAGCAGATGCGGGGAGCGGAGGGCAACGGGCGGCGGAACGATCGGAACGACCGGAACGACCGGGACGGGAGAGGCAACCGGAATCGGCGGCGGGGTCCGCAGCGGCGGGCGGGTGGTTTTCGCGCGCCGGGCGGCGGGGGCATTCGAGCGCAGACCAAGGGTTCGCGGTTTGGCGAGAACTGGTGGGCGCGGCGCTGGATTGAGGTGCTCGAAAGCTTCGAGATGGGTTCGCGGCTGAACCGCGGGCGGGACTACGCCAAGAGCGGGCACGTGCTGGCGATCGCCATTGACGAAGGCCATGTACACGCGCGGGTGCGCGGGTCCCGGCCGAAGCCTTACGACGTCGACATCAACATTGCCGCGATTCCCGAAGAGGACTGGACGCGCGTGGGTGCGCGGCTGGCCGAGCAGGCCGTGTTTTCGGCGACGCTGCTGGCGGGTGAGATGCCGGCCGACATCGAAGAGATTTTTGAAGAGCTGGGGCTATCGCTTTACCCGAAGAACGAACAGGACCTGGTGACGGGCTGCACGTGTCCGGATACGGCGAATCCGTGCAAGCATCTGGCGGCGGTGTATCTGCTGCTGGGCGAGGAGTTCGACCGGGACCCGTTTTTGCTGTTCACGATGCGGGGGATGCGGCGCGATAAGCTGCTGGCGATTATTGAGAAGAACCTGCCGCAGGCGCTCGACGCCGAGGCGAACCGGGACGAGGAGGATGCCGCGCCGGCGGAGGAGCCGAAGCAGGCTCTACAGCTCGATCCGGACATCTACTGGAAGGGCGCGGTGCGGATGCCGGAGGACGCGATGGGGGACGTGGCGCCGCCGGCGATTTCCGCGGCGCTGCCGCGGCGGTTGGGGCCGTTTCCTTTCTGGCAGGGGCAGAAGACGCTGCTTGATGCCATGGAGCCGGTTTATAAGCGGGCTTCGCAGCATGCGGTGTTGTTTCTTTTGGGTGAGCCGTTGCCGGGAGCGGCGGCGGCGAACGGAAGCGGCTCGCAGGGCGGTTCGAACTCGTAGCGAGTCGGCGCTGCGCCGGAGACGGGGGCCGGTTGCCCGCTGGCAGAGCAGCGGGCTTCGCGGCGGGCGGGCGGGAGCCGGATTTAGCGGCGGCCGGAACTCGTTGGGACGGCGTGGGCGGCCTGATACTCTTCGTACGGCCCTTTGAAATCCTCGACTTCGTTGTGGTCGAGGGCCCAGATACGGGTGGCGACGGCGTCGATGAGGTCGTGGTCGTGGGTGACGATGAAGACGGTGCCGTCGAACTTCTGGAAGGCGAAGTTGAGGGCGTTGATGGCTTCGAGGTCCAAGTGGTTGGTGGGTTCGTCGAAGACGAGGACGTTGGGCTTTTCGAGCATCAGACGGCAGAAGATGAGGCGGGCGGCCTCGCCGCCGCTGAGGGCGTGGGTGGGCTTGGCGCCTTCTTCGCCGGTAAAGAGCATTTGGCCGAGGGTGCCGCGGATCTCTTCGCGGGCGGCCTGGGGATCAAAGGTATGGAGCCATTCAAAGGCCGTCGTGCCTTTATCGATGGATTCTTTATGATCCTGAGCGAAGTAGCCGATGCTGGTTTCGTGTCCCCAGGTGACTTCACCGGAGCCGGTGGCGAGGTCCTTTTCCTTGGCGGAGGTGACGGGGCCGTTGTCGAGCAGGGCGCGGAGGAGAGTGGTTTTGCCGGCGCCGTTGCGGCCGAGGATGGCGATGCGTTCGCCGCGGGTGACGTGGGCGGAGAAGGGTTTGAAGACGAGCTGGTTGCCGTAGGAGCGGGTTAGATTCTTGATTTCGAGCGGGTGCTTGCCGGAGGGGCGCTTCGAGACGAACTTGATGAAGGGGCGGGCGATGTTGGAGCGCTTGAGGTCGGAGACTTCGAGGCGTTCGACTTCCTTGGCGCGGCTGCGGACTTGGCTGGCGCGGGTGCCGGCGCTGAAGCGGGAGATGAACTCGTTAAGCTGGGCGATCTTCTTTTCGCGCTGGGCGTTGTCGGCTTCGACGCGGGCGCGGACCTGGGTTTTGGCCATGACCATGTCGTCGTAGCCGCCGGTGTAGACGATGATGGTTTGATAGTCGATGTCGGCGGTGTGGGTGCAGACGGAGTTGAGGAAGTGGCGATCGTGGGAGATCACGATCATGGTGCCTTTGAAGTTATTGAGGAAGTCCTGGAGCCAGTGGATGGAGTCGAGGTCGAGGTGGTTGGTGGGCTCGTCGAGCAGGAGGGCTTCGGGGTTGCCGAAGAGGGCCTGGGCGAGGAGGACGCGGACTTTCTGGCCGCCCTGGAGTTCGCTCATCTTGCGTTCGTGAAGCTCTTCGGGGATGCCGAGGCCGCCGAGGAGGATGGCGGCATCGGAGTCGGCCGAATAGCCGTCCTCTTCGCCGACGATGCCTTCGAGTTCGCCGAGGCGGATGCCGTCTTCGTCGGTCATGTCCGCTTTGCTGTAGAGGACTTCGCGTTCTTCGAGGGCGCTCCAGAGGCGGGCGTTGCCCATGATGACGGTGTCGATGACGCGGTAGGCGTCGAAGGCGAACTGGTCCTGTTTGAGGACGGACATGCGCTTGGGGCGGGTGACGGTGCCCTTTTGGGCGTCGATTTCGCCCGAGAGGATCTTCATGAGCGTGGACTTGCCCGCGCCGTTGGGGCCGGTCAGGCCGTAGCGCCGTCCCTGCACAAACGTGACAGAGACTTCTTCAAAAAGGACTTTGGCGCCGTAGCGCATGGAAACGGAACTAACAGAGATCATGGAGCGGTCTTTTGAGGAACACGCGCACAACGGACTCACTTCGGCCGGTGCGCTTCATCTGCGAGTATAGCAACCCGCCCTGAAGCGGGCCTTTAGCGCTCCCATTCGAACATGACGCCGGCGGCGGGGAGGATGGGGAAAAGGCGGTTGAAGCTGAGAAAGGCCTGGCCGGTGCGGGCGTTGTAGCCGTTGTAGCTGTCGAGGCGGAGGTTGCGGGCGTTGGTGAGGTTTTGGACTTCGAGAAAGAGGGTGCCGCGCCAGTGGCGCCAGGTGAAGGACTTGTTGAGCCGGAGGTCGGCGCGATGGTAGTCCGGGAGGCGGAGGCCATTGCGTTGGGGGGCGAGGAAGTAAGTGGTCGGGGATTGCTGGCGGAAGAAGCCGGCGACGGGGAAGTTACTGCCGTAGGAGTAGCGGCTGCTGAGGTTGACGGACGGGCGGAGGCGGTAGGAGCCGTAGAGGTTGACGGTGTGGCGCTGGTCGAAGTCGGCGGGGAAGGTGAGGCCGAGGGCGCCGTCGCGGACGGTGGCGCGGCCGTAGGCGTAGCTGACCCAGCCGTTGAGGCGGTTGGCGGAGCGGCGCTGGAGGGTGATTTCGAGGCCGCGGCTGTGGGCGCGCTGCGAGTTGCGGAAGGGCGGGAGCAGGGGGGGATTGAAGATCTGCCCGGAGGCGAGCAGGCGGGGCTCTTCGAGGGGGCGGAAGGGGAGGTCGCGGTCCCAGCGCTGATAGGTTTCCAGGCGAAGGCGGGTACGTTCGCCGAAGAGCTGTTCGAAGGCGGCGACGAAGTGGTGGGCGCGGGCGGGAAGGAGGCGGATACCTTCGAAGAAGGTGGGGAACTGGGCGGCCTGGGCGAGGGTGGCGGAGAGTTTCGAGGCGGGGCGGAGCTGCCAGGCGAGGGAGGCGTAGGGGGAGACGGCGGTGGAGTGGAGTTGGTCGAAGCGGGCGCCGGCGGTGAGGCGGAGCTGTTTGTAGGAGGCGGCTTGTTCGAGGTAGGCGCCGGAGCGGAGGGCGGTGCCGCGGTAGGCGTCGAGGGGGCGGACGGCGAAGGGGTTGAACTGGTAGCGGGTGAAGGCGCCTTCGTCGCGGAGGCGGCGGAGGGAGCCGCCGAACTGGAGAGATTTATAGGTGGCGTCGCCGCGCCAGACCCATTCGCCACCGTAGGTGCGGGCGAGGGGCAGGAGCTGGGGGTTGCGATTTTCGGCGCGTTCGCGGAGATAGGCGAGGCGCTGGGTGGTGAGGAAGCGGGTGTTGGGGCGGTACTGCCAGGCGAGGTTGAGGAGAGTGGAGCGGTAGGCGCTGTCGAGGATGGCGTTGACGCCGAGGCGGGGGCGGGCGGCGGAGCGGTCGAGGCCGGAGAGACCGTCGAAGAAGCCGAGGGAGAGGGTTTGTTGGGGGGTAGGGGACCAGGCGAGTTTGCCCTGGGTATCGAAGAAGTCGAAGGCGAGGGTGGGATCGGTGGTGGCGCGGGAGAGGAGGTACTGGAGGTAGCTTTTGCGGACACCGAGGAGCCAGGAGGCGGTGCGGGAGCGGTTGAGGGGACCTTCGGCGAGGGCGCCGGCGCCGGCGGCCCCGGCGGTGAGGCGGACGGTGGGGCGCTGGCGGGAGCCTTCGCGGAGTTGGACGGCGAGGGCGCCGGCGGAGCGGTCGGAGAGGGTGACGGGAGGGGCGGAGGAGTGGAGGGTAAGGGTTTCGATGAGGTCGCCGTTGAAGATGGTGAGGGAGCCGGAGGAGGGTTCGTTGGGGACGGCGTGGAAGGGGTTGCGGAGGAGGATGCCGTCGATGAAGATGCCGATTTGGCGGAAGGGGGCGCCGCGGAGGGAGAACTGGGAGTTGAAGTCGTTGTTGGCGGCGACGCCGGGGAGGGACTGGACGGAGCGGAGGGGGTCGTCGGCGAGGACGCTGGCGAGGTTTTTGAGTTCGGTGCCGGTGAGGCTGGCTTCGAAGGGATCGGCGGAGACGGTGAGGTTGTCGCGGCGGGTGAGGTTGTCGGGGGTGAGGCGGATTTCGAGGCTGGGGGCCTCGGTGAGGAGGATGCGTTCCGGGCGGTAGCCGACGAGGGTGACGCGGAGGGTGAGGCCGGGTTCGGCGTTGAGGCGGAAGGTGCCTTCGCGGTTGGTCGTGGTGGCGGTGCCGTCGGGGAGTTCGAGGCGGACGTTGGCGAGGCGCTCGCCGGTGAGGGCGTCGGTTACCTGGCCTTCGAGGGAGGTGAAGAGGGCGAGGCAGAACAGCGGCAGCATGGGGCAAGTGTAGCTTGAACGCCGGGAGGATTAGAGATTTTCGGGGTAATTGAGCAGATCGAAGGAGGGTACCCTGCCAGTAGGGTCACCGCGAAGCGAACGCGATGGCACCTTTCAGCCGGCAGGGGACGGAGTCGTTGAACAGGCTGCGGAAGCCCAGGGTGGATGCGGCACTTCGCCGGTGGAGCGCTACCGGGCTTTGTAGCCTTGCCAGATGTACTCGAGCGCCAAGGGGTAGGTGGCGAGCTTCACGGCGCGGTCGCAGTGACCGGAGTTTTTGGTGAAGACGAACTGATAGGGGTAGCCTTTCTTGGCCAGCACCTTGGCCATGCGTTCGTTGGCGAGGACCCAGTCGTGGTAGGCGTCGCGGGTGATGAGGTTGTCGCGGTCGCTGACGTGCATCCAGATGCGGAGCGGTTTTTTCGGGCTGTTGGGGATGAGGGTTTCGTGGTAGTCCCAGGCACCGTGGGGCGTTTCGGCGTTGTAGGGCCACTGTTGATAGACGAAGGTGCCGGAGTAGCTGACGACGCGGTGGTAGAGATCGGGGCGGTACCAGGCCATGGACATGGCGGCGGAACCGCCGGAGCTGCAGCCCATGGTGGCGCGGGCGTCGGGGTCTTTGGTGAGCTTGACGGCATACTTCTGCTCGACGAGCGGCAGCACCTCTTTTTCGACGAATTCGGCGTAGAGGCCGGACATGGTGTCGTACTCGAGGCCGCGCTGGCTGCCCTGGGCGTCGCCGCTGCCGTTGCCGATGGAGATGGCGATCATGGGGGGGACTTTGCCGGCGGCGATCAGGTGATCGAGGGCCTGGAAGAGGAGGCGGTCCGGTCCGTCGGCGCCGACGATAAAGGGGGCGACGGTACCGGCGACGTACTGCTTGGGGATGTAGACGGCGACCTTGCGGGTATAGGGCCTGGGGCCGCTGACGATGAGGAGTTTGGCGGGATCGTTCGGGTCGGGGCGCGGGAAGCCATCGCGGGCGATGCCGGGGTAGATCTTGGAGTCTTTGGACTCCATGGTGAACTCGTGGACCTTGCCCTGGAGGTCTTCCGGTTTGCCGGACATGCCTTCGGCGGGTTTATAGGTGGGGCCGATGATGAAGTTGCCGTTCTTGGTGGGCGAGGGGAGGGCGCCGTCGGCGAGTTCCTTCGCTTTGACGTAGCCGGGGGTGTGGGGGTCGCGGGTAGGGGGCGGCGTGCGCTGGGGTTTGGCGGGCGGGGTGGGAGGCGGCGCGGGAGTTTGTCCGGAGGCCGTGGTGGTGAAGAAGGCGATAAGCAGGAGAGAGAGGCAGTGAGATCGGAGCATGCAGGTTCTCATCTTATAACCGGAGATGGGTGCGTGTCAGAGGCACGGGGTTGCCGAAGGGTTGGCGGCTTGGCCGTGCCGATGTCGTTGGGGGTTGAGATGTTCCTGGCCCGCGCGTCAGCACGGTGGTTACCGGCGCGGCGCCGGGCGCGTAGTGGGGCGGTGGGCGGGGCTAGTCGAAGAAGCCGCGGTCTTCGGGCGACAGGCGGGCTTTGGCGGCGTTGACGCGGAACCTGACGCCGAGGCCGGGGGTGTCCCAGACGTCGATGAAGCCCTTTTTCACGATGGGGTTGGGGAGGCCCTCGACGATGTCGTACCACCAGTCGGGCTGGCCGTAGGGATACTCGAAGGCGACGAAGTTCTGGGGCATGGCCGCCGCCATGTGCACGTGGGCGGCGAGGCCGATGAGGCCGTCAAAGACGCCGTGCGGGGCCATGAGGATGCCGTGGAGGTCGGCGTATTCGGTGATCCATTTGAGTTCGGCGATGCCGCCGACGTCTTCCGGGTCGGGGCCCAGGACGTCGACGGCCTGCTTTTCGATGAGGTCCTTGAAATTGGCCCGGTTGTAGATCTGTTCGCCGGTGTGGATGGGGACGGAGGTTTGCATCTTCAGGTCCCGGTAGAGATCGGCGTTGGGGTAGGGGGTGTAATCGCCGGTGAGGAGATCTTCAACCCAGGCAAGATGGAGAGGCTCGACGGCTTTGCAGAAGTTGACGGCATCCTTCATCATCCAGCCGGGGCCGGCGTCGAGGGCGAGGCCGACGTCGTCGCCGAGCACCTTCTTCATCGCTTCGACGCTTTGCAGGATGCGTTTAAAGCCCTTTTCGGTGAGCATGCCCTTGTTGCCATGGGGCGCGCCGGCGCGGGGTTCGTCGTACCACTGTCCGGGCATGGCGTTGAGCTGGGCGGGGTTGTGGAAACCGATGGGCATCTTGATGAGGGTGAAGCCCTCGGGCGCCTCCTTCATCTGCTGGACGACTTCGGCGAAGTGCTGGGGTTCCTGCCCTTTGAAGACGGGGCGGAAGCCGCCGTTGTAGATGCGGACGCTGTCGCGGATTTTGCCGCCGAGGAGTTTGTAGACGGGGAGGCCGGCGACCTGGCCGGCGATGTCCCAGAGGGCGATTTCGATGGCGCTGACGGCGGCGCCCCAGGGTTTGAAGGCGCCGAGGCGGCGGATCTTCATCATGACGCGTTCGACGTCGGTGGGGTCTTCGCCGAGGATGTAGTCCTTGTAGAAGAGGACCATGGGGCGAAGGTAGACTTTGCGGGTTTCGGCCTGGCCGTAGCCGGAGATGCCCTGGTCGGTGACGATGCGGACGACGGGACTCTGGCCGATAATGGCGCAGCGGACGTCCGTGATTTTGATCTTTTTGCGGGTTTGGGCGGGGAGGAGAGAGGTGAGGGAGCCGAGGAGTGCGCGGCGGGAGAGGGAAGTCATGGTTTGGACGTTATTCTATTGAATTTCGGGGGCGGCGGCGAGTCAGGGTTAGCGGGCAAGAACGGCGGCGAAGAGCGACCGGAGGCCGCTGGACTGGCGGCGGCCGGGGACGCCGGTGGGGGGGAAATCCTGCGGGGCGGGGCGACGGTAGGTGCCGAAGAGCATGTCGATACAGGGGAAGAAGGTGGCGAAGTTACGACTCTGGCAGGACTCGTCATGGGCGTGGTGGAGGCGGTGGAACTGGGGGCCGGAGAGGAGGGGGGTGAGCGGGCCGTGGCCGAAGCGGAGGTTGGCGTGGTTGTAGAAGCCGAAGATGGAGAACAGAAGAACGCCGGCAGTGGGGTGGAGAAGGTGGTGAGCGCCGATGGCGACGAGGGGGACGCCGATGAAGAGGATTTGGGTTAGGCTTGCCCATACGGTGTTGCGGAGGGCATCGGAGCAATGAAAAACCTCCGAGTCGTGGTGCAGGGCGTGGGTCCGCCAGAGGATGGGCACCCGGTGCTGGAGGCGGTGGAACGCGTATTGGAAGAGGTCCCAGAGGATGGTGTAGGCCAAGGCGCCGGCCGTCCACGCCCAAAAACCCTGGAGGTGGAGCGTGGCGAAGGGCGAGGGGAAGGTGGGCACGGAGGCGAAGACGGAGTTAAAGGCGGCCATGGCAAGACCGCCCAGGAAGGCCAAGGCGAAATTGAAGAGGCGGTCGCGGAGGGCGGGGCGTGGGCCGGCGGGCCAGAAGTGTTCGGCGATCGAGATCGCAAGGACGGTGGCGAGGTAGAGGGGGAATGGACTGGTAGCCGCGCGGAGCCACTCCCAGGATAGGTTGCTGAAGATGGGCATGGGGTAAGGAGTTGGAGAGGGCGCGAGAGGGGTAATTGAGAGGCTAACGCGGATGGGGTGGGAGGGGCAAGGGCAGCGTGTCGTCACGCGGTTTGCCCGGGGCGGAGGGGGTATCGGGCCGGGCAGAACGGAACCCCGCAGGTACCTTGGCGCGGTGGCGGAGTAGAGTGCGTTGCGTTGGTGAGGGGACTGCTGTCGAGCCGGGTGGCCGGGGAAGGAGTTTGCGGCAGGACACAGAAGATTTATCAGGCGGTCCTGCGCGGTGAGGAAGCGGCGCATGAGGGCTCCCGGGGGGTCTGCGGAGAAAGGGCGGCGGCGCGTCTGGCCGCTTACGGAGCCCGCTGTTGAGCCATAGGCGCGGGGGCGAAGGTTGGCCCGATCCGGCATCCTCGGCCCCCGCAGTTTGCGGACCCGGCGCTCGCTGGGTCTCGTTTTCTCCGCCGCTCCCCGCGGGGTCATCTACGTGTCGCGGGAGCGCTTGAACTTATTCATCCGGTCCCGCTTCTTTTGATTCATAGCGAGTTGTTCCATCCCTCGGCTTGGCGGCGGTCAATCGGAACTTTCTACGTGGGCGCAACAGCCTGACACATCCCCCTTTTCTCCGCAGGTAAATTATCTTATACTTTCGGCTAACTTGGGATCTCCTGGTTACACCAGTCACCGGGAGCCCATCGTAACGTAAATCAAAAAGGGTCTCCAAGATGATTCTCCGCAATGCGAGGCAAGCGGTCATTGCCCTGTTCTTACTCTCCTCTCTTCTTCCTGCCCAGCAGATCTCCGGCTCGATTTCCGGAGTGGTGCGGGACAACCAGCAAGCCGTTGTGCCGAAGGCGAAAGTACGGCTCATCAACACCGTACAAGGCAACATTCGGGAAACGGAAACCAATGACGAGGGCTTCTACCTATTCCAGGCGGTGCAGCCATCAACCTACACCGTCGCGATCGAGGTGACGGGTTTTAAGAAATTCGAGCGCCGCGAAGTAAAACTGTTCGCGTCGGACCGCCTGGACATTCCCGTTGTGTTGGAAGTTGGTGCGCTAACCGAAACAATCACGGTTGAGGCCGCCGCCGCCGAAGTGCAGACGACGGGTGCGGACCGCTCCGGTGTGTTGCAAGGCAAACAGGTCCTGGACCTGACCATGAACCGGAACAACTTCCTGGACCTAGTGCGCGTCATTCCCGGCGTGGTTTACACGGGCGGCCTGGGCGGCATTCAAGCGAACGGAAACCGGGGTAACCAGAACAACCTGACGGTAGACGGGGTCACGAACGTGGATACCGGCTCCAACGGCGGCGCACTGGCGACTTTGAACATGGACCAGATTGGGGAGTTCAAGGTGATCACCAATGCCCAGCCGGCCGAGTTCGGCCGCTCCTCCGGCGCGCAGATACAGGTGGTCACCAAGAGCGGCACACGGGATTTCCACGGCACCGGCTATTGGTTTTACCAGCACGAAAGTCTCAACGCCAACCTGTGGCGCAACAACATGGAGAACCGTCAGCGCCCGTTATCGCGGCGTAACTACCCGGGCTTTAATATTGGAGGTCCTGTCTACATTCCTGGACTCTTCAACCGGAACAAGGACAAATTTTTCTTCTTCATCGGGACGGAATGGCAGAATCAATTGATCGCGAACTCGCTTCGGAACGTGACCGTGCCCAGCGCGCTCGAGCGGACCGGCAACTTCTCGCAGTCCCGCGAAGGCGGCGGCTCCCCGCTGATCGTACGCGACCCGTTGAACAATAATATCCAGTTCCCTGGAAACATCATTCCGCAGAACCGGATCAGCGCGGATGGCCGGCGCATCCTGAATTTCTATCCGCAGCCCAACGCGGCAGGCATCAATCCGGACTTCAACTACCAGACCCAGGTTTCGCACTCGTTCCCACGCCGGGAAGAGATGTACCGCGGCGACTATAACATCAGCGATAAATGGCGGCTTTACGCCCGCTACCTGCGGACCAAGAGCGAGCAGAACATGCCGTACGGTCAATGGAATGCAGACTACAACATTCCATTCGGACCCATGAACTTCGGTAACCCGGGTTGGAGCTTCATCACCAACCTGACGACGACGGTGAGCCCGACCCTGACTAATGAATTCATCTTCGGTTCCTCGCGGAACGTGCTGAACATCGACCCGACCGACAACGCCTTCCAACGCCAACCCCTGGGCTTGACCTACCGCATGCCTTTCCCGGAAGCGGACAAGCTGGCCCTGGTGCAGAACTGGCGTTTCGGTGGCGTACCGAACGCTCCGTTCTCGAACTTCGCCGGCACGCCCTTCCGCAACTTCAATCACACCTGGGACTTTACGAACAACCTGACCAAGGTGCTCGGGCGCCACACGTTGAAGGCCGGCATCTATCTGCATTACTCCCAGAAAGACCAAACGGCCTTCACCTCGATTAACGGGGACATCTGGTTTGACCGGGACTCTTCCAATCCGCTCGATACCAATTGGGCCTTCTCGAACGCCCTCACCGGCACCTTCCAACGCCTCGCGCAGTCCAACACGGTGCTGAACGGCGAGTATCGCTACTGGAACGTCGAGTGGTTCCTCCAGGACTCCTGGCGGGTCACCAACAAACTGACCGTGGACTATGGCGTGCGTTTCTATTGGATCCAGCCCCAGTTTGATCAGGCGCTGCAGACTTCGTCCTTCAATCCGGCGCTTTACCAGACGGCGCAGGCGGCTCGGCTCCGCCAGCCGGCGCTGCAGAACGGACGCCGGGTTTCGGTGAATCCGGTGAACGGGGAGGTGGGTCCGGCCGCCTTGATTGGCACGATCGTCAACACCGGGGGCGCAGCGTTCACCGGTCCCCTGTATGCAAACGGCATGGGCCGGGCGGGGCAGAACGGATATCCGGCCGGCCTGATCAACGACCGCGGCATCCACTACGCCCCCCGGATCGGCCTCGCCTATCAGATCCTCCCCAAAACCGTAATCCGGACCGGCGGCGGGATCTTCTACGATCGCTTCCAGGGCAATCCCGTATTCGACATGCTGCCGAACCCGCCCTCCACGATTCGGCCGACGTTCTTCTACGGGCAGTTGGAATCGATTCCGCCGGCCAGCGCGGGTGTCTTCTCCCCCGCCTCGGTCAACGGCTTTGACATCAACGGCAATATTCCCACCACTTACAACTGGAATTTCTCGATTCAACGGGAGTTGCCGACGGGTGTGCTGCTCGATGTGGGCTACGTGGGAAGCCGCAGCCTGTACAACATCTACCGGCTGAACTGGAACGCGGTGCCGCTGGGCTCGGCCTGGCTGCCGCAGAACCAAGACCCGACCAACCCCAACCCGTTATTCGACGGCAGCACAACCAAGCCGGTCAACCTCTATCGCCCCTACCCCGGCTTTGAGAACGCCAACGTCCTGGGTTTCGGTGCTCCCTCGAAGTATCACTCCTTGCAGATCAGCGCCACCAAGCGCTTCTCGAAAGGATTGACCTACGGCCTGGCCTACACCTGGTCCCGGACCATCGGCCTCGTCGACGGCGACGGCAACTTTGTCCATCCGGTCAACGCCCGGCTCACCAACTACGGGCCTCTCGCTTACGACCTGCCCCACGTGCTCGCGGTGAACTGGGTTTACGACCTGCCGAAGCTGGCCAACAACGGCTCCGGCTTCAGTAGTCCGGTGACGCGGACGATCCTGAACGATTGGCAGATCTCCGGCATTTTCGAAGCCCGCAGCGGGCGCCCGGAAAACGTAAGCTTCTCTATCGACGGCTTGGGCAACCTGAATGAACGCTACACGGGCTCCGTGAACATTGCCCCGCGCGTGTTCATCAACAAGGATCCCCAGGGCACCACCAAAACGCAGTTCCTGCAGGTGGACCCGACGGCGTTCACCCTGCCCACCGTGAAGGGTTCGACGGGCTGGGAGCACGGCAACTATCCCGTCCGCCTGCCGGGCTTCTGGAACCTGGATGCTTCCATCTTCAAAAACCTCAAGTTCACCGAAAGCAAGTATCTCCAACTGCGCGTGGAGATGTTTAACGCCTTGAACAACGTGCAGTTTTCGGACTTCAACCGGAGCATGGTCTTTAGCCGGGCCGGTCAATTGATCAACACCCCTGCCGCGGTGGGCGGAACGGGCGGACGCTTCGGCTTCGGTTCGCTGACCGCCACCCGCAACCCACGGAACATCCAGTTGGGCCTGAAGTTCTACTTTTAGATAGAACCTTCCCACCCAACTGCGCAAAAGCCCCCTCCCCGCGGAGGGGGCTTTTTTTGCCCCCCAACCCCTTGCCATCTGCGATAACATCCAGAGGTTTCCCGATGCCACGCCTCGCCCCCATCGCCATCCTCCTCCTCGCCGCCCTCTCCGCCTCCGCCGCCCTCCCCGACGGAACCCCGGTACAGGCCGGACTCTCCCCGGAGCGCCTCCGCCGCGTCCGCGACACCATGCAGCGCCACATCGCCGCCCACAACATCCAGGGTGCCGTCACCCTCGTCGCCCGCCGCGGCCGCATCGTCCACGCCGAAGCCCACGGCTTCGCCGACGCCGAAGCCAAAAAACCCATGGCCCGCAACAGCCTCTTCCGCATCTGGTCCATGACCAAACCCGTCATCGCCGTCGCCACCCTCATGATGGTCGAAGAGGGCAAGGTCCGGCTCAACGATCCCGTCTCGAAATTCATCCCCGCCTTTAAAAATCAGTCCGTCGCCGCCGAGCCCGTCCGCGCCGGCAGCCCCACCCTCCACGCCGCCCCCGCCAAACGCGAAATCACCGTTCAGGACCTGCTCACCCACGTCTCCGGCCTCGCCAGCGGCCCCTTGAGTAGCGCCGAAGCCGCCAAAATCAAAGGCTTCTACGACGGCGCCCTCGCCACCTCCATCCCCCAGCTCGGCCCCACCCCCCTCGAGTTCCAACCCGGCTCCCGCTGGGCCTACAGCGCCGGCGCCGGCTTCGACACCCTCGGCCACATCGTCGAACTCGCTAGCGGCCAGCCCCTCGACCGATTCCTCGCCACCCGCCTCTTCCAACCTCTCGGCATGCGCGACACCACCTTCCACCCCGGCCCCGACCTCACCCCCCGCCTCGCCACCACCTACCACCGCGACCAAGGCGCCATCACCCGCCTCCCCGCCGACGCCCGCATGCTCCGCCTCTACGGCCCCAACTACCACGGTGGCGCCGGCGGCCTCTACTCCACCGCCGACGACTACGCCGCCTTCGCCCAGATGCTTCTCAACGGCGGCCAGGGGAACGGCCAGCGCATCCTCTCCCCCCGCACCGTCGAATGGATGGCCTCCGCCTTCGTCCCCGATACCTTTCCCGGCCGTGCCCCCGGCCGCGCCTTCGGCCTCAGCGTCCAGGTCATCACCAACCCCGTCGCCGCCGGCTGGCGCGTCTCCCCCGGCGCCTACGGCTGGGACGGCGCCTTCGGCACCCACTTCTGGATCGACCCCAAAGAACAACTTGTCGGCGTCCTGATGATCCAGGTCGACAACACCGACCGCCAGCTCGACCGCGACTTCGAAGCCGCCGTCTTCCAGGCCATCATCGACTGACCTCCCCCGCCCCACTCGCCCGGAAATAGCCAGGCGGGCGAACCCGGCTGCGTTCGCCCGCCTCGCGTTCTACCTTGCCGCGCTTAAAACTGCAGACGCAGCACCATCTGCAGATACCGCGGCGTTCTTCCGATCGCCGTAATGTCCGCCGTGCCAAAATTGGCGTTCGTCGACGCGCCCAGCGGGCCCTGGTTCGGATTCAGGTTCGCCGCTCCGAAGTTCCGGTCAATGCCGCCGGCGCCAAACTCCGTCCGGTTGAAGGCATTTACCGCCTCCGCCCGAATCTCCGCCCGCAGCCGCTCCCCCATCGACACCGTCTTCGACACCGTCAGATTCCAGTTGTTGATCCCGAAGCTCCGCACATCGTCCAGAAACCGCGGCGCGGTCCCGTACCAATACAGGTCGTTCTGCACAATCGTCGCGCCCGGGACCGAAGGATTCGCCGTCGAAACAACCCGGTTCCGGAACGCGTTCGGGTTGAACACCAGCAACCGGCGGTTGGGCACCACCACCGACGACCCGTCCGGCAAACGCGTCGCTGTCCGCCCGTCGCCAAACACCCGGTACTCCTTCGGGAGCACCGGATCGCTGATCAGGTCCGGACGCCCGAAGCCGCCTCCTGCCACGCTCAACGGTAATCCCGACGAGAACGTCGTCACGCCCGCAATCTTCCAGCCTCCCGCCAACGCATTCAGAACCCCGCTCGTCGCCCACCGCTGCCCCTTGCCGAAAGGCAGATCGTAAGCGTAGTAGATCACCGCCCGGTGCGGCACGTCCGAGTTCGATACGCTCCGCTCCAGGTTCCAGTCCCGCAGCGTAAACGAGCTCGCCCCACCGCCGTTGGCCGTGTTGCCCGCGCCGTTCACGGAGAAGTGGTTGCCAATATCAATGCTCTTCGACCACGTATAGTTGCCGCCGATCTCCAAGCCGGACCGGTACGCCCTCCGCACATTCACCTGCAGGGCGTGATAGTTCGAATTTCCAAACCGCTGGTGGAACAACGTCACGTTCTGGAGTGCCGGGTAGGGCAGCAGCGTCTGCAACCGCGACACCTGCGCCCCGCCTACCGCGGCATTGAACGCCGGGATGCGGCCAAACAGCGGATTCGCAATCAGCTGATTCAGCGGATTCACGCCCGTCTGAATCCACGTCGACCGTGCCGAGTTCAGCACTTGCGGATCCATCGCATTCACCCCGTTGATCGGCAGCTGTTGAATCGTCAGCCGCGTACCTTTTGTCCCCACGTAGCTCACTTGCAGGTTGATGCCGCTCGGCAGCTCCCGCTCCACGGTAAAGTTCCACTGCTGGATGTAAGGCGTCCGCTGATTCCGCGTAATCGCCACCACGCTCCGCCCGTACAAAAGCGGGTTGTTCGCATTGTCCGCCAGAACCGTGCCCCCTCCGTTAAAACTGTTGTTGAACGGACGCTCCAGAATATCCAGGTTGTTCAACGGCCGGATCCGCGAAAACGCCGGCGCCGTAAAAGCATCCGTACCGAAACCTTCCAGCCCCGACCCGACCCCGGTCGTCTGGTCAAAACTGATCCCGTAGCCCGTGCGGATCACCGTCTTGTCCAAAGGACGCCATGCAATCCCCAACCGCGGCTGCCACTGCCGGTAGTCCGGCTCCATCTGAAACCGGCTCATCCCGTCCCGGCCCGCCAGCAGATACGCCCCCGGCGAACCCAGGAAGTTTCTCGCCGACGGGTCAAATGGCGACAACCGGTTGAAACGCTCCGTCAGCGGCATCTGCAGGTCATAACGCACCCCCAGATTCACCGTCAACGACCGCGTCACCTTCCAGTCATTCTGCGAGTAGAAGCCCCAGTAGCTGCTCTTGAAGGCGCCCCGCGGATCATTCTGCGCAAACTGCGAACCCGCATCCCCACCCCGCATCGCCCCCAGCATCACATCCGCCAGGACGTAACCCTCCACCCGGTTCGGCGGCAGCGCCGGACAGCCCGGACCCGTACACTCCCGCGTCCAGTTCTCATCCGCCCGGAAGATCATGCCCGGTACCCGCGGCTGATTGAAGTTGTTCAACATCGGCCGGTACTCCCCGCCCGCCTTGTGCGTCCACTTGCCGCGGATCTTCGTGTAGTTCGCTACAAAGTTTGAATTCGTCGAAAAATTCCGCTGGAGCTGGAAGAAGCGGAAACCAATCTCCGGGAAGCCCCCGCCCGGCACCACAAACGGGAACGGGTTGTTCTGCAGAACCCGGATCATGTCCGGCGCGAAACCCAGCGCCGCCAAGTCCGTGTTCACCCCCTGCGGCGGCTCGTTCACCAGCGACAGCCGGTTCACATTCGCCCGGAACTCAAACAACGACGTCGCCGACTTCGTCCACGTATGGCCCAGCGTAAAAGTCGGAATGAACTGCCGCGTCAACGACTGCTGCGTCGCCGCCCGGTTCCCGCCCTCGCCCCGGAACCGGTCCGGCGGCGTGTTCAGCGTCCAGTCCGAAGTCCAGCGAAAAAACGTGCGGTGCCGGTCGTTGAACTGCTGGTCCAGCTTCAGGATGAACTGGTCCGTCTCGGTCCGGATCACGTTGCTGTCAAAGTAGTTCACCGTCCCGTCAATGTTCAGCGGCGGAATGTTCGGCAGCGGATAGCTGTTGACCAGCGCCCTGCCCGTCGGGTTGATCATCGCCGGCGGAATGACGTTACCAAGAAACGGCGCCCGGTTGATCCGGAACTGCCCGGCCGAAACCTCCGTCACCGCCGCTCCGGCCGGCGTGGGGTTGAACACCAACCGCGGCGTCACCTCCAACTGCCCGTTGGCCGGATTGCGGAACTGCGCCACCGTCTGCGAAAAATCGCCGTTCCGCTCCCGCGCCGTCGGCACCGTCAGAAACGCCGAGGCATCCTCCACCCGGCGGTTCCCTTCGTAGGCGAAAAAGAAGAACGTCCGGTTCTTGCCGTCGTAATTCGGCAGACGCACCGGACCCGACAGGTTCGCCCCAAACTGGTGGATGTTGAAAACACCCTTCTCCCGCACCGGCGTACCCGCCGGCGTTCTTCCGAAACTGTTGCGCCCGAAGTCGTTGGCGTTCAACGCCGAGTTGCGCCAGTAATCATAAATCGCGCCGTGAAACTGATTGGTCCCGCTCTTGGTGCCAAAGCTGATCACCCCGCCCGACGCCCGCCCGTACTCGGCCGAATACGCATTCGTGATCACCTTCATATCGCCGATCGCATCCAGGTTTGGCACCGTAATAATCTCGTTGAACGCCGCCCCGGTGTTCGGTGCCCCGTCCAGCAGAACCTCGGTCGAAATCGGGCGCGACCCGTTCACCGCAAAATTCGAAAACTGCGCCCGCGCTCCGTCGCCGGTCGCAAAGTTGCCGGTACCCTCAAAATTCCCCCGTGGCACCACCCCCGGAATCGTCGCCATGTAGTAGGTCGGGCTCCGCCCAATGTTGGGCACGCTCGCCATGATGTTGGTCGAAATGGTCGCGTTCAAGTCCGTCGAGTCCGTCTGCAGCGCCAGTGCATTGGCCCGCACCTCCACCGTCTCCTGCACCGCCCCCAGCGCCAGGGCGGCATCAATCCGGACCTTCGAGTCCAGCGTCAATGTCACCCCGGTCGAGCGGTAACTCTTGAATCCGGTCGCCTCCACCGTCACGTCGTACGTCCCCGTCGGCAGGTACGGCTGTACGTACTCCCCCGCATCGTTGGAACTCGTCTGGGTAACGATGTTGGTCCCCGTGTTAACAATCTTCACCTTCGCACCCTTGACTGGCGCCCCCGAAGGATCGGTGATCGTTCCCAGTATGGTGCCGGTGATGACCTGCGCGGGCGCCACCCAGGGCGCCAGAGCAACGGCAGTTAGCCAAAGGCTATTTCGAACAAGACGGTTCATGGCAGGAATCTCCTTGGTCCTTACCGCATCCTGGAGCCGCCCTCGGCCACCGTCAAGGCTAGAAACAGTGAATCCCGTAACCCAACCGAAACATCAATCAATCGAGTCGTTTAGCATCGCGGTTAGGGCAGGTTAGGCGATGTTAGAACCAGCAGAAAACCCGGCCATGGCTAACTCTCTTACCCCCTCCGCCGCCCACCCCGTCCTCGACCGGGAAAAGGCCGAAGCGGTTCGCCGGCATCTGGCCGAGATCGTCGCCAGCAAAGAGTTCCGCAGCACCCGCCGGGGACGCCAGTTCCTTGAATACGTCGTCGAACGGGCCCTCGAGGGTCGCGATGATCTCCTCAAGGAGCGCATCATCGGCGTCGAAGTCTTTGGTCGCGACGACGCCTACGATCCCTCCGCCGACTCCATCGTCCGCGTCGGCGCCAATGACGTCCGCAAGCGCCTGGCCGCCTTCTACCAATCCTCACCCTCATCGCCGCTCTCCATCGTCCTCCCCCCGGGCTCCTACCTGCCCGAGTTCCGCTGGGAAGACACCCGGCAAACGCCCAACCCGGCGCCACGCCGCCGCTCCTGGCAAACCCCGCTCCTCCTCCTCATCACCCTTCTCCTCACCCTCCTGCTGGGCGCTGTCACCTTCAACCGCACTCCAGCCACCCCTCCTCCCGCACCCTCCGCCCTCGAACGGTTTTGGGAACCCGTCACCGCCGACTCCCACCCCGTTCTCATCGGACTCGGGCACTCCGTCGCCTACCAACCCCGGCAGCGTCAATGGGACCGCCTCGCCACCCTCCCGCCCCCACCCTCCAGCGCCATGGTTCGCCTCGAAGACCGCTATGTCTCCGCGGCCGATGCCCTCGTCGCCGCCCGCCTCAGCGAAATGTTCGCCCGCCGCCAAAAGCCCCTATCGGTCCGCGTCGGCAGTGGCCTCAGCTTCGGAGAACTCCGCAAACACCCCACCCTCCTCATCGGCGCCTTCAACAACCAGTGGACTCTCGAAATGACCCGCGACCTCCGCTTCTCGTTCCACGCCGAACAACTGCCCTCCGGTGAGGAGCGCCTCGCCGTCGTCGACCGTAACCAGAACTCCCGCCCGTGGTCTCTCACCCGCGTCTGGCCCTCCGCCAACAGCGACGTCGACTACGCCATCGTCACCCGGGTCTTCGACCCCCACTCCGGCAAAGTCATGGTCTTCCTCGCCGGCATCCTCCAATACGGTACCGAAGCGGCCGGCGCCTTCCTCACCGACCCCGGCACCTTTGCCGAATTCGAACGGCGCGCCCCCAAAAACTGGGAGCAGCGGAATCTTCAGGTCGTGTTGCAGACCAACGTCATCCGCCAAGCCCCCGCCGGCCCCCGCGTCCTCGCGGTGCATGTCTGGGATCGCCACCAGCCTCCCGCCCAACCGTAGGCGTTCTCAGTTCAAAACAAACGCCCACAGCACATCGCCCGTCGCCACCGTCACATACTGGTGCCCGTCCAGCAGATACGTCTGCGGCGCGTTCGAAATGTTCCCAATCCGCGTATGCCACAACGGCTTCCCCGTCCGCGCGTCGTGCGCCACAAAGTTGCTCTGCCCGTCCCCCGCAAACACCAGTCCGCCCGCCGTGGCGAGCAGTCCCCCGCCCCCGCCCGTGCCGTACCAGCGGTGACGCCAAGCCACCTTTCCCGTCTTGTAGTCAATCGCGCTCAGGTAATCCCCCGGCGACCCCACCCCGACCTCCTCTTTCCCCCCTAACCCCATCGATCCCCGCGGATCCAGCTCCGTCAGATAAAAAATCGAAAACGCATTCCATTCCGGCACATAAAACAGCCCCGTATCCGGCGAAAACGCCGGCGGTTGCCAGTTCACCGTACCCTCAGCCGTTGGCGACACCAGCGCCCCGCCCACGGTCGGATCCTTCCTCGGATCGTGGTCCGGAGCACCGTTCCGGTTCAGCCCCTTCGCCCAATTGGTGTGCATCCCATACTTCGCACTTACCAGCCGCTCCCCCGTCACCCGGTCCAGCGTAAAGAAGTAGCCGTTCCGCGCCGCCGTCATCACCAACTTCCGCATCTTGCCGTTAAACGGCATATCCGCCAGAATCGGCGTCTGCGCCGAGTCATAATCGTGCAGATCGTGCGGCGAGGTCTGGTAATGCCAGCGGATCTTCCCCGTCTCCACATCGAGCGCCACCAGCGAGCACGTATACAGGTTATCCCCGTCGCCCCGCTTCCCCGTCGTGTACGCCGGCGTCGGATTCCCGGTGCCGATAATGTACAGCTTCGTCTCCGGGTCGTACGCCCCCGGAATCCACGTCTGCCCGCCCCCGTGCCGCGCCGCGTCCAGGCTCGCCCAGGTCTCGAGCCCCGGATCCCCCTTCTTCATCGGCACCATATACGTCTTCCATTGCAACTCGCCCGTCTCCGGGTCGAACGACTGCAGGAACCCCGGCGAATCAATGTCATTCCCCGTCCCCACCAGCACATGGTTCCCCGCCACCACCGGCGCCGGCGTCGAAAAATAACCCTGCTCCAAATCCGCAATCGGCTTGTGCCAGCGCTCCTTGCCCGTCTTCGCCTCGAGCGACACCAGATAGTTGTCCGGCGTCTCCATGTAGAGGTAGTTGTTCCACATCGCCAGCCCACGGTTGCCGATGTGCGTGCCGCCCTTCGTCTTCCAGTAGTAGTGCCACAGCTCCCGCCCGTCCCGCGCGTCCACCGCCCACGCGTTATCCGGCATCGAGAAGTACAGCGTCCCGTCCACCATCAGGACAGAGGCCTTAATCGTCCCCCCGCCCAACTGCAGATCGCCCGTCCCCTCGCCGCCCACAATCAGCTTGGCCGGCGACGGCGGCGCGAACCGCCCACGGCCCCCGCCTCCCCCCTGCCCCGGCATCCCCGGCGTCAGCCGGATCATCCACGCCAGCGACAGGTTCTTCACCGTCGCCGTATTGACCTCTTTCAACAGGCTGAACCGCCGGCCCGAGTAGTCTCCGTTGTAAGTCGGCCACTGCTCTTTTAGAGGCTTCACCAACTCTTGCGGGCTCACGCCCCCGCCCTGCGCCCACAGCGCCGCGCCGCATAATCCAATGCCTAGAAATCCAAGACAGCGTGTCATTTGATCGTCACCAGGTAGGCCGTTACGTCGTGCATGTTCTGATCCGTCAGCTGCGGCAGCATGTCAATGTGCGGCTGCAGCGGGTTCTTCACCTCCACCCGCGGCGACTCGCCGTCCCGCCCGAACGACCGGATCGTTCCGTCCTCCAGCTCCAAAGTCACCTGGAAAGCGTCCATCCGCACCAGCTTGCCTTGCACCTGCGCGCCGGTCTTCGGCGTCAACGTCACCAGCGTCGGCTTGGTCCCCCGCGGCGTCCCGAAGCCGCCCCGGCGCACCACCCCGGCTACCCACGTATTCTGCAGCACCTTCGGATCGGCTAACCGCGTGGCGATCCCCCGCAAATCCCCCGTCACCGCGTGGCAGCCCGCGCACTTCTGCCCGAAAAACTTCTCGCCCTCCGCCGCGTTCCCTACCAGAATGGACGGTGGCGCCATCTCACTCGGCGGCTTCCCCTGCCCGCCAATCGTGTCCATCACGCTGCGCACATACGCCGACACCGCCTTGGCGTCCTCCGGACTCATCGGGATCGCCGGCATCCCGCTCCGCGCCAGCGACCCCTGGATCACCGGAACAATCAACTCCCCCGCCCGGTCGGTCAACGTCAACTGCGACCGCAGCAGGTTCGGGCCCCCCATGTCTCCGCCCCGCAAATCCGCTCCGTGGCAGGACCGGCACGAAATCCCGTACACCTGCTTGCCCCGGGCAATCTCCACCGGATCCCCCGGCGGCCGCTTCTGCCCCGGCACAAACCCACCGCTTCGCTGCGCCACCGCCGCCGGCCCCAACAACCCGCCAGCCACCAGCAGGCCCATTCCGATTCGCCTCAAAATCATAGCTCCTCTGATTGTATAAGGGTGGCCCGTCACCCGGTTATCAGCGTGGCCTGCCAGCTTCCGGCATCTCCCATTCGTGACCTGAAAGTTCCGCCGTAGCAACGCATCCCTTTCGTTCGTCCCGGGTCCGCCCATGTTCCCTCCTGGGCTACCCAACCCACTCAGCGCCGGTCAGGCCAGCACGAGCCACCACAATCAGGCGAAAACACAGATGTATAATTCTTAACGCTGGTTCTTCCGCACCCGAAACGCTGGCCCACTCACGGTGCCGCCTTTCCGCGCTCAAAAGAACCGGCCCTCACCAATAACGGTTGGATTACTCTCTCTATGCGCACCCTACTCCTCACCCTTGCCTCCCTCATCCTGATCCCCCACTCCACCCTCGCCCAATCGACCGCCCGCATCGTCGGCACCGTCCGCGATCCCAGCGGCGCCGCCGTCCCGGACGCCGCCGTCTCCGCCATCAACACCCAAACCTCCCTCCAGGAAACCCGCCAGACCGCCGCCGATGGAACCTTCTCCATCCCGCTCCTCCCCGTCGGTCTCTACAAGGTCGAAATCTCCAAAGCAGGCTTCCAAAAAATCGTCCGCACCGGCATCAGTCTCGCCGTCAATGACAATGCCACCCTCGATGTCACCCTCCCCGTCGGCTCCCTGTCGGAGTCCGTCACCGTCTCCGCCGCCGCGCCCCTGCTCGAAACCCAGTCCGGCACCCTCAAAGGCCTCGTCGACGAACAGCGCATCGTCGGCCTCCCGCTCAACGGCCGCGACGTCACCCAACTACTCTCCATCCAGGCCGGGGTCATCCCCCGCAGCACCAGCACCGGAGAAGGCAACGCCTTCGCCGTCAACGGTACGCGCGGCAACGGCGTCGCCTACTCCCTCGATGGCGGCATGAACACCGACAGCTATCGCAACTTCAGCGGCGTCTTCCCCAACCCCGACGCCGTCCAGGAGTTCAGCATGCAGAAAAACAACTTCTCCGCCGAATACGCCAACGCCTCCGGCGCCGTCGTCAACGTCGTCACCAAAAGCGGCACCAACGAGTTCCACGGCTCCGCGTTC
>JADCJL010000069.1 GCA_020247055.1 Acidobacteriaceae bacterium | reverse complement strand
TGACGACCGTGACCTCGCCGATGTCGCCGCGCTTGACGATGTTGCAAGCTTCGATGAAGTGGGCGCCGCTGCGCTGCATGGTGCCGCCTTGCACGACGCGCTTGTACTTTCGGGCGGCCTGCACCATCTTCTGGCCCTCTTCGATGGTGACGCTCGACGGTTTTTCGACGTAGACATCCTTGCCAGCCTTGCAGGCTTCGACGGTCATGTAGGCGTGCCAGTGGTCGGGCGTCGAGATGCAGACGATGTCTACGCTTTTGTCGGCGAGGATCTCGCGGAAGTCGCGGATTTTACGCGCCGCCCCGCCGGGCTGCTTGGCGGACTGTTCGGCGGCGAGATCGAGGTTGGGGGTGTAGACGTCACAGACGGCGCTGACGTGCAGATTGTCCTGGCGCATGGCCGAATTCAGGTTGCCGCGGCCCATGCGGCCCATGCCGATGAAGGCGGCGTTGACTTTGTCGTTGGCGCCGCGCACCTGGCCGGTGAAGAGGTTGGTGGTATAGGCGAGGCTGGCGGCCTGCAGCACCGTTCGACGGGTGGAATCCTGGGACATCAGCAAAGGCTACCACGAGTTTCAGCCGAATTCGAACCCGCAGATGGCGCGGGCGGGGACGTCGGGAACGAAAGGGCCGCGGCGCATGCGGACGAGCTCGCGCCGGCGCTCGAAGCCGTAGCGTTCGGCCAGCGTCACCGCTTCGGCGTCGGACGGAAACAGGTCCCAGCAGATGGCCTCGCCGCCGCGGCGGGAGATCGTCAACTGTAGCGCCGTCTCCAGCCCCGGCCCCACCCACGGGCCGAAGTACCACGCCAGCCGGCCCGGGCGGCCCACGCAGGGGCCGGCGCCGGCCAGCACGGCCAGCAGCCGGGCATCGTAGGCGACTGCGGCCCGGGGCCGCTCCCAGCGTTCGATGGGCTGCTCGTCGACGAAACCCAGCTTGCGGTAGAGCGGGGCGCCCATGGCCGTGGCGTCGAGCCGGAAGCAGGTCGCCTCGATCGCGAGAGCCTCTTCAACCAGCCGGGTCGCGTAGCCGCGGCCGCGGTAGGCGGGGGCGGTCAACACCATGCCGATCCAGACGACGCCGTTCGCGTAGCGGACAGCCGTTGTGGTCGCCGCCAGTTCGCCATCGGCGAAGATGCCCCAGCAAGTGTCGGGGGCGAGCGAGAGGGTTCGGGCCCAGTCGGCCGCCGTCTGGTTCCAGTGGGCGGCTTCGACGAGGCGCATGGCGGCGGGAATGTCGGAGGCCTGCAGGAGGCGCAGTTCACTCATAACCGCTTTCCAGCGTACCCCGCTGTGCTACCGTTTTTCTTTTCCTTTCCTTTATGACCCGTCGCACCTGTCTTGCTCTCTCGGGCGCCGCTGCGCTGTCGGCGCAGGAGCTTCCCTATCCGGGCGTTGTCTATCGCAACTATGCCCGCTGCCTGCCCGAGTATCTGAAGGGCCTGGCGACGGCGGCTTACACCCGCCGCCTGGCCGCCATCCGGCAGCTGACGACGCCGGCCGCCATCGCCGCGCGCCAGCGCTGGGCCCGCCAGACGTTCTGGTCCCTGATCGGCGGCGAACTGGCGAAGACGCCGCTGGAGCCGCGGCAGACCGGGGTGGTCGAGCGGGAGGGATACCGGATTGAAAAGGTGATCTATCATTCGCGTCCCGGTTTTCCGGTGACGGCGAACCTCTACGTGCCTGCCTCCGGGTACGTGCCCGCCTCCGGGTCCGGGCCCTTTCCCGCGGTCCTGTTGCAGATGGGGCATAGCCCGCTCGGCAAGGCCTATGCCACCTATCAGCGGTGCGCGCAGGGCTTGGTGCAGTTGGGCTTTGTGGTGCTGGCGTTTGATCCGCAGGGGCAGGGCGAACGGATTTACTATCCCGATGCCTCCGGCCGGCGCTCCCGGCTGCCGAGCGCCGACGATGAGCATTCGACCGCCGGCTGGCAGATGCTGCTCACCGGCGATACCGCTACGCGCCTGCAGACCTGGGACGCCGTCCGCTCGCTTGACTACCTGCTCTCGCTGCCCTACGTCGACCCGCGCCGCGTCGCCACCACCGGGCAATCGGGCGGCGGCACCGACTCGATGTTTCTGCTCGCCGTCGATGACCGGCTGAGTTGCGCCGCGCTGACGAGCGCCAACTCCGAGAACTTCGCCTGCAAAGAGTTCTCGGCGCCCGGCTCGACCGACGACGCCGAACAGAATCTGCTCAACGCTGCGCCGGCCGGCTTCGACCGCTGGGATACGCTCTACCCGTTCGCGCCCAAGCCTCTGCTGCTGACCGTGAGCGACAAGGATTTTCTCGGCACTTACAGCCCGCAGTACCTGCGGAGCGGCTGGGAGGAGTTCGGGCACCTGAAAAAGCTCTATAGCACTTTGGGGCGAGCGGACCGGCTCGAGTGGGGCAGCACGGCGCTGCCGCATTCGCTCGAGCTGGACACGCGCCTGCAGGTTTATAACTGGTTTTTGCGGTGGATGCGGCCCGGCGCCCGGCCCGTCACCGAGGAGCCGCCCACGCGGGTAGAGGCGCCCGAAACCCTGCAGTGCACCGCGGGCGGCGGGGTGATCGCCTCGCTTGGCTCCGAGACGCCATTTACGCTGCAGCGCCGGAGCCGCCCCCCGCGGCGGCCGCGCCCGCTGGCTGAACTGCTGCAGATGGACGCTCCGGCGGCGGGTCCGTTTGCAATTCTGAAGACTTTTCCGGGCCGCGGCGTGACGATCGAGGCGGTGGAGGTGGCTTCGGCGCCGGCGGTGCATGTCCCGGCGTGGCTGTTTACGCCGCGGCCGGTGGTGGGGGCCGGCCAGGAGCCGGTGATCGTGCTGCTGCAGAACGGGGGACGGCGCACGGGCTGGCATGAGGATGAGCTGCACCAGTCGCTGGCGCGGCGGGGCTTGGCGGTGTGTGTGCCGGACCTGCGCGGGGTGGGCGATCTGCTGCCGGAGATGGGGCCGGGCAACCCGCGCTACGTGCGCTGGCATGCCGAGGAGGAGGCCTATGCGTGGGCGTCGCTGATGCTCGGGCGCAGCCTGCTGGGCCAGCGGGTGAGCGATCTGCTGGCGGTGGTGCGTGGATTGCAGCTCCATCCGGCGCACCGGAACCGGCCGGTAGTGGTGGCGGCGCAGGGGCAGTTTGCGGTGGCGGCGCTGTGCGCGGCGGCGCTCAGCTCGCGGATCAGCCGGCTCTATCTGGCGGGCGGCGTGCTGAGCCTGGCGAGCGTGGCCGCGACCGAGAGCTACCGGCCCGCTCCCGCCGACATTGTCCCTGGCTGGCTGACGGCGACGGACCTGCCGGAGATTGCGGCGGGATTGGGCGATCGTCCGGTGACGCTGGCCGGCACGGTGGACGGGGCGGGACGCCGGATGGCGCCGGAGGCGGTGCGTGCGGCGTATGCGGCGGGGCGCCGGATCAGCGTGCTCCCGGAGGCGGCCTGGACGGAGGAGGCGCTGGCGGAGTTTGCGCGCGGGTAGCTTTGGGCGGGGGGCTGGACGACGGCGGATCCTGCCGCTGGTGGCGGGTGGCGGGGACCGGGGCTGGACACTTGGTGGCACCGATTCCACGTGGCCCGGAGGAACGCCTGGACGGACCGGGGCCGTGGGGCGCTTTTGCTGACTCCGCGGTGGGTTCTGGGCGGCGGGAGGGCGCCCTTGCGGTGCGGGCGCGGTGGGCACCCGAAAAATGCCGCCGAACTTTTTCGCTGCGGCTGCGTATCTTTGCCATGCGACTCCTGCCCCTTGTTCCCTTAGCGCTGCTCCTGTCCGGCTGCGATGCCGACTCGCTCTCGAATAGCAGCCGCGAGTATGAGGATCTCTCCTTCGATTTCCCGCTGCGGTCCGGCGGCCGGATTACCCTCGAAACCTACAACGGGTCCGTGGAGGTCACGGCGTGGGATCAGGAAAAGATTGAGATCCGAGGCCGAAAACACGCGGCTACCAAGGGGCTGCTGGCCGAGGTGCGGGTGGAGGCGAATGCCCTGGGGCCGGATGCGGTCGCCATCCGGGTCGTGCCACCGGTGCCGCGGGGCAATTCCGGCGCGCAGTTTACTCTCCGGGTACCGCGCCGGACCACGGTCGAGCGGATCGTCAGCGCCAACGGGGCGATCCGGATGGACGGGTTGGAGGGACCAGGCATGCTGCGGACCTCGAACGGACGGATTGCGGTGGGGCGGCATCAGGGAAAGCTCGAACTGACGACCTCGAACGGTGCTATCGACCTCGGCTCGGTGACGGGGACTGTGATCGCCCGAACTGCGAACGGGCGGGTGAACGTCGATGAACTTACGGGAGGCCTTGACGCGGCTACCTCGAACGGCTCGATTGCGGCCAAGCTGCTTGATGCGCCGCCGGAGGGGCCGCTGCGGTTCTCCACCACCAACGGAAGCGTTGATGTCAGACTGCTGCGGGCACCCCGCAGCGATCTCCGCGTGCGGAGCAGTAATGGTGCGGTGACGCTGCGGATGCCGGAAGGGAGTGAGGGCCGCATCGCGCTGAGCACCTCGAACGCCACCATCCGCAACGAGTTCCCGCTCTCCGGGAGCGAGGGCATCTCCACCAAAACGCGTGTGGAGGGGAAAATTGGCAACGGCGGGCCGCTGCTGGACATCTCTACCACCAACGCGACGATTGGGCTGCTCCGGTCCATCCTCTAAACGGGCGATGGTTGCCGATCGGTCCATTTTCGACTACACTCAATGTGGGTGATTCGGTAACCCGATCCGGCGCCCAACAATCCAGGGAGGATTATCCAGTTATGAAAAAATTTGCTCTGTGTCTGGCTCTTTGTTCGGTGGCTGCTTTCGCGGACACCTGGAAGGGTACCGTTTCCGACGCCAAGTGCGGCGCCAAGCACGCTGATGCTTCCGAGAAGTCGATGGGCTGCGTGAAGGGCTGCGTGAAGGGTGGTTCCGCCCCCGTGTTCGTGACCGAGGACGGCAAGGTGGTTCCGATCCACAACGCCGACTCCGTGAAAGATCACCTCGGCCACAAGGTCACCATCACCGGTAAGTTGATGGACGGTTCCGTCCACATCGACTCGGTGAAGTAGTAGTTCTCCCCGGGGCGCGGTCGGCTATTGCAGCTTGCCGCGCCCCGCAACCTCCCAAGTCTCCACCACTTCCTCTCCCCGCACCCCGTAAATCCTCTCCTCCATGTTGACGCTCACGCAAACGTGATTCATCAACACCCTGGCTCGGTCTCCCACTTTAAAATTCGCCCCGTTGCGCTTGATGTAGCCGTGCTCCTCGTTCATTTTGAAGAAAAATGCTTCCGGGCTGCCGAGGACTTCGCCGTATCCGCCAGCGGCGGTCTGGTCGCTCGTGAAGGTCTTCGAGCCGCCATCAATGATCATTTGATCGTCTACGCTTGTAGAAACTACGGTGCAGAGAATGCTGGCCGCGCAGTCCTCGGGACCGCAGGCTCCGCTGGCGATGGTGTTGCGGTCGTTGAAGATGTAGGTACCGGGGCGCATCTCGTTCATACCCTGCACCAGATGAGACTGCCACATGGTGGGGGTGGAGCCGCCGCTGACGAGTTCGAATTCGATGCCGGCGGCCGCCGCTTCGCGCAGGACCTGTTGGACTAAATTCGACACCTGTAATAGTCCGGCGGGGTCGTTTGACTTCAGATGGCCGGGGTAGAAGGCGAGGCCGCGGATGTTGGTGCCGATGCGCTTGGCCAGGGGGACCACCTCTTCCGGGCGAACGCCCACGCGACCGAGACCAGCATCCATTTCGATCAAGAATTCTACGCCTGTAGGAATAAGGGGTTCGGCGACCTCATAGCTGTCGACGGAGACGGTCAGGCGGGTCTTTTTGGCGACTTCCGCCACACGGGGCCACTTTTTGGGGCCGTAGAGGGGGTAGGCGATGAGGAGGTCTTCGACGCCGGAGGCGAGCATGACCTCGGCCTCACTGACCTTGGCGACGGTGAGCCCGGCGGCTCCGAGATCGAGCTGGAGGCGACCCAGGGCGGGGACCTTGTGCGTTTTGGTGTGCGGACGGAGACGGAGGCCGTGGGAGGCGGCGTACTCCGACATGCGTCGGAGATTGCGCTCCATGATGTCCAGGTCGATCACGAGGGCGGGGGTATCGAGTTCAGAGATGTGCATCAGTTCTTAAATCGTACCGCGAACTTACCCGCGGGACCGCGGTAGAAGAGTTCGAGATCCTTAGCTTTTTGTTTGCCGTCGAAGCCGAAGTAGAGCAGGCCGCTGACGGGTTTGAGGCTTTTGCCTTCGGGCAGCACTTTTTCTTTCAACACTTTGAGGACGGGGTCCTCTTTGGTATCGGTCATGCCCTTGCTTTCGAGCGAGGTTCCGGCGCCGGCGCCGCCGCCGCCGACCATGCCGCCGTTGCCGAGCGGAATGCCGCCGAGGCGGGGGCCGGTGGGGTTGTTGCCGACATAGGTGCCGCCGCCGCCGGGCGCTTGGCCGAGGACGAGGGCGCCGCGGCCGGCGAGTTGGGCGGGGTGGAAGGGGGGAGAGCGTTGAGCGTCGCGCGTCGAGAAGAGCTGGAACTGTTCGCGTTGGATATCGAGCGGCTCTTCGCCGAGGGGGGTGACGGTGAGGTCGACGACGATGATGGCGCCGTCGAAGTCGCTGCCGAGCAGGCGCTTGATGTCGGCGCGGTCGGGGTAGACGGTCGCTTTGACCTGGATGCGGTCATCTTCGTAGACGCCGGCGGGGAACTTGCGTTCGGCGGCGCCGAGGACGAACGCGCAGAGGACGAGGGGAAGCGGGAGTGCCGGAATGCTGAGCCGCATGCCGCAATTATACGCTCAAACTTCCGCGGTGGCCGCCGAGAAGGTTTTTGTGACCGCCTTTTTGCAGGACGCCAATTCGATCCTCGAGACCGCGCAGTATAGCGGTGAGGGTACGAACTGGACGATTCTGACCGGTGGACCCGGGGGAGTCCGGATGATCGCCGACTCCGACTGGCCGCTCGATTCGCTGCAGGTGCATACCGGCGCAGCGGCGGCCTACCGGGTCCACCGGCGGGGCGGGGACGTGATGGTGGAGGGGCGGTCGGCGCATCAGGTTTTGGCGGTGCGATCGACGCCGCCGGCGCAGGTGGCGCGTTTTCTGTTGGGGGCGCGGCGGTAGGCGATAGGTTTTACGTCCCGGGCGGGCGTAAAACGATAGAATATTGGCCATGATGCAGCGCATGGCATTGGTAATCGCGGGAGGCCTGTGGGCCGCCTCCGGTCTTTGGGCCCAGTTGGCGACGGGGCCGACGGTTCGATTTAACACCTCGCTTGGGGAGATTGACGTTCTGCTGTTGCCCGGTTCGGCGCCGGCGACGGTGCAGAACTTCCTGAACTACGTGCGCCGGGGGACGTATAACAATTCGATCTTCCACCGCTCCGTGCCGGGTTTCATCATTCAGGGTGGCGGCTTTACCTTTGCCAGTGGTACATTCCGGGCGCTGGCAGCCGATCCGCCGGTCCGCAACGAGTTCCGCACGTCCAACTCCCGCGGCACGATCGCCATGGCCAAGTTGGGGAACAATCCGAACAGTGCTACCAACCAATGGTTCTTTAACCTGGCGAATAATGCGTCGAACCTGGATAATCAGAACGGCGGATTTACGGTTTTTGGTCGCATCACGAACGGTCTGGCCAACATGGATCGAATTGCCGCTACGCCGATCTTTCGCCTGAATTCGGCCGAGTTGACCGATATTCCGCTGCTGAACTTCCGTTCGGGCCAGACGGTGACGGAGTCCAACGTGGTCTTCGTGCGCTCGATCACCATTCTCGATGAGACGCCGCTGCCGGAGATTTCGCCGAACGGAGTAATCTCGGCCGGGAACTTCGGCGGGATGCCGTTTGCGGCGCCCGGTTCCTACATTGAGATCTACGGCAACAACTTGGCGGGCGAGGTGAGCCGAGGGTGGAACACGGCTGATTTTGTGGCGGGCGCCGCGCCGCAGACGCTCGAAAACGTCCGGGTGACGGTGGGCGGGCAGCTGGCGTTTGTGAACTTCGTGAGCAAGAACCAGATCAACGTGCAACTGCCGGCGAGTTTGCCGGTGGGGGGTAACGTGGACGTCGTTGTCTTCAACCGGAATGAGCAGAGTGCGGCATATTCGCTGCCGGTGCGGGCTCTGGCGCCGGGGTTGTTGGCGCCGCCGAGCTTCAAGGTGGGCGAGAAGCAGTTCGTGGCGACGGTGCGGGCGACCGATGGGAGCTTTGTGACGGCCGCGGCGCCGGCGAAGCCGGGTGAACTGTTATTGTTCTATGGTGTGGGTTTCGGCCCGGTGACGCCGGCGACGGTGCCGATTGCGGGTCGGGTGGTGGAGACGGCGGCATCGGTGGCGGCTCCGGTAGTGTTTGAGTTTGGCGCCGAGAAGGCTGAAGTGATCTACGCGGGACTGGCGGGTGGGCTGGTGGGGGTCTACCAGTTCAACGTCCGTGTTCCGGCGGGGTTGCCCGATGGGGATACGGCGCTGAAGGTGACCGTTAACGGCGAGGCGTTGGGACAGAGTCTGTTTATTCCGGTGCGCGCAGGCAACTAAGCCTTGTCCGCCGCCGGCGCGCGGTGGCCTTTGCGGTGGGCGGCGACGCTGTCTTTCGTGGGTTCAGGTGCGGCTGCTGCCCGGCGTCGCGGCGATCGGTGGCCGGTGGCGGGGCAGGGAGGGGCACCTGCGGCTGAGGCGGTGGGGTTCGTGCGTCCGCTGGCTGTGCCGGCCGTTCCCTGATCAGGGCTGTTTAGCCGGGGGCGGCGGGGGCGGCGGAGCGTCCTGGTCCGTGACGCGGCGCCAGCCGCCCTTTTTGGCGGGTGCGGCTGTTGCGGGTGCGGGGGTGGTTGCGGGTGCTGGTTCGGTTGCAGGCGCCGGGGTGTCGGCGGCATCGGCGCGGCGCCATCCTCCGCTCGGAGAGGCGGAGGGGGGCGCGTCCGCGGTGCCGACAGCCGGGTTCGGTCCGCGTCCGCCCCCGGTACCATCTCCCACCGGGCGGCGGCGCAGCGCGGGCCGCTCCGGGGCGTTCGAGGCGGGGGCGTCGGGCTTCGCCTCCGAGATGACGGTGACGTTTGGGTCACTGTCGTTCGAAACGGGCGCGAGGTAGTTTTGGCGGTAGCGCAGTTCGGCGTCGGGGTGGCGGCGGGCGCCATCGCCGGCCAGGGTGATGTTGATCCGGCGCTGTTGGCCCTGGCGGGCGCCGGCGGGGAGGTTGAAGTAGAGGGCGTAGCGCTGTCGGAGCCGGGCGACGGTGGTTTCGAGCGCCGAGGCGCCATCGACGGCCATGCTGTCCCCGCCCGAGGCCCGGGCGATTTCGGCGGTGCCGGCCGAGGAGAGGCGTCCGAGGCTGACGCCGCCGCCCCCGCCGCCGGGATAGCCGCCGCCGGGATAGCCGCCCCCGCCGAGAACAATGGTCCCCAGACCGCCCCAGCCGCCGCCGCCCCGCCGCCGTCCGGAGGGCGGATAGCCGCCGCCCCCGCCCGGGGGATAGCCGCGCATCGCGTTGGGAGCGAGCAGAGCGCTCATCACGGCATCGGCGTCGATCAGCGCTTGGCCAACGCCTTCGTCATCGCGGCCGAACTCGGTCTGATCGTCGGTGAGGATGATGATGCCGCGGCGGGCGTCTTTGCGGGCGTGGCGCTGCATGTAGGCGGCGGCGTCGAGCATGCCGCGGGTGATGTCGGTACCGCCGTTGAAGCGTTCGCGGTCGAGGACGAGGTCGAACTGGCGGTAGACGTTGTCGCCGATGGGGGTGAAGGGCAGGCGGGTGCGGGTCTGCCGGTCAAAGACCATGATGGCGAGGCGATCGTCTTCGCTCAGGGTGTCGAGGGCGGACTGCGCGGCGCGGGCGATCCGTTCGACGTGCGGGCGCATGCTGCCGCTGACGTCGAGCAGGAACAGGATATCGATCGGCATCTTCTCGCTGGCGAAGTTAACAATCGGCAGCGTTTTGCCATTTTCGCGGAGAGTGAAATCCTCTTTCTGCAGGTAGGCTACCGGCCGGGAGGTCCGGTCGAGGACCTGGACGTCGACGCGGACGAGCGAGACATCGCTGCGGAAGACCGGGTTATCGGCGTCCTGCGCGAGGAAGACAGCCGGAGCCAAAGCGGCGAGCAAGAGGGTACGAAACATGGGCTACTCCTGCAGGGAAGACGTCGCTTTGGCTCCGCGCGTTCCGAAAGTTTCTAGAGGGCGCGTTGGGCCGCCGTGCGGGGCTTCCAGCGGTAGGCGGCCCGGGAGTTGCGGGCAAAGTACTTGGCCATGGCTTCGGGGCCTTTCGGAGCGAAGTAGGCTTTGACGAGTTCGAAGCCCTGGGCGTAGGGGGCCCAGTTGTCGCTGTTGGGCCAGTCGCTGCCGAACAGGATGCGGTCGGGGCCGAACAGGCCGGTGAGCTGATCGAGGCGGGCTTTGTAGAAAGCCGGGTCGGTGATGACTTTGCCGTCGACGCGGCGGAGGACCTCGGAGATCTTGATGAAGACCTGCGGGCGCTGGGCCAGTTTGGCAAGGTCGGCGGGCGGCTCGATCTGCGGGAGGTGGTCGACGACGAGGCGGAGGTTGGGGACGGCGTCGGTGACGCGGACGAGGTCGGCGACGAGTTGGGGGTTGGGGTTGGCGCTGTCCATGGTGAGGCCGGCGTCGGCGATGCGCTTGATGTCGGCGATCACGGTAGGCTTGCTGATGGCGGAGTGGAAGTCGCGGTCCCAGAGGTTGCCGTAGCGGAGGCCGAGAAAGAGGGGGTCTTTGCGGAAGCGGTCGAGGTTTTGGGCGAAGTTGGGCTGGCCGGGCTCGATGTTGCCGATCATGCCGACCATGATGGGTTCGTTGCGGATGATGTCGAGCACCCACTGGTTGTCTTCGAGCCACGGGCTGCATTCGACCATGACGGCGCCGACGACGTTGTGGGGGGCGACGAGTTTCCGGTAGCGATCGGGGAGGGCGGGCTGGTAGAGGGCTTTGTTTTCGGGCTTGGGCCAGGGGATGCCTTGGGGGCGGCGGGGGTCGAACAGGTGGATGTGGGTATCGATGACCGGCTGCGGCGCCGGGGCCATGGCGGCCAGGAAGGTGCGTCTGAGCATGGGGAGGTCTCCTTAGAATTGCAGGCTTTCGACGGCGCCGGGCAGGGCGGCGGACTGTTCGCTGGTCAGTTCGGTGATAAAGGGCGGAATGGCGCCGGCGTCGGCGATGCCGGCCGCGGTGGTGGCGGCGTGGAGGACGCGGGCCGGGCCGAGGGCGTCGCGGATGTCTTCGAGGGGGATGAAGCGTTCGCGGATGGCGGCGGCGGCCTCCCATTCGCCCTTCTGGCAGAGTTCGAACAGCTGCTGGGTCCAGGCGGAGCCGATGCAGCCGCTGCCGGTGGTGTAGCCGGGCAGGCCGAACTGCTGCAGGTGGACGATGGCGGGGCGTTCGCCGATGCCGCTGATGACGAGCGACTTGTCGACGCGGGCGAGCAGGGCGGTGAGATAGGGGTCGTCGGCGGGGTTCTGGCGGACGACGGCGTATTTGATGCCAACGCAGAGGCCGCGGTCGACCATGCGGGCGACGGCGTCGAGGCCAGCGAGTTTGTCGGCGCCGAAGTTGTTTTCTTCCTTGAGGTAGAGGATCAGCGGGAGGCCGGAGGCGTTGGCGAAGTCGGTGAGGCCGGCTTCGAGGCCCTGGGCGTCGCGGGGGTCGCCGCAGGGCAGGTGCATGACGGTGGGGAACTTGTAGCGGCGCAGGAGCGGGGCCTGGTCGAGGAGGCGGCCGAAGCTGGGTCCGGCCGAGGGGATGGCCCAGAGCGCATCGTCAAACGAGGAGAGCCAGTCGAGAAGGGCTTCAAACTCGGCGAGGGTGATGTGGTAGAGGAACGCGTTGCCGCCGTAGAGCAGGCGGGTGACACCGCCCTTGTGGATGTGGGCCGCGATCTTGGCGCTGGCCTCCCAGTTGATGGAGCGCGCGGCGTCGCGATGGCGGGCAAGCGGGGGAACGGAGAACACTCCCTGCCAGTCGGCTTTCTGGATGGACGAAGTCTTCATATCACCGATACACTACCATTTTAGAGGACGGTTGCCGGAGACCCCGGGCGGGCACGGCGTCTCGATTGGGAGGTGGGGTGATCTCGCTGCGGCTGTTTTCGCTGGTTGTCTATCTGCTGTCGTGGGTGGGGGTAGCGGTCGGTTCGCTGTGGAGTCTGTTGCCGGCGCGCGGCCGGGTTCCGGCGCACCACCATCCGGCCGGGATGCTGCTGCAGGTGGCCGGGGTGCTGGTGATTACGCTGTTCCTGCCCGCGGGGCCGTTGCAGCCGGCGTTGTGGGAGCAGGGTGTGGCCGCGGTGCTGGCGCCGGCGGGGGCGGCGTTGTACCTGGCGACGGTAGCGGCGGGGCGGCGGGGCGGCTTGGTGACGACGGGGCCTTTCGCCCTGGTGCGGCACCCGATGTATCTGGCGTTTTTCCTGCTGCTGGGGGCGACGGCGGCGTTGGCGCACGCGGGTTGGCGGAGCGTGCCGGCGCTGGCGATGTACCTGGCCGGGTCGGAGCTGCGGGCCGCGCGGGAGGAGGCGGCGCTGACCGAGATGGGCTACGAGGCCTACCGGGTGCGGATCCGGTGGCGGTATTTTCCCGGCATTCGCTGAGCGTTTGGTACACTCATGCCTGATACCCCATGCTGCTGCCGAAGGAACTGATCGAGTACCTCTCCCGCCAACTGATAAAGCGGCTGAACCCGCTCTATGTGGAGGTCGCCGACCCGGCCAAGGCGGCGATGGTGGTCAGTGAACTGATTGTGCAGGAGTTGTCGACCGAGGACCGGTTGAACGACGAGGTGCGCGGCATCCTCGAACAGTATGCCAACTACATGCGCGAGAACCAGATCAGTTACGCTGATATGTTCCGCAAGATCAAGAATCAGTTGATCGCGGAACGCAAAGTGATTCGCGCCTCGGGCCGGGACACCGGCGATGCGATGAAACTTTCCCGCGATAAGATCACCGACATCTCCCACAAGCTGATCGCCGCGTTTCGCAAGTCGCGCGAGTTCCGCCTCAAGAAGCCCGAGAATGATATCCGGCTTGAGATCGTCAAAGGCTTTACCGAACTGCTGCTGGCCGAGGACAAAATCGATAAGGCCGCCCGGGAAAAGGTGCGGAAGCAGAAGCGGGAGATTCTCGAGGGTAGCGAGGAGTTTGAACTGCTGCAGCGCCGCTACTACGCCGAGGAGCTGAAGAAGATCGGTATTGATCTATCGCGGCCGTAAGCGGCGCGACCGAAGGCTGGAAAGTGAAAAACCCGGCCCTGGGTGATACCGGGAGCCGGGTTTTCCGTTTCGGCGGTGCGCCGCCGTGGTTACTGCTCTTTCTTTGATCCGTAATCGACGCGATTCACTTTGTTCGCCTCGATCGTGATGCTCTTTTTGACGTTGCCGTAAATCTGGCTTTCGACGGTGAGTTCGTAGGTGCCGGCCGGGATCAGCAGCCCGCCGCCGTTGTTATTCAGTTCGTCGACAAAGCCCATGAAACGGCCATTGAGATAGAAGGGCCCCGTGTCGCCCTGCGCTACCGACCAGAACGATTCCGCTTCGCCGCCACGCAGACGGAGACGGCCGAAGGGCCCCTGCGGCACCTCACGCTTTTTCAATTTGGCGCGCAGTTTGGTGGTCTTTCCCGCTTTCACATCGACCTTCGCGGTGAAGTCCTCGTAGCGCGGATCCTTGAGAGCGATTTCGTGGGAACCCGCTTCAACCGGCCACTTCTCGGGAACGGAAAACCGACCTGCCGGGCCAACATACTTCCCATCCACGAAAAGGCCCGCGCCGACGGGCGAGGACCGCACGCGGAGATAGCCGCTTTCAGCGGCCAGTGGCAGAGCGGCAAAAGCAAGTACAGCGAGTGAAGTAAACCAAGGTTTCATAATCATTAGAGTTCCGGAATCCGTTCCATCGTTTCAGCTGGTGTAGTTTCAACTGGTGTCGTTTCAAATGGTGCGCATGAGAGGACTTGAACCTCCACACCCTTGCGAGTACCGGAACCTAAATCCGGGGCGTCTGCCAATTCCGCCACATGCGCCCGTGGCACAAACACCTTTCAGTTTATCACCATCAGCTTGCGCGGGGAAGGCGAAGCCGCCGGGCGGCGCCGGAGGTCGAGCAGCCGGGGTGTCGTTTGCCCGCAAGGGCAGCGCCCGTGGGCGAGGCTGGCGCTCAGGTTGGTCGCCAGGCGGAACAGCGGTGCCTGTTGATTGCGTAAGAAGCTGATTTCGAGCTGTCCATCGGCACCGACGCTGAAAATGGCGTTCGCCTGCTCGATGTGCATTCCGCTGTGCGCCTCGCACTCCTGGGCCAGAAGTTCGCCGGCAAAGCCTCGGAACTGTTCAAACACCGGGACCTCGAAAACGCGCCAGAAGTAGTCCCGGTCCGCCTCGCTGAGCGATCCGCGAACGACATCAGTAAACACGACGAGAGCCTGGTCGAGCCGGCGCCATGCTGTCTCGCCCTCTTCGATGCTTTGGGCCAGCGACCGGATGGTGTCGCCCGGGGCGGCCAGGGCCTGGGGGGCAAACTGCCGCAGTTTCTCGCTTCGGTAGCTGGCAAAACTGCGGACCCGCCAACTGCCGCGAATCTCCTGGCCCAGCACGGCGGTCCGCGGCGGCGCGCCCGTGGGATAAGCCAGTTCCGGGCGGCGCGCCGGTGGAGGGGAGGCCGCGGCGAAACGCTCCGGGTACCGTAGATAGTCGAGTAACTGCACGCGGGGTAGCTCCGCAAGTGAGGTCGCTCCGGCCCACTCCCGGTAGAAGCGGGTTTGGCGTTGCGCGTAGCCGAGCATCCAGGCAAGCTGCTGTTGTTGTTCGACAACCGGGTCGGCGGCGCGCGACCTACCCCAATGGAGATGCAGGATCACGTCAGGAAGTGTTCTGGCCGGGCGAGGACTCTCTCCAGATTGCCCCGTAATGCACACTACAATGGAGGAATGTTTCAACTCCTGGCCCTGCTGCTGGCGGCGGCATCACTG
>JADCJL010000068.1 GCA_020247055.1 Acidobacteriaceae bacterium | reverse complement strand
GGGGGGCGTGGGCGGGTTGGGGGGGACGCGGGTGAGGAAAGCAGCGAGCGGGGGCCGGGCGGCATCAAGAAAATTAACGGAGGAGCAATTACGAATGGACGTCCGGGATCTACCCGCCCTTAACGCGACACTGAATGGGACCGCCGCGGTCCTGCTGGCCACCGGTTGGTGGCTGATTGTGAACGGCAAGCGGGAGGCCCACAAGAAGGTCATGCTGGCGGCGTTCACCGTCTCGGCGATCTTTCTGCTCTCCTACCTCGTCTACCACTACAACGTTGGGTCGGTGAAGTTCCAGAAGGAGGGATCAATCCGGCCGGTGTACTTCACGATTCTGCTCAGCCACACGATCCTGGCGGTTTTTGTAGCGGTAGCGGCGCCGTTGACCCTTTTCCGAGGCTTGGCGAACCGCATCCCCCAGCATAAGAAGCTGGCGCGCTGGACGATGCCGATCTGGCTGTACGTTTCGGTGACCGGGGTGGTGGTTTACTGGATGCTGTACCAGCTCTAGCTTAGTCGACCGCGACGAGGATTTTGCCGGTGGCGGCGGGGTTGGCGGCCCATTCGGCGAAGGCTTGGGGGGCGTCGGGCAGGGCGACGACGCGGGAGATGAGGGCGCTGAGCGGGAAGGTCCGTTTGGAGAGCATGGTGATGACGGCGGCGAAGTCTTCGACGAGGGCGTTGCGGGAGCCGAGAATGTCGAGTTCCTTCTGGACGAAGAGGCGGGTTTCGTAAGCCACCGGCTCCTTGGCGTACCCGATGTAGACGACGCGGCCGGTGAAGGCGACCTCTTCGACGGCGGCGCGGAAGGTTTGGGGCAGTCCGATGGCTTCGATGATGACGTCAGGGCCGAGGCCGCCGGTGAGGTCTTTGAGTAGGGCGGGGTCGAGGCCGGTGAGCGTGTGGGCGGCGCCGGCCTGGCGGGCGAGTTCGAGTTTGGCGGGGTCGAGGTCGATGGCGATGACGCGGGCGCCGCGTTCGGCTGCTCCGGCGACAGCGCCGAGGCCGACGGCGCCGCAGCCGAGGACGGCGACGGTGTCCGCCGGGGTGACGCGGCCGCGGGCGGCGGCGTGGAAGCCGACGGTGAGGGGTTCGACGAGGCAGAGTTCGCGCGGGGTGAGATCGGGAGCGAGGAGGAGTTTCTGCCAGGGGACGGCGAGGAGTTCGGTGAGAGCGCCGTCGCGCTGGACGCCGAGGGTTTCATTGAACTGGCAGGCGTTGGGGCGCTGGCGGCGGCAGGAGGCGCAGCGGCCGCAGGCGGTATAGGGGGAGAGGGTGACGGCGAGGCCGGGGGTGAATTGCGGGGGGACGGCGGGGCCGGCCTCGACGATTTCGGCCGAGATTTCGTGGCCAGGGATGCGGGGATAGGAGACGAGCGGGTTTTTGCCGCGATAGCTGTTCAGGTCGGTGCCGCAGAGGCCGACCATTTTGATGCGGAGGAGGACGTCGCTGGCGGCGGGTTGGGGCTGGTTGGTTTGGCCGAGGGTGAGGTGGCCGGGCTGTTCGAGGATGAGCGCTTTCATGGGGGAAGCTCCATTATTTCACTTTGCGGTCGTTTCCCGCCGCCTTCTGCCGATACAATGAAAGGACCTATGAAGGCTTTTGTTTACGTCACCTTGAAGAAGACGGTCCTCGATGCACAGGGCAAGACGGTGACCCAGGCGCTGCGGGGCATGGGCCATGCGGCGATTGCCGATGTGCGGCAGGGCAAGTACTTTGAGCTGACGCTGGCGGAGGGGACCGACGCGGCGGCGGCACGGGCAGAAGTGGAGCAGATTGCGGCCGAAGTGCTGTCGAACCCGGTGATTGAGGACTACCGCATCGAACTGGGAGAGTGAGCGCGAATGTGCGGAATCGTCGGCTACATCGGCAAGAAGGGAACCGTTGCGGTGCTCCTCGACGGTTTGCGACGGCTGGAGTATCGTGGCTACGATTCGGCGGGGGTGGCGGTGGTGGACAGCGGCGGGCACCTGCTGATCCGCCGGGCGGCGGGCAAACTGCATAACCTCGAAGAGGCGGTGCGGGCGGCGCCGGTGGAGGGGGATTACGGCATTGGCCACACGCGCTGGGCGACGCACGGGCGGCCGACCGAAGAGAACGCGCATCCGCACACGGGACCGAAGCGGGACGTGGTGCTGGTGCACAACGGGATCGTCGAGAACTATCTGGACCTGCGGCGAGAGCTGGAGGCGGCCGGGCATGTGTTTCTGACCGAGACCGATACGGAGATTGTGGCGCATCTGGTGGAGCAGTATCTTGAGGGAAACCTTGAGGCGGCGGTGCGGCGGGCGGTAAAGCGGCTGCACGGGGTGTTTGCGCTGGCGGTGATGGCGGTGAGTGAGCCGGGCAAGATTGTGGCCGCGCGGAGCGGGCCGCCGGTGGTGATCGGCCTTGGGGAGGGCGAATACTTTGTCGCCTCCGACGTGCCGGCGATTCTGGGGCATACGCGGGACATGTTCTTTCTCGACGACGGCGACATTGCCGTGGTGACGACGAACGGGGTGATGCTGACCGACTTTGACGGGGCGCCGGTGAAGCGGCAGGTGACCCATGTTTTGTGGGACCCGATTCTGGCCGAGAAGGGCGGCTACAAGCACTTCATGCTCAAGGAGATCTATGAGCAGCCGCGGGCGGTGCGGGATACGCTGCTGGGACGGATCAGCCAGGAGTCGGGCAAGGTGTTTCTCGATGAGATCGCCATATCGCCGGATGCGTTCCGGCGGTTCCGGCAGATTCGGATTGTGGCGTGCGGAACGAGCTGGCATGCGGGGCTGGCGGGCAAGTTTCTGATTGAGAAGCTGGCGCGGGTGCCGGTGGAGGTGGACTACGGGAGCGAGTTCCGTTACCGGGACCCGATTGTGGATAGCGAGACGTTGACGATTGTGATTTCGCAGTCGGGCGAGACGGCGGATACGATTGCGGCGCAGCGGGAGGCGCGGCAGAAGGGGGCGAAGACGCTGGCGATCTGCAACGTGATCGGGTCGATGATCACGCGGGAGGCCGACGGGACGCTGCTGACGCACGCGGGGCCGGAGATTGGGGTGGCTTCGACGAAGGCGTTTACTTCGCAGGTGACGGCGCTGTTTCTGCTGGCGATGTATCTGGGGCAGGTGCGGGGTACGTTGAGCGAGGCGCAGTCGGAGGCGCTGGTGGGGGAGTTGGTGCGGATTCCGGGTAAGCTCGAGCAGATTCTTTCGCACGCGGCGCCGTACGAGGAGATGGCGAAGACGCTGGCGCGGGCGACGGACTTTCTTTACCTGGGGCGGGGCATCCATTTTCCGATTGCGCTCGAGGGCGCTTTGAAGCTGAAGGAGATCAGCTACATTCACGCCGAGGGGTATCCGGCGGGGGAGATGAAGCACGGGCCGAACGCGCTGATTGATGAGAAGCTGCCGGTGGTGGTGCTGGCGGCGTATGACCCGCACGATGAGGCTTCGCGGCTGCGTTATGAGAAGACCCTGTCGAACCTGCAAGAGGTGAAGGCGCGGGAAGGGATTGTGATTGCGATCCGGAACGAAGGGGACGAGGACGTCGAGAAGCTGGCGACTTATTCGATCGCTCTGCCGTGGAGTTACGATATGCTGCTGCCGTTGTTAGAGATTGTGCCGCTCCAGTTACTGGCTTATCACATTGCGGTGCGGCGGGGGTGCGACGTGGACCAGCCGCGGAACCTGGCCAAGTCGGTGACGGTGGAGTAGCGGTCTCTGGTGCGGAACCGGCCTGTGAACAGCGGGAGCGGCGGCGAAGACGGGCGTTGGCCGTTTGCGGGGAACTGGCTTCGTTTGTAGGTAGGATTCTTATTTAAGCTGTTGATTCCAGGGGACTTGCCCGGAAAAATGGCTTCGTTTGTCGTTTTTTTAAAAAAAGGGCCGCGAAACCGGGCTTGGTTCCGGCTAATGTGTTGATTCTATTGGGTCGCTGTTGGCGTGAGGGGCGGCAAGAGTGGCTTCGTTCGTCGGTTTCGGCTGGACCGGGCGGCGAGCGTGCCGTCCCATGCGCCGGATGGCGACAGGGCGGTCCGCTACTTTATCATGCGCGGTGGGCGGGGGGAAGCCGGGGTGGGGGCGGTGTATCTATCTCATTTCAAATGGAAAAAATATTGAAATGACCTGGCAACGGGCGGCGGGGATGGCCTGGGCCAGGGGGGTGTGGTGTGGGGAGGCGGCCGGCCGGCGAGTCAAATCTGTGGCATTTCATGAGGTAAGCTTCCGCTGGTTGGAGTTGGACTCGGTCTACACCGGCGTTGAGAGGATTCCGGTTCTATCAGCGTGTCGGGTAACAGATGTCTGAGTAGCTGAGGTGTGACGCACGGCGAACCCTTACAAGCCTGTCTACGCGAGACCTCAAAACATTTCGGTACGCATTTAGATACGCAAATCTATTCCTGACAGCGGTGGGTATTAGCCTCCCCTCTCTGTCGCCGGAATTTCAGGATTGGCTATCTGGGCCGGGGGCGGACGGGCTGGAAATGATTGATGTAGAGGGAGATACAGGCTCTTACAAGACGTCAACGACTTGTAAAACTCCGCGCAGAACCCTTGACAGGTGTGGCAGGGACCCGATGAAAGTACTTTGCGAGGCAGGGCTTCG
>JADCJL010000067.1 GCA_020247055.1 Acidobacteriaceae bacterium | reverse complement strand
CCGTGGCTGATGAACTGACAGTCGTATTCCTGCGCGTAAGAGAGTTCGCCGTGCAGTTGTAACTCCGAGGCGAGAAACTCCGGGGTGAGGCGCGGACATTCCGTGGCGCGGATTTCGAAGCGGGTCCATTGGTTGGTGCGATCGTGCCAGAGTTCGGCGAATAAGTTGTTGTGCCCGTGGGGCGTAGAAAGCGCCCAGAGGTGCCCGCGGGAGACGGCTAAGATGGGCGAGAGGGCGCGGTAGGCCGCGGCGTCGACGAAGGCGGCTTCATCGATGATGATGAGAGCGGCTTTCGAGAAACCGCGGACGGAGCGGGGAACCGACGAACGGGCGACGATGCGGGAGCCGTTGGGCAGCCGCAGGGAACGCGGATTGTTGCCGTCGCCCCGGAGGGGAAAGCCTAGCTCCGCGGCGAATTCCTTGAGTTTTTGGAGGATTTCGCCGGCCTGCGTTTGAATGGGTCCGACCATGAAGATGAGCGATTTGGGCTGATGCACGGCGAGATAGAGCGCGCGCAGGGCCGCGATGGTGCTTTTGCCGACCTGACGGGCGGTGAGTAAGATCACCCGGGGGTCGTTGCAATCGAGAATGGCGGCTTGTTTGGGGTCCGCGATGAAATTGAGATGCCGGGCGGCCCATTCTGCGGGAGGGAGCGGCGCCGTTGGGCCGGGCTCCGGGGCTCCGGCTGGTGGATGGCCGGGCTGTTCTAGGGAACCCGCGTACAACGGACTCGCTTCGGCCCGGCAGGAGGGGTGAGTTCCTCGCTCGTTGGCGCCGGGCGTGCGCAGCCTGTGCGCTTCTGAGTTACCCGCGCACAACGGACTCGTTTCGGCCCGGCAGGAGGGGCAAGTTCCTTGCCCGTTGGTGCCGTGCCTACACGGCCTGTGCGCTTCTGAGTTACCCGCGCACAACGGACTCGTTTCGGCCCGGCAGGAGGGGCAAGTTCCTTGCCCGTTGGTACCGTGCCTACACGGCCTGTGCGCTTTTGAGGCCGACCGATTCCAAAGGTTTGCCGAAGGAAAGTATGGGAAGAGCGACATAAGGATCAGGCCGCGCGCGGCAGCCGCGGGATGACGAGGCGACCGTCGACTAATTCGCGATTGTCGCGGCGGGCCACTTGTTCCATTAAGTCCCTATCCTGCAGGAACCTGCGGATCCACGGGGCGAGTTGGAAGCTGGGTTCGCTTTCGGCGCGAGCGGCTTCGTCGAGGGCTCGATTGACGACGGCCGGCGTCGGGAGCACCGGCTCGTCGGGCTGCATTTCGGCGGCGACGCTGACCGGTTCGGGCGGCACGAGCGGCGTATCGCGCCGCAGGGACCGGAAGACTTTCTGATAGTGGATGACCGAGATTTCGTGGGAGCGACGGTCTCGATTGAGCGAGCGATAGACTTTGTCGTCGGCGACAGCGGCTTGATAGGCGCTGGCCTCGCACTCGCGCTCGTTGCAGTCGGGATAGCGTTCGCGGACTTTGTCCTGGTCGACCTGGCGTAGGGTTTCCTGGATGCGTTCGAGGCGTTTGAGTTCGAACTGATGGAAGGCGAGGTGGCGAATGGCTTCGAGTTCGGCTTCCGACTGGGGCTGCATGTGCCGGGTGTTGATTTGGAGCAGGCGCCGGTAGACGGCTTTATCTTCGATGGTGAGGCTTTGCATGCAGGACGGCAGATCCGCTTCGAGCTTGCCGAGATTTTCGCCGGTGACGATGGAGTTGAGTGAACTGATGTATTTGCCGGTGGGTGTTTTTGGACCGCGGCTTTTGGCGCCGTTGGCTCGCGCGACGGCGGCACGATGGGCTTTTTGTGCTTCGGTGAGCGGTGGTTTTTCCATGGATGGCCTTGCTCCGTGATGGAACGTAAAAAAGGCGCCGTGGCCGGGAATCTGCGCAGGGATTCCGGCAACGAGCGCCTTTTACAATTTGAAAATAGCATGGGGGGGCAAGCGAAACGGGGCCGGGGCGGGGTGGATGGCGGCGAGATGGCTATTAGAATGAGAGGGTTGCGGGCGGAAAATATATTTGAACGGGCCGTGAATGCAAAAGTTTTCATGCCTGTCGCGGGCGGCATGGGCTCCTTCCGCAGCCGTAATCTTCAGGCCGCGAGAGGGTTGGGAACGCGCGTTGGACGAAAGCGCAGGTCACGGTTCGGTTAGGGAGATTGGTTGCCTTCCCCGTGCCATATACCGCGCCGGGCGTCTCACTCAATTTGTGTAAACGCTTCCCAGAGAGACTATCCGCCACTGCGCCGCCCCGGAACCTGTTTCCTTCCCCGCGGCCCCTTGTTCGTCAATCGGCCCCCTGCTATGATGCCCCCCAGAATGCATCCTTCCTGCCTCGCCCACCGTCTCACCGCCGAAGAGCGTACGTCGTTCGAGACCCACGGCTATCTTATCGTGGAAAACGCCATCCCTCCTGATCTTCTCCAACGTCTCCTCGCCGTCGCGGACCGGGTCGATTCCCGAGAGCGCACCCCAGCCATGGCCGGCAAACTCCTCTCTAAAGCGAACGTCGTGCAGGAAGGCGATGCCATGGTCGACCTCCTCGATCTCCCAACGGTCTTCCCCAAGGTATGGGGCATCCTCGGCTGGAACATCTACCTCTACCACTCCCATCTCGACGTCACCCCGCGCGAAAACGCCTCCGCTCAGAACTGGTCCGTAGCCTGGCATCAGGACAGCATGCGCGTCAACGACGAAATTGAGTCGAACCCTCGCCCCCGCCTGTCTCTCAAGGTCGGCTACTACCTCACCGACGTGAGCGAGCCGAACCGAGGCAACACGCTCCTTGTGCCGGGCACTCACCTCCAGAACGAGATCGACGTCCCTCAGGACGGCGTATCCAATCCGGCAGGCACCATCCCGCTTTGCGTCCCCGCTGGCTCGGCCCTCCTTCTCGACCGGCGTCTCTGGCACTCGCGCAGCGCCAACTCTTCCGAGTTCACCCGCAAAGTCATCTGGTACGGCTACAGCTACCGCTGGCTTCGCGCCAAGGACGAGATGACCGTCTCCCATCTCCTCCCCAACCTCGATCCCATTCGCCGGCAGATCCTCGGTGCCTCCACCTCGGCCAACGGCACCTACGACCCCAGAGACGCCGACGTCCCACTCAAGACATGGCTGCAGGAACACGACCCCGAAGCAGCCACTCCGTCTCCTCACGGCCGTTCGCAATCCCGTCCTCCTGCGATGGTCCGCGGGCAGAACCTCGGCCGCAATTAGCCAGGCTTGGGGCCAATGATCGATGGCGCGCCTGTTGTCCGTCACCGCAAGGCTGGGGCGGCGCGGCGCCTTCTTTCGCGATGCCCTCGGGTTGTGCTCCGTCGACGCGGGACACGGCTGGCTGATCTTCGCTCTCCCGCGGGCCGAAGCGGATTTTTCTCCCTCGGCGTCCAATGGCCGCCGTGAGCTCTCCTTGCTGTGCGACGACGTCCATGCGGAAATCGAAGGGCTCCGCGAGAAAGGCTTGACCCGCTCGAAAGGGCCCGCGCCTCATGGCACAGGAATGCGTGGACGTCGAGACGGCGAAGGCGGCGAGCAGGAGCGGATTCGCGAGGGTATTGGACTATGCGAATCGCCACTCGATTGGTATCGCAAGGCGAGAGCAGAGACTATTCCGTTGCGAGTTGGCGTAACGCGGACGCCGAATGAGCGAGCCCTTGACGCTCCAGCGTCTCTAAGTACTCGCCGATCGTCATGGGCGGATTGTTCAGACTTTGCCGGTGAGACTCGGCCGCCGCCAGCACCAATGTCGGCGCGAGATCGAGGAGGTGGAGGATGAACTCATCGGGATGCTGCGCCTCAATCCTGAATGGTCCCAGGGTATCGGCGGGGAAATCGCGCAAGTTCATCGTTACGATCACATTTGCCTGGCCGCGAATTGCCGCTGCCAGAACGTGCCGGTCATTTGGATCAGGCAGTTGCAGACCGGGGACCAAATCCTCGTATCCGGTTACCAGCGCGTCGATCGCGTGTAGATCCATCAGCGCTCTGGTCCGCGCAAGCTTTTCCCTAGTCAAATCAGGTCGCTTCTCTAACAATGCCGAGATCCATTCTTCGTGGACATCCGTCGACCACTTCGCGCGAAATAGTCCGGTGAGCGCGAGATGCATGAGGAGGTTCCGCAACTCTGCCGGGTAGAGCACGTTCGCGTCGTAGAATGCGGTGAACGTGGCCACCGCGCGTTACAACCCCAATTCTTGGTCGTAGGCGGCAAGTTCGGCGAGGACGGCCCGGCGTTCGGCATCCGCGCGCCGCTTATAGGCCATGAGCGCTTCGAAGCGAACGCGGCGATGCGTACCCACGCGGCGATACTCGATCTTGCCCTCATCGAGGAGCTGAATGAGTGAAGGGCGCGAGATGTTCAGCATATCCGCCGCTTCTTGAGTGGTGAGTTCGGCGTGAACGGGGATCAGCGTCACCGCGTTTCCCCGGGCCATTTCGTCCAGGATGTGGACCAGCATCCGCACGGCTGATGCGGGGAGCTTCACAGTCCGAGCCGTGGGATCGTCGAGCAAGCGGAGTTGTAACGGGTCCGTTGATTGCGTCCGCGACGCGAGGACCAAGCTCGTCTCCTTGGCGAGAATCGCCTCGGCCTCAGACGGTAGTGTTGGTGCAAGATTTCCTGGCGGCATGGGCACGATTGCTCTGGACGTATTTTACCATCATCGAAGCAATCGAAGCCAAGTGAAGCAATCGAAGCCGAGTGAACCAATCTCAAGCCCAAGCGCCGCACGACTGCAAAAGAATGCCAGGAAAGCCGCCGCCATCGCTACCAACGGAGGCGACCAAGAGAATCGCAGGTGGGACACAAAGCATCCGCGGGAGTTCGTCTTCCTGTCCAATCACTTTGACCTCGACGCGGTGTCCGTCGCTGCCTTGTATTGCCAAAGTTGGCAAATCGAACTGCTGTTCAAGGCCCTCAAGCAAAATCTGAAGATCAAGACGTTTGTGGGCACGTCGGCCAATGCGCTGAAGATTCAAATTTGGACAGCACGGATTGCTTTGCTGCTGGTGCGGTACCTACAACTGCGCAGCCGACTACAGTGGCACCTGAGCCGCTTCGTGGCGCTGCTCCGGCACCAACTCTTCGCCTATCGAGACCTCGGGCGCTTCCCGGACAACCCGATTGAAGGCCCACCACCTCTCCGAAAAGACTACATCGACCCGCAGCCCAGTCTGTTCTCCTAGAACCAGACGGGACCGCCCGAAACCATCTCTACCTCTCCCGATGGGCAACCTCCAATTCAAAACGCGGAAATCAGCACCGCAAGTCCCTTGGTTTCAATTCAACCCCAACCGGTTTCCGGCTAATTTGGACACCAGTGGTCTGGATTCACAAGAACAGCGTCGCCAAGTAATCTCGGCTTGGCACATAACCGCCTTCCCGCAACTTCGGCACCACTCGCCAATGACATCTATCGTCCGGTAACCTATCTTCCTGAGGCAGCACGACCGGAAAAACTAGTTGACGCGGAACACTTGGCGAAGTAATCGCGCGTTTGAAGCTCGCCGATGATCTGGAGTTGATCGCCTTTCGTGAGGCCAGCGGCGTATTCCGCCGTACGTCCGAATGCGACGCATTTGTGCCAGGTGGTTTGGGACTCGCGTTCGCCCGTCTCGCGGTTTTTCCAAGTGCGCTTGTTCGCCAGCGAGAGGACCGTCAGTGTCGAGTTATTGCGGGTAGTGCGGGATTCGGCGTCAGAGCCGAGGTAGCCGATCAAAGTCACGTTGTTGAACATTTCGTTGTCTCCTTCTGCCTCGTCTCTTGATCGGGGCACCCAAAAGCAAGCGGGGCCGGTCCCAAGAGCGAAGCGGTGAGTCGGAGTGCTTTGTTGGGGGAGACCGGGCGGAATCCGGCTGGGGGAACCGGCAAAGCAGAGCGGAGACGAACGCAGGGCGCGGCCAGGCGGTCACGCCGTTAAGCGCAGCGGTGCCCGGTCAAGGATGGTGGCAAGGGGAGCAAACGATTACGATGGCCCAACGTTAGTCAGGCGCTTCGGTCACGCGTGAATCCATACCGCCAATAAATCGTTAACGGTCCGGCGGCCAAACGATGGGTAAAACCGTCGGTGAAAGGCACGCTACTGTCCAAGGAAACTGCCGATGCTGGCGGACGTCCATGTGGCGACGCCACAGCCGAAGAAGTCGGTGTCTTCAGTCCAGATCGGACAGCCGAGGGCAAGCGCGGCCGCGAGGATGGGCCAGTCTTCGGGATCGCGTGCGCCGAGCCGCTTCCGGGCTTCGGCTTCGAAGTCGCCGTAGAGATCCTGACTGACAATCGTGCCAAGCGCGGCCATGGATCGCAGAGAGGCGAGTCCTTTTGCGGGATCGCCACCGCGTTTGACGACGAGCGCGGCCAAGTGCTCCTCTGCCTCGGCGTATGCGGATTCCGGAACGAAGAAGGAGATATTGTCGGCGTGGGCTTCGAGGATACGCCGAACTCGATTGCCGAGAACGGCGCGAATCAGAATGTTGGCGTCCAACACCAGGGCTCCACGTTCCATCGCCGGCTACTTCGCGTTCCGCTTCTTCTCGCGGCTGGACTTCCGGATCTCCTTGTACTCTTCCATGAGTTCATCCTCAGACGCGCCCCACGTGGCGATCATGGCGTCCAGATCTTTCGCAGCAGCGCGCATGGCTTCGACCTCCGCCTTGCGGCTCCGCTTCTGAGCAGGAATATAGAACCCAAGCGTCTCGCCGTGACGAGTGATCGCCAACGGTTTGCCGCTTTCGAGGTAACCCGCCAGGTTCTCGCGGAATTCACGGATGCCAATCTTCTCGGTTTCCACAGTGCGTACTCTGTGTACACAATAACATATTTTAGCATGAGCCGCCCGGCCAAGAAACCGGCGAACTGGCTTCAAAAAGAAAAACAGGCTTGAAAAGTGGTCCGATTCCATATAACGACGAGGCGGTGCCAGGTGGTTTCCGACTGGCGTTCGCCGGATTCGGGGTCTTTCCAGGTGCGCTGGGTGGCCAGCGAGAGGGTTGTGAGAGTGGAGTCGTTGCGGGTGGTGCGGGTTTCGGCGTCGCTGCCGAGGTAACCAATTAGAGTCACGTTGTTCCTTTCTATCTCCTTCTGCCGCCGTCTCTTGATCGGGGCACCCAAAAGCGAGCGGGGGCGCTCCCAAGGGAGGGGGAGTGCTTTGTTGGGGGGACCGGGCGGACTCCGGTGAGCGGTAGCGAACGGACCTGTAGGGCGGAATCCGGATGGGGGAGCCGACAAAGCAGAACGGCGTGCATAATTCAGGTATCGTATTGAACCGCGACCGTAATGGTGGCTAACTTCAAGCGGAGGTCGCGTTAGCGACCCCGCAAAGTCGCTTTGAGCGGCTCACGAAATAAGGCCCCCGGCTTTGCCGGGGGATACTTACTCGGTCGAGTTCGTATGCCCCTTTAACGGGATTCAAAAGCACGGAGTTACCCACTATTGTGGCATTGTTCGCTTGCCTCTGTTCGGGCGCTGAGGCGCCTTAATCGCGATTCCGCGGACTCAGGTCGCCGTCTTTTATGGGATGTGTACCGTGCCTCGATTGACCAACAGTTTTCTTCACGGAGTTAGATATTGATGCGGTCGAGCATCTGAGGGACGTGCACGCGATGCTCAAAACGGAAATGTGGAATGTATACTTCGGATATGCCGCCCATCACCATCATTCCCAGATCATTGGAGCCAAGACAGGTCAATGCCAATCAGCAACCCGTCTTTTCGCTCCGTGTGCGCAACGAGACGAGGACGACGGTCGAAATTCTTCCAGAGACCAAATTCTGGGCTACTGATTATGAAGAAGCCGCTGGCAGGGGCTTCTTCACTTTCTTAGAAAGTTCCGTAGCAATTCCTTCTCGCAGGGAAGCCGTACTCCGTTTCCGACCAACGCGTATCGACGTGCCCGGGATCAATGCTGGAGTTTATCCCGCCAGGCTGAACTTTGCCACAAGAATCAGGGGCATACAGCAGGCCTGGAATGACATTTCCCCAGAGAACTGCATCCGCATTAATGGGTACGGGGGGATCCAACCTGTTGATGGCGTTGGTTTTTTTCTGCCCCCTGGTCCGGTCATCGTTTCCCGTTCGGGAGGGTACGTCGAGGCTACCATCAGCATGAGGGATATGTTTCCCATCGATTTAACGCTGAAATGGACCAATCCGCATCCTGACTGGCAGGCGCTTACCGATGATAGGGTCGACATGGTGCGCAACCCGGAAACCGTGCTTCGTCAGACTCGCGCCTGGACGTGCGCGGGAGTTTGGATTGCTCCTTCCGAACGTGTGCCAGCGAATTCGATCCAAATCGCCGGCACTCTGATAGCAGTGCGATGCCCATTCGGCGCTGGAGCTGGTCTTTCGGCGTGCGTTGGTGCCGGGGCAAGAGTTTTCGCCGTGATCGCGGAGAGCGCCGAGGTTCGGATGCAAATGGTAATCCCTGACAAGAAACCTGTTGTGCCTCGGGGCGGGACGATTGATATTCAAGCGACGTTGGAGAACCCATTTGAATACAAAGTAGACATTGCGAATTACGGTATGCCGCAGACACAACTGGTGCCAGTAGAGCAGCCGGCAGATCCCAGGAATAGCATTGAGTACCGTGTCGTCGCCAGACCCGCGACCGATCGGGCGTCTGCCCCCGTTGGAATTAGAGCTTTGCAGGGAGGCGCCGAGGTGGACAACGCCTTCGTGCTGGACAGAATATTTGCTCCGGACTATCTACGGGCCAGAGAGAGTCTGACGATAACGTGGCGCCTTCGAGTTGCCAATAGCATCGTACCGGGCGAGTACACGCTGCAGGCTTTCACTACCGCCACGGTATGGATGTGGGATCGGTTAGGCGTGCATCCGAAGCTCGAAAGCAAGATTGATCCCTGCTTGGGCGATTCAAACGCTGGAGTTGTTGTAAGTGTCGTCTGAGTTCCGGTGGTAGGCCAAACGGAATTTGCTCATCCGGTCCCTTCGCGCGACGGTCGGATTGACCATTCCTTCATTTCGTAGTCAACGCGTTCGTGCTCCCATCATCTTCCATTGAGGCTAGAGCAGATACTCAATCGTCCGGGCCGCGTTTTGGCGGGGAGGATGGCGGGGCAGAGGATGGACGGGCAGCTTTGGTGATATCCTCGGTCTCGTATGTGTCCACGGGCATCGAGACGAGCGTGGCTGGCCGGAGCAGCCGGTTGGCTGGCGGCCGGGCCGCGGGTGCGGGCAGAGGTTCCTCCCGTGCGGGAGATCCGGCGCGGCGGGATGATCTACCGGCGACTGGGGCAGACGGACATTGACGTTTCCCTGCTGTCGTTCGGATCGCATACCGATCCGCGCTTCAAGAAAAAAGTCGAGCACGGGAATGTCCTGCTGGCCGAAGGGCAGGAGCGGCGGGACCGGTTGATCGCGCGGGCGCTCGACCGGGGCGTCAACCTGGTTGATACCTACGAGAGCGAGGGACAGTGGGAGCCCATGGCGCGGCTCGTGGCGGCGGGCGGGAGCGCGCGGCGGAACAAGACCCTGGTTTCGCTTTGCCGGCAGTTTCCGATGTTCGTCGGCGAGAACATCGACCGGGCGGCCAAGCTGTTCGGGCACGTGGATCTCTACCGGATCTACCTGAGCGAAGGCAAGGCCGTCGACGGGAAGGCGCTGGCCGATTGGGAGGTGCTGCGGAAAGCCAAAGAGGCGGGGAAGGTCCGGGCCATCGGCATTTCGGCGCACGACGAGGGGATGATGCTCAGCGCGCTGCGGGAGCTCGAGGGCATTGATTACGTCATGTTCCCGTATAACTTCATCCACGCGCGGGCCGACTACGGAGAGTTTTTGCCGGAGGCGGCGCGACGGGGCGTGGGGCTGATTGCGATTAAGCCGCTGGCGGCGGGGTCGATTGTCAAGCTCGATCCGCGGGCGCCGGGGGGGACGCAGCCGGAGCGGGATTTTGTGCAGCTATACCAGGCCAAGTACCGGCCGCTGCTGCCGGCGGTGGTGGCGGACCTGACGCGGAGTCTCGAGCAGATGCCGGAGGAGACGCTGTGCCAGGCGGCGCTGCGGTTTGTGTACTCGCGGCCGTTTCTGACGGCGGCGATGCCGGGGATGTTTGAAGACGCGACGCTCGAAGATAACTTTACCGGGCTGCGGCGGCAACTGGAGCTGAGCCGCGGGGAGCGGGCGGCGCTGGATGCGGCAAGCCGCGTGGCGGCCGTGACGGAGGGACAATGGCTGCCGGGACATTATCGCTGGCTGGACGAGCGCTGGCAGGGTTAGTTTTGGCGCTGAGTGGGGCTTGGGCGCAGGCCCCGCAACTGAAGGAAGCGGGGGTGTGCGCGCGGTGCCACGTGGCGCAGGTGCTCGAGTGGAGCGTGGCGGCCAAGCACGGGCGCGCGGGGACGAACTGCGCGGCGTGCCACGGGGCGAGTGCGGGGCACGTGGCGAACGAGCGGAACCAGGTGAAGCCGGAGCGGCTGCCGGTGGGGGCGGCGGCGGTGACGGCGTTGTGCGCGAGCTGCCACGGGGCGGGATGTCCGAAGACGGGGCGGCGGGAGGCGTGCGCGAGCTGTCACCACGCGCATGCGCTGACGAATCCGCAGGCGCCGGCGGCGAAGCTGGAGGCGGGGGGGCGGGACGAGGCGTACCGGGGGGCGATGGCGACGGGAGAGGGGCGGGCGGCGGCGGGGGGCTGGGCGGGGGCGCGGGAGGCGTTTGCGGCGGCGCTGCGGGTGAATCCGCGGGACCGGCGGGCGGCGGGGCGAAAGGCGATGGCGGAACGGCGGGAGCGGCCGGAGATGGCGGGATTGGAGATAGCCGGGGCGGAGTTTGACGGGGAGTCGGGGTTGGCGCGGCGGGTGCGGGTGAAGGGGTTGGGGCTGGAGATGCGGCTGGTGCCGGGGGGCGAGGGGGAGATGGGGAGCGAGGCGGGGCGAGGGGCGGGTCCGGTGCATGAGGTTTATGTGGAACCTTTCTATTTGGGGGTGACGGAGGTGACGCAGGGGGAGTGGGAGTGGGCGGGGATGGAGAACCGGAGCGCGGTGAAAGGGGCGCGGCTGCCGGTGTACGGGATCAGTTGGGAGGAGGCGCGGGAGTTTGTGCGGCGGGTGAATGCGAAGACGGGGGGGAGTTTCCGGCTGCCGACGGAGGCGGAGTGGGAGCGGGCGGCGCGGCTGGGCGGGGCGGGGACGCTGGGGGAGCGGGCGTGGTACCGGGAGAATACGGGGACGGGGGCGGGGCCGTTTCGGGAGATGGGGGCGTACGCGCCGCGGGAGGTCGGGACGCGGCGGGCGAACGCGGGGGGATTTTTTGATTTAGCGGGGAACGTGGCGGAGTGGTGTTCGTCGCTGCTGCGGCCGTATCCGTACGACGGGCGGGACGGAAGGGAGGGCGAGGGAGAGGGGTTGCGGGTGGTGCGGGGCGGGGCTTACGGGGATTCGGCGGAGTCGCTCGAGCCGGGGTTTCGGCACGGGGAGAGGCCGGGGCGGCGGAGTGCGTGGACGGGGCTGCGGCTGGCGCGGTAGGGGGAGTTGGCGGATTGGCCGACGATG
>JADCJL010000066.1 GCA_020247055.1 Acidobacteriaceae bacterium | reverse complement strand
GCCATGCGCCGCGAAGGGGTGCAGGTGCCGCTGGGTCTTGAATACGAAGACCTGCACGTCCACCAGAGCGAATACCAGAGCAGCTGTGCAACCGTGCTGATGCTCGATTGTTCCCATTCGATGATCCTCTACGGCGAAGACCGCTTCACCCCGGCCAAGCGCGTGGCCCTCGCGCTGGCGCACCTGATCCGGACGCAGTATCCGGGCGACACCCTGCGCTGCGTCCTGTTTCACGATTCGGCCGAAGAGCTGCGTCTTCAGGACTTGGCGCGGGTGCAGGTGGGGCCCTACTACACCAACACCCGGGACGGCCTGATTCTGGCGCAGAAACTGCTGCAGCAGGAAAAAAAGGACATGAAGCAGATCATCATGATCACCGACGGCAAACCCTCGGCGCTCACGCTCGACGACGGACAGATTTATAAGAATCCGTTCGGACTCGACCCGCTGGTGATCTCCCGGACGCTCGAAGAGGTCAGCCGCTGCAAGCGGGCCGGCATTCTGATCAACACGTTCATGCTGGCTCAGGATTACGGTCTGATGAGCTTCGTCAAGAAGGTGAGCGAACTATGCCGGGGTAAGGCCTACTTCACATCGCCTTACACCCTTGGCCAGTATTTACTCATGGATTACATGACGAGGAAGAGTAAGATGGTTCACTAAGTTGCGATACTTTCGCAACAGCTCGTAAAGAACGATGCCGCCGGCCGTGGCCACGTTCAGCGAGTGTTTGACGCCGAGCATCGGCAGTCGCACATGGACGTCGGCGCGGGCCGAGAGCGCCGGCTGAATGCCGTCCACTTCGTGCCCGAAAATCACGCAGACGGGAAAGCGCGGCTGCCAGTCAAACAGGTCCACGGCCCGCGGCGTGGTTTCAATGGCCGCAATCTCGCAATCCGGCGGTACCAGTTCAAGCGCGTCGGCCCCATAGCGCCACGGCACGGTGAGCTCGGCCCCCAGCGCCGTCTTGGCGATCTGCTTGGGGTTGCGCTCGGGCGTCGAGGAGATACCAGCCAGGAGAATCTCGGCGGCGGCACACGCGTCGGCGGTACGAAAGAAGCTGCCGATGTTGTACATGCTGCGAACGTTGTCGAGCAGGACCGTCACCGGAAGCCGCTGAATCGCATCGTAGGCTGCCGATAAGGGCGTGGCGGCAAAGGGGAGACGGTCCACTCGGGTATCGAACCGGCCTTACTTTTTGAGCAGGTCGCGGATTTCCGTCAGCAGTTTGACATCGTCCGGAACAACCGGGGCGGCCGGCGCAGGCGCGGGGGCCTCCTCTTTCTTCATGGAGTTAAGAGCCTTGATGAGCAGGAAGACACAGAAGGCCAGCAGCACGAAATTGATCACCACGGTAAGGAAGCTACCGTAGGCCAGCGCCGCCGCCCCGGCCTTCTTCGCTTCGGCCAGCGTCGCATAGGTTTTGCCGTCGAGCGCCGCGAAGTTACTCGAAAAGTCAAGGCCCCCTGTGGCGGCGCCGATCAGCGGCATCATGAGATCTCCCACCAAGGAATCGACGATCTTGCCAAACGCGCCGCCGATGATCACGCCAACCGCGAGGTCCATCACATTTCCCTTGTTGATGAACTCCTTAAACTCCGAAATCATTCCCATTGTCCTGCTCCTCTGGCGCCAAATACGCTCGGTGGTAGATTGTGAACGTCGTGAACTCGCGAAAACCGAGACGGTGGTACAGCTTTCGCCCGGCGGTTGTTGATTGTAACACCAATTGGTGGCAGTTCAGCCGCGTCGCCGCGAACCGGGCCACGTGACGCATGACGGTTTCTCCGTAACCGCGCCCCTGGTAGGCCGGCAGAACGCCTACGGAATAGAAACCGGCGATGCCGTCCGCCGCGGTGACCATCGCGCAGCCCACCGGTTCTCCCGCGCGGTAGGCCACCCATCCGTAGGTCGGCGGCCGCCAGGCGGCCGGGTCGGCGTAAATCCGGTGGCAGAGCGGGAAGGCTACCTGGAAGATCACCGAGACCAGGTGCGCAAACGCCACCGCTTCGTGGGCCTGCTGGACGGGCTGTACGGTCAGCTCCGTGGGAGCCGCTTGGCGTGGGGCAGGGAAGGGGCCGGCGAGGAGGCCGGGCGCCGTCTGCTGAAACCGGTAGCGGAACTGGAATAGTAGAGCCGGATCCGTTTGAGGCGCTAACTGCTGGCACAACCAGAGGGAGGAGCCGGCCCGTAGGCGGTCGTAGTGGACCGTCAGCTGATTGAGAACCGTCGGCAGGTGGGGCGCGGGCGGGGTCAGCGAGGCCATGTTGAAGGCCGAGGAGTCGGTCCCGCAGTAAATCGCCAGCGCGCCCGGCAGCAGATCGGCCTGGCCCGAGTAGGCGTAGAAACGCGAAGCCAGGCGATGGTTGGCCTCGATGAGCGAGTAGGCGGGAGCATCCGGCGGAACCATCGGCTAGGCCAGGTAGCCCTTCACCACATGGCCGTGCACATCGGTGAGCCGCCGCCGGATGCCGTTGTGGTAGTAGTTCAGCCGCTCGTGGTCCAGACCCAGCAGGTGCAGCGCGGTGGCATGAAAATCGTGAATCGTCACCGGATTCTCGGCCGGCTTCTGGCCAAGTTCATCCGACTCGCCGTAAGCAAAGCCGGGCTTCAATCCGGCGCCGGTCATCCAGCACGAAAAGCAGTCCGGATGATGGTCCCGCCCGGCCGTCTTGCCGGTCCCTTGCGAAACCGGCGTCCGCCCGAACTCCGTCACGCCCAACACCAGAGTGTCCGCCAGCAGACCCCGCGCCGCCAGGTCGCTGAGCAACGCCCCCACGGGCTTGTCGTACTCGGCCGCCCGCTTGGTGTGGTTGTCGATAATGCTCCCGTGCGCGTCCCAATCGACGGAGGATCCGCCGTGATAGACCTGCACGAAGCGTACGCCCTGCTCAAGCAATCGCCGGGCGAGCAGGCACTGCCGCGCCAGCGGTTCGGTCTTCGGGTCATCGAAGCCATAGAGCTTCCGCGTGGCTGCGGACTCGGTAGAGAGATCGGCAATCGCGGGAACGCTCAGCTGCATGCTGGCCGCCAGTTCGTAGCTGCGGATGCGCGCCTCCAGCGCCGAGTCGCCCGGATGCTCATCCGCGTACCGGCGATTCTGCCGGTTCAGCCAACCGAGCGCCGCCGCCCGGGCCTCCGGGGTCACGCTCGCGGGCGTGGCCAGGTCCGGCACCGGCACCGCCGCGCTGCGAAACATCGTCCCCTGCACCGCGGCCGGTAGAAAGCCGTTGGACCACTGCACGGTGCCGCCCCACGGGTGCGCCCGCAGGTCGGGCAGCACGACAAATGCCGGTAGATTCTCCCGCTCCGAACCGAGTCCGTAAGTCACCCAGGCTCCCATGCTCGGAAACCCCGTGAGGATAAACCCCGTGTTCATGCACGCCACGGCCGGCATGTGGTTGGCGCTCTTCGATACCATCGTGCGCACCACGGTCAGCCGGTCGGCGTGGGCCGCCAGGTTGGGCAGCAGGTCGCTTACCCACAGCCCGCTCTGCCCCCGCTGCTGAAACGGAAACACGTTGCCGAGCAGGTTGCCGCCCTGGCCGAAAAACGTTGGCATCGCAAAGGGCATGCCGTTGCGCCTGGCCAACTCCGGCTTGTAGTCGAAGGTGTCCAGATGGCTCATGCCGCCCACGCTGAACACCTGCAGCACGCGCTTTGCCTTTGGCGGAAAGTGCACGCCGGAGGAGGCGCCCGCGGCGGTCAGCGACGACAGCGCGAGCCATCCAAAGCCGGCGCCCGCGTCGAGAATCGCCTGCCGGCGCGAGATCGGCTTACGGGACATAAAGAAACTCACTCAGGTTGAACAGCGCCCAACACACGCCTTCGAGGCCCGCCGTGGCCGCCAGTTCCGCCGCCGAAGCGGCCTCCTCCGGCCGGGGCGGCCGGCCCAGCGCCAACTCGTACGCCCACGCAATCCGCGCCGCGGGATCCTTGCGCTCCGCGCTTACGCGCGCGGCAAAAGTCCGCGCCATGCGGTCGGCAAACGGATTGTTCATCAGGCTAAGCGCCTGTAGCGGCGTGGTCGTCACCGATCGTTTCGGCGTCTTCACCGACGGCAGCGGACAATCGAGCGCGTCGAGCATCGGGTTGCCGCCCGAGTTGATGTTCATGCGGTAGATGGTCCGGCGCTGCAGCGCGGGGTCGGCCGAATCCACCGGACTGTAGGAGTGATACGACCCCGGGTTTTTGATGATCTCAAACGGTCGGAAGCTCGGCCCGAACGGCGTCGGGTTCAGCGCACCGCTCACCGCGAGCATCGCATCGCGCACCGCCTCGGCCGGCAGGCGCTGGGGCGGAAAACGCCACAGGAGACGGGCGCTCGCGTCCTGGGCCGCGGCCGCCGAGTCGAGGCGCGACGATTGCCGAAATGTCGCCGAAAGCAGGATCTGCCGGTGCAGGTGCTTCAGGCTGCCGCCGTGGCGAAGGAAGTCCGCCGTCAGCCATTCGAGCAGTTCGGGATGCGAAGGCTCCCCGCCGTTGTAGCCGAAATCATTGGGGCTATCGACTAAGCCGGCACCGAAATGATAGTGCCAAACACGGTTCACGATCACGCGGGCAAACAGCGGATTCTCCGGACTCGTGAGCCACTCGGCGAAGCGCCGGCGGCGGTCGGCGTCGGGAGCATCCGGCGGTAGACCGAGATCGCCGCTCAGCCCCCGCAGCAGCGAGACAGCCGCGGGCGCCACCGTCTCGCCGGGCTGCGAAACGTCCCCGCGCGCGAGAATACGGGTAGGCAACGCCGGGCGGACCTCGGCGGCAAAAGCCAGCGACGGCGCCTCGGCCAGGGCCCGCCGCTTGGCCCGCTCCTCGGCTAGCCGGCGCAACAACTCCTCGCGCTCCGGTCCCGCGGCCGGCTCCCTGTTCTCGACGCCCGCCGCGTATAACATCGCAACCTGCTCCGCGTTGAGCGCCTGCGCGAACAGCCGCGCCTGCTCGAGTTCGAAGCCCCGGCCGCTCGTTAACTCGACGACGGCGTCCTGCCGGCCATAGGTCTGCAGTAAGCCATGCGCCGTACCCGCGTCGGGCCGGTAGGGGCGTCCGTATAACTTCCCGTTGCGATAAAGGCGGATCTCTCCATTGGCGGCATAACTTACTGCCACGTGGATCCGTCCCCCCACGGGCGTATCCTCGGCCGGGCCCTCGACGTCTTCCGTCCGGAAGTTGACGGTGCTCTCGTTCTCCCAGCGGCGCTTCTTGCCCCCGGTTAGCCGGATGCCGTCAACGGCCGCGCCGCGGAACCCGCTGCGGTTGCGAATCCGCAGCAGCGTCGTCGCCTTCTCTGAGAGGCTCGCCACGTGCACCCACGCCTCCATCGTCTTCTCGCGCACGTCGGTTGTTAGTGGCGCGGTCACTGCCGTCACGCTCTCCTTGCCCGCCGGGGGCCGCAAACGCCCTTGCGCAAACGTCGCCGCCTCCGGCGTCAGACTCGCATGGAGCGCCCCGGCCTCGTCGCGGGCATCGCTATCGAGCGTCCACCAACCCACCGGCGCCGGCACCGTCGCCGGCAAAGCCAGCGGCGGGCGCCCCGCGCGAGCCTGCTGCCCTAACTGCGCTTCCAACGCCGCCATGCGCTCATCGAACCCGCGCAACTGTTCCTGGTGCTGCGCCATCTCAACCGCCGTCAACACGGCCCGGCCCCCGGCCCGCAACTCGCTGCCCACCGTCGGCTGCCAGATCCCCTCAAAAACGGACTTCAGCCGGTAATAGTCTCGCTGCGGAATCGGATCGAACTTATGGTCGTGACAGCGAGCGCAGTTCACCGTCAGCCCCAGAAAGGTCTGCGCCACCAGCCCCACCATCTCCTCCATCTGGTCGGCCCGCACCTGCTCGCGCTCCCGGTCGACGGCCGACGTCAGTCCCACCGCATCATACGGCCCCAGCACCAGCATGCTCGTCGCCACCACGCCATCGCGCGTCGGTGGCGTCAACACGTCGCCGGCAATCTGCTCCCGCGCAAACTGCGCGTACGGCTTGTCTGCGTTGAAGCTGCGGATCACGTAGTCGCGATACGGCCACGCATGCTCCCGAATCCAGTCGCGTTCAAACCCCTCGCTCTCGGCAAAGCGCACCGTATCGAGCCAGTGCCGCGCCCAGTGCTCCCCATAATGAGGCGAAGCCAGCAGCCGGTCCACCAGCCGTGCATACGCATCGGGCCGCCGGTCGTCGACAAAGGCCTGCACCTCGGCCGGGGTAGGCGGCATGCCGGTCAGCGTAAAGCTCACCCGCCGGATCAACGTACGCCGGTCGGCCTCGGGCGCCCGCTGCCAGCTCCGCGCCCGCAGCTTGGCCTCAATCCAGGCGTCAATCCCCGAAACCTCTCCCGCGGGTGGCGTTGTTTCCCGCAGCGGTTGAAACGCCCACCAATCGGCGGTCGCGCGCCGAAGCGCAATCGCCCCGCTGCTCCACGCCGGCATACCGGCCGCCTGCCACAGCCGCAGAATCTCCACTTCCGCTTCGGGCAGCGGCTTGGCCGGCGGCATCTCGCCGCTCGCCACGCGGGCCAGAATCTGCCCGGGTCCGCGGCTGCCGCCCCGCGCCGCCGCCACCGCCGAACTCAGGTCGAGCCCGGAACTCTTCATCGCCGCCGAATGGCAGCCGACACACCGCCGCGCCAGTACCTCCCGCGCCTGTCCGGCCACCTCCGCCGGGTCCGCCGCCCAGGCGTTCCCCGAGGCGATCGTGGTAACCAGTATCCACGCGGCCAAGCCCGAATATCGAACCAGCAGCCAAGATTGCAACACAGGAACTCCCGTCCGGCTTCGATTATACGCGCTTTTCCTGTATGCTAGCCAAGTCGGATTTACTTCCCACCCACCACTCTCTACTTATGAAAGCATGGCGATTCTACGGCTTCGGCGATCTCCGCCTCGATGAAGTTCCCATGCCCGAGCTCCGGCCGCGGCATGTCCTCGTAAAAGTCCTCTGCGTGCAACCCAGTGTCACCGAGGCCCAACTGGCCTTTGGCATCCGTACCCTAGCCTACGAAAAGATCAAGAAACGGCTTGAGACCGAAGCACCCGTGCAGTTATTCGGCCATGAATACTGCGTCCGTATTGTCGAAGTCGGCCCCGGCGTCACCCGCTTCCGCGCCGGCGACCGCGTCGCTGCCCGCGCCAAGCTCCCCTGCGAACACTGCCCCCTGTGCGACTCCGGCCGCTCGGCGCTCTGCCGCAAAGGGCCGATCATCGGCTTCCAACTGCCCGGCTGCTTTGCCGAATACGCCGTCCTCCCCGAAATCGCCCTCACCCATGTCGACGACCGCATCTCCGATAGCGAAGCCGCCTGCCTGCAGTCGCTCAGCGATAGCGTCGCCTCGGTCGAAACCGCCGAACTGCGCATCGGCGATTCGGTAGTCCTCTACGGCCAGGGCAGCATGGGCCTCGAATGCATGCAGATCGCCCGCGTCAGCGGCGCCGGTAAGATCATTGCCGTCGACGTCCGCAAAGAAGCTCTCGACGTCTCCCGCGAACTCGGCGCCGACTACGTCATCAACGCCGCCGAAACCGATCCCGTCCAGGCCATCCTCGACCTCACCGAAGGCAACGGTGCCGACGTGGTTTTCGAATGCGCCGGCGGCAGCCCGAAACAAGGCCTGGCCGGCACCCGCAGCCTCACGCAGGCCATCGGCTCGGTCCGCTCCGGCGGTAAACTCGTCGGCGTATCCTGGTTCGGCGCGCCGCTTGAAGTCGACATCGACCTGCTGCGCGAACGCAGTCTCCGCTACCTGTTTCCCGATATCAGCACGCTCGGCCACCTTGAACACACCGTCGGCCTCGTCGCCTCCGGCCGCGTGCGCCTGAAGCCGGCCATCAAGCACGTCCTCCACGGCATCGAACAGGTGCCGCAGGCCTTCGAAATCACCGCCAACAAGGGCCGTTACCAGGCGCTCAACCCGGCCCAGGTCATGTTGGCCTAAGGAACCACCACCCATGAAAAAGAATCAGACTGCGGTCCGCGCGCGCAAGGTCGGTACCGGCCCCCTCTCGGACGCCATCGGCAAATCCGGCGGTATGGATCACGACATGCACTGCCGTTCGGCCAACGCCAGCATGGCTGGCCCGGCCTTCACCCTCCGCGTTCACACGGCCGATATTCTCATGGTGGCCAAGGCGCTCTCGCTCTGCCCGCCCGGCCACGTACTCGTCATCGACGGCCAGGGCGAACGCAACACCGCCCTCTGGGGTGGCCTCACCACCATGGCCGCGCATCGCAAGGGTCTGGCGGGCGTCGTCATCGACGGCGCCATCCGTGACGCCGCCGACATCGCCTCGAGCAAACTCCCCGTCTTCGCCCGCGCCATCGTCCCCAACGCCGGCGGCGCCGAATACAAAGGCGAAGTCGATCTCCCCGTCCAATGCGGCGGCGTCGTCGTCTGCCCCGGCGACTGGGTCGTGGGTGATGCCGATGGCGTCGTCGTCGTGCCGCAGGCCCGCATCGAACAGGCGCTCGACACCGCCGACCGCATTCTCGTCGCCGAAAAAGAGATCGCCCGCCAGATCAAAAAAGGCCGTGAAATGGGCGAAATCCTCCGCTGCGACGAGGTGCTGGAGCAAAAGGCGAAAGGCACCTTCCTGCCGCAGCTCCGCGTCGTCAAAGGCGATGGCGCCCCTACGGAGCCGGACTCTCCTCCGCCCCCCCCGAAAGCTGCATCGGAATAATGCCCGCGGCCTGGTCGCCGTTCAACTCCAGCACCTCGCGGAACGTCGCCTCCATCGTGCGGACGGCGCTGCCCAACTGGTGCAGCCATAAGCCCCAGAACTGCGCAATCGACGGCACCTGCCGGGTATCCCGGATGGCGCGCAGCACGTCTTTTTTGTGCGACGCCATGTCGAATCCGCGCAGCATCGCCGCGCCCACCTCGCTCAGGTTCACCCGGTCGTTCAGATCAAACCGCGCCACATCACGCCGAATCGTCCGCTCCGCCCCGCTCTTGGTCGTCACCGTCATGGTGTCCTGAAACGTCAGCGCGCCCGACAGCAGCGCCGCCTCTGGCGTAATCCCCAACAGCGTCGTCGCCATCGCCGGGTTGCGCACCGCAATCGGTGGCGCCGCCTCATGCAGCCGGATGCGGGCCGGACCGGAGATGCCCACCCAGGTCCCGGTCGGCGTCTCCGTCATCGAAAAGAACTTCGAGACGATCATCTCCATCTCCCGGTCTTCGAGCTTCTCGATCTCGCTCTCCTTGAACCGTCTCGCCTCTTCGGCCCGCCGCGCAAACTCATCGCGAAACTGCGTGTTCTCGAACAGATTCCGCAGAATCGCCTGCGTCCAGTGCGCCACCGGATAGTTCCACGCCACCGGCACAATCTGCACCGCCAGCCGAGTCAAACCGGCCACAATCGCCTGAATGTGCTTCTTGCTGGTGCTCTCGATATACAAACGGCCATGCACGAAATCGAGCAGCACCGCCACCTGCGTCCGGCAGACGGCGCTGGCGTCCTCCACCTTCTCATCCACCGTCTTCTTATCCGTGGCCAGCAGAAACTTGTACGGCCGCTCGAGCAGCACATACGAACTCTGCTCCTTCCGCGAAGGCAGGTCCGAGGCCTTCTTCCACTCGTTCATCACGGCCCAGAGGCCGAACCACGGCAACTCGGAAGAGAGCTGCGGCGAGACGCGAAACGCCTCCGCCGTGTGCCCGTATCCCGTGCCCTCGAGAATCTCCGCCGGCAGTACCGCCGTGGTTCCCTCCTCGAGATCCGCCACGGCGTGACGCGCCAACTCGGTCTGCTGTTCGGCGGTCAACTCCTGCTCCTCGTCCAGTCGCGGCGCGCTAAATGGATTGAAGCCGATCGCGTCCGTCCCATACAACCGCGCCACCGCCGCCGCCGCCTGCTGCGAGGCGACCGCCATCCGCGCCGGATCGTCAAGGGCGGCCGTAAAGGCGGTGAGAGTCTCGTTGTCCAGGCCAAAAATGGCCCAGTTACCACGTCCAAACATGCGTAAAGTTGTTGCTCCTGCTCTGGGTTTCCCGGGGATCAACGGTTCGGCTCCCCGCCGTCCGCCAATCCGCTTATAATAGCAGGCGATCCCT
>JADCJL010000065.1 GCA_020247055.1 Acidobacteriaceae bacterium | reverse complement strand
GCCGATGGCGTTGCCCATGGGGGTGCGGGCGAAGGCGGAGACCTGGGCGGGGTGGCAGGATTGGCAGGGATGGTGGGCGGCGAGGGGGAGGGCCGTCAGGAGGAGGCAGAGGCTGCGGTACATGCCGTCACCATGATAGCGATTGCGGGAGGCGGCGGCGCCGTGGGTGAGGAGGATGTTCTTGCCCGGGAGTTGTGCCCGGTCGTAACGACATCTTCGGCATGGCTCCACGCCTGTCGGACCGCGTCTCCGAGCCTCGCAAGTTTGTTCGGACGGATGGCCTAGTGCTCGACCTCAGATTGCTCTGTTACCAGATTGTTCTGTGAAGGGACGGTAGCGAAATCGGTCCGGTTGGGACCGTCTTGCGCGCCGATGGGGCGCCAAGAAGCGCCCCATCGGCTGGAAGACCGCGCTGGGCTAATCGTGGCGATCTGCTCGTCTGCGCGAGTCGTTTACGCGCGCGGGCAGTGGTACGCGCAGCGATTCAGCCGGCAAGTGCGGTCCTCCGATGTTCGTCCCGACAGAATAACGTCGCGCAGGGAGGGTAAAGTTTCGACCGCCAGAGGCCGATAGCCGCCTAGTGAAGGGAAAGAATCTGGATTTTGGGTTTAAGCTCCTTGGCGCGGCTCTGATCGGGATCCTTCTGTTCTGTTTGATGCCTCTTGGACGAATGTTACGGGCTGAGAACGACTTTGTCCACTGGTACGTGGGTGGTCTTCTCTTTGGAACCCCTGATCTCCATCTGCAAGCGCCAAATCACGCAAAACAGGTGCAGCTACTGGGCGCTACGCTGGACCACTCGTACTTCATCAGGCCAACGTTTTACGGCTTTTTTCTCAAGCCGCTGACATGGCTGCCCTATCTTACGAGCTACTGGCTTTACCAGACCTATAGCTTGGGAGCGCTGCTCTTTTTCTTGTGGACCTTCTCCCGGCAATGGCCCGATATTTGGGTCTATGCGGCGATGTCGGTTCCCATCCTCTCGCACATGGTGAACGGACAAGACGTTACGTCGCTACTTTTATTCTGCACCGTGTCCCTGCTGCTGGCACGCCGCAACTACGATTTTCTCGGCGGAATTGTTTTTGCCCTTTGCGCCATCAAATTCCATCTGTTCATCCTGACACCGTTCGCCATGATCGCCCACCGCCGCTGGCGATTGTTTGCCGGCGCGGTTGTTGGCGAAGTGGCGTTGTTCCTGATTGGCTGGTTTGCGGGCGGATGGCCCGTGTTCCTATCGCTGGTGGCCCTTCTCCGCCGTCCGGAAAATCATCCGTATCCCGAGTTGATGCCGAATCTCCGCGGTATGGTCTATGCCTTGTCGGGCAATGGGCAACCGGCGATCTATCTGGTTCTCTGCGCGACTCTCAGCGCAGCGGCGCTGTACCTTATCTGGACGGCGAAACATTACGAAGCTAGCCTTGCTTACGCTATCATGGCGGGCTTGGTGATCAATTTCCATGCCTACATTCAAGATCCTGTCCTGCTGTTGCTTTGCGCGGCGCTGCTGTTTGATGGACGGGAATCGGCGGCGCTGCGAACGACGATTCAGTTGCTGCTCCTGCCCGTAGTCTACATACTGCTGCTTTGGCGACCACCCTACAGCGGGATTTTCGGAGTGTTAATCCTGATCGCTTTCTCGGTGGCGGTACGGGACCACATCAGGTTTCGGGCCGTGGGCGCCACGTGATGAGGGCGTCGCCACACTTCGAGTTGGACAGCGCAGAAGGACCTTTCGAGCAACTGAATCCGGCCGATCGGGACGAATTGACGCTCGCGTTTTGATTCCTGGCCATGGTTCTGCTCCGCCTTGAAAACAAGCGGGTCAAACTGCGTGGGTGGCCCAAGCAGGATGGTAAGGGGAGGGTTGAACGCAGCGGTAGCGCGAGGACGAAGATGGCGGGTTTTGTAATCACCGTAGTCCGAGGCTCGGGAAACGGCGCGCAAGGCGCCGGAAAGCGTTTTAGACGAGATCCATACGCCCCAGCGGGGCGCTACCCGGCACGGCTCTAGAAGATCCGGCGGGTGAGTTTACCGACCGAGAACTTGGCGGTGTCCGCCACGGCCATCACCGTCATGACGCCGGCCTGGACGGGGTCAGTGACGACGAGGTCGGCGGCGTCGGGGACGGAGCCGGCCATGTTCAGGCTCACGACCAGCAGGCCTTTGGCGCGCACCTCGCGGACGGCCACTTCGATTTCGCCGCCCATCAGGGAGCCGGCCAGGACCAGTGCCTTGGCGCGGGGCAGACGGGCCACGGCGCGCACGGCCGCCGCTAGGGATTGTTCGCCTACCAAGGGGATGGTGTCGACTGAGATATGTTCGCCGCGGATGTTGTGGCGGTCGGCCTCCATGATGGCACCGATGGCGACCTGGCCAACCTGGGCGCCGCCGCCCATGATAATGATCCGCTTGCCGTATACCTTCTGCAGGGTCTCGACGAGTTCGACTTCGTGGACGCGCTCGAGGGCGCGGAGCTCGTCGAGCAGGGCGGCCGCATCGCCGGGGAGGTCGATTTCGAGGTAGGTGCGTGAGTGGACCACACTTTCGATGATTTCGACCGAGACGATGTCGCCGGAGTGATGGGCGATGACGCCGGTAAGCTGGTGCAGGAAGCCGGGACCGGCGTCGCCGCGCGCCTCGAGGCCGATCCGCTGCTTCATAGCTCGTACTTCTTGACGATCTCGGGCCAGATGCCCTGGGCGGTAAGGATCAACTGCACGGCATCGCGGACGGCGCCGCAGCCGCCGCGGTTGGGGGTGGTCCAGTGGGCCGCGGCTTTGACCTCCGGCCGGGCGTTGGCGACGGCGATGCTTAGGCCAACGCGGCGCATGATGACGACATCGGTGAAATCGTCGCCGATGTAGGCGACCTGCTGGGGGTTGATTTTGGCGTCGGCCAGGATCTGTTCGAGGATCGGAATCTTTTCGATGTGGCCCTGGTAGACGTAGGCCATTTTGCACTGCTGGGCGCGGACTTCGGTGGCCGGCGAGACGCGGCCGCTGATGACGCCGGTCTTGATGCCGTACCAGCTCAACCACTGCAGGCCGATGCCGTCCTGCGAGTCAAAGCCCTTGGTTTCAAAGATCTGGCCGTCCGGGGCGGGGACGTTCCACAGGGTGCCGTCGGTCATGACGCCATCGACATCCATGAGGAGCAGTTTGATGTTGGCGGCCTGGGCGAGGAGCGCGGGAGAGAAGACGAGGTCCATGAACTCCTCAGTGTAGCAGCGGGGCGGGAGGCATGGCTCCGGGTCGACATACACTACAATGAAACGATGTTCGGAGCGATCGAGGCGGGAGGTACGAAGTTCGTGTGCGCGGTGGGGACGGGGCCGGAGGACGTGGTGATGTCGGCGGAGATCCCGACTACTACGCCGGAGGAGACCATGGCGGGGGTGGCCGCGTTTTTCGCGGGGCGGAAATTGAAGCGGGTGGGCATCGCCTGTTTTGGCCCGGTGGAACTGGGGGCGGGCCGCATTGCGAAGACAACGCCGAAGGTGGCGTGGCGCGGCTTTGGCATTCAGGCGGCGGTCGAGAGCGCGCTGCGGGTGCGGACGGTACTGGATACCGACGTGAATGGTGCGGCGTTGGGCGAGCAGATGTGGGGCGCGGGGCAGGGGGTGGACCCGCTGCTCTATGTGACGGTGGGAACGGGGATCGGCGGCGGAGGGGTGGTGGGCGGCAAGTTACTGCACGGGCTGCTGCATCCGGAGATGGGGCACGTGCGGGTGCCGCGGGTGGACGCGGCGCCGGGCATCTGCCATGCGCATGGGGACTGTCTGGAAGGGTTGGCTTCCGGGCCGGCGATTGCCGCGCGGGGATATGATTATGACTTAGCGGCGGAGTATCTGGGCATGGCGATACAAATCTATACTTGCGTATTATCGCCGCGGATGGTTTTGGTCGGGGGAGGCGTGATGAAACACGCCGGGATGTTAGCGAAGGTACGGGCCGCCGCCAAGCGGTATATGGCCGGGTATGCGCCGATGCCGGTAATCCGCGCCCCGAAGTTCGGACAACGCGCCGGGACGCTGGGCGCGCTGGCGCTGGCGGTGCGCGGTTGATTCTCTTTTCTGAAGCTCTGCGCCTGTTCATGCACGGCGTCCTGTTGGTGTTGCTGCGCGTGCGGCGGCGGGGGGAACGGCTGCCCGCGAGCGGCCCAGCGCTGGTAGCGGCGAACCATTACTCGTTTCTCGATGCGTTC
>JADCJL010000064.1 GCA_020247055.1 Acidobacteriaceae bacterium | reverse complement strand
GCAACGGCGCCGCCCGAGTACGGAGCGATGCCCCGGAGAAAAGAGTAATTGCCCTTGGGGTTGGCGACAAGCATGACCGTTATTCTAGCTGCCCTCGATTCCCGACGGAAATGATAGAGTTGGAAATTCGGTGCGACCGGTAGCGATCGTCTTTGGGCTTTGGGCCATCTCGCTCGGCATGGTTGCGGTCCTCGCGGCCGCGTCGGGTACGTTTGGCCTTGCCATTGTTCCGCTGGGCGAAGACTTTAACTGGATCTACTTTCTCCGCCACGACGCCGAGTTCCCCGCGCCCCGCGCCTTTTGGGAGTACGATGCGCGGAATCCGCTCGCTCCCTGGTGGTAGCTGGCGGCCAAACCGCTGATTGTCGACACCGCCCACGGTCTCTACGCCGTGCGCCGGATGGTCGACCTGTTGTGCGGCCTGGCCGTCTACTCTGTCGTGGTGACGCTGGGTGGGGCGGCCTGCGTCCGCTGGGCCCTCGCCGCCAGCGGCTTGACGATGCTCTGGACCTGCTCGCAAATGGTGGGGCAGATCCACTGGACCATGCTACTGGCGATGGCGTTGGGATTGTGGTCGGTCGTCGCCTACATTCGGTTCCTCAAGGAAGATCGCCGCGAAGTGACATGGTATGCCCTCAGCCTCGTGTTGTATCTGACGGCCATCGCCACTTACTCGCTGCAGGCTTCGGTCGTGCTGAGTGTGGCGGCACTGGGAATGCGCCGCGCCGGTTGGCGGCGGGGCTTGGTTGATGCGGCCCCATTCGCGGCGCTGCTCGGCCTGTTCTGCCTGATCTGGGCGACGAGCGGTACCGTACCTCACGTCGGATCCCGCTACACCGTAGCGAAACTCGCCAAGTCGCTCTCGTTCCTGGTCTGGGACCCGATCTATCACGAGATCCCAGCCGAGCTGTGGCGCCTGCAGCCGGGCGATTTCTGGGTCGCCGCCGGCGCCGGCCTGGTCGTGGCCGTGCTGTTCTGGCGGGTGAGCGGTGGCTTGATCGCGGAGCAGGGAAGTGGACGATTGGCAGTCGAGTTACTGCTGGTGGCGCTGGGCATGGGGGCGACGACGGTCCTGCTCGAAGCCGGCAATCCTGTCTGGGTGCCGGGCACGCGGGCACCCATGGGGCAGGAGGGAATCACGCCGATCCTGATCCTGGCGGTCGCGCTCTTTGCGGCCGGGTAGCGCGCACGGGTACTGCTGGCTGCTGCCTGGTCGGTCGCGGCGTTTCTCTCGCTGTGCCACAACGCGCGGCAGGTGCGCTGGAGCGCCGACCTCCAGCGGATCGCCGCCGGGCTGCAGGCCGCCGTGCCGCGGATTCAGGCTCCCACCGTCTTCGTGTTGACGACTCGGCCACTGAGCCTATCGCCTTATAACAGCGACATCTTTGTGAAGAACCTCTATCGGTCGGATCAGGTCAACCTGCGCATCTTCTCGCCGGGCACGGACAACGCCCACCGGGTACTGACGTTTGATATCGACCAGAAGGGCCTCTACGCCGAGAGCAGCCTGGGACAGCGCGGCTTCCTGCTGCGGGGGACACCCGCCTGGATCCCCTACCATCAGGTCGTGCTCATGCGCTACGACCGCACGGGCGTCCGTCCTCTCGGCGTGCTGCGCCGCGAGGACACGCAGGGATACACGGTGGTGTTTAACCGCGCCACACCGCTCGTCACCCCCTCGCGAAAACCGGTGCGCCGTTACCGCTCGAGCGGTGGGAACTCCAGGGCGGAACGCACACCGCACCCGGCGTCTTCGCCCTGCGCGGCCAGCCGGTGAGCCTCGCCCAACACCCCGTAAAGCTCGAGCCGGGAGCCGATCACGTGATCGCGATCGAACTCCGCGGCGAAGGCGACACCAGCCAGTTCTACGCCGACTTCTACGGCGCCCCGGCCTACGACGCCGCCGCCCAGGACTATGCCATCTCCGAGCGGCTCGGCCCCGAGTTCCGTTGGCTTCGTTTCGTAATTCCGGCCGGCCCGCAGCCGCCGCCGGCAGCCTGGTTCCGCTTGGTGAATCCCTCGCCGGGCACGGTCTCGATCCGTTCGGTCAAAATTTCACGGCTTGATACTATGGGAGATGGCCTACTTCGACCATAACGCAACCACCCCCGTGGCGCCGGACGTCCTGGCGGCGATGCTGCCGGCGTTGACGGAGGCCTGCGGCAATCCGTCGAGCATCCACCGGGACGGGCAGCGCGCCCGGCAGATGGTGGAGACCGCGCGGCGGCAACTGGCCACGCGTCTCGGCTGCTCCCCGAAAGAGATCGTCTTTACGAGTGGCGGCACCGAGGCCAACAACCTGGCGCTGGCGGTACCGGCGCGGCACGTGGTGACGAGCGCCATTGAACACCCGGCCGTAGCGCAGACGCTGGCCCGGCGCGGGAACGTCACCGTGCTTTCGCCGGACGCGGCGGGGCGGATCAGCCCGGCGGCCCTGCGCGCGGCGCTGCGGCCGGAGACCGATCTGGTCTCCATCATGCACGCCAACAATGAATTCGGCACCGTGCAGCCGCTTGCTGAACTGGCCGCGGCGGCGCACGAGTGCGGCGCGCTGTTTCACTCTGACGGGGTGCAGGCGCCGGGGCGCATGGCCGTCGATATGGCAGCGCTCGGGGTGGACCTGTACTCGGTCAGCGGTCATAAGATGTACGCCCCGAAAGGCATCGGCGCGCTCTACGTTCGCAAAGGAGTCGAACTGGCGCCGCAGCTGTTTGGCGGCCGGCACGAAAGCGGGCGGCGGGCGGGAACAGAGAACGTTCCGGGCATCGTGGCCCTGGGGGCGGCGGCGGCGCGGCCGGTGCGCGATACGGCGGCGCTGCGGGACCGGCTTGAGGCGGGCATTCTGGCCGCGGTGCCGGACGCGATCGTGCAGGGCGCCGGGGCGCCGCGGCTGCCCAATACCGCCAACATCCGGTTTGCGGGCCTCGAAGGCGAGGCGCTGGTGATTGCGCTCGACCTGCGCGGCTTTGCCGTCTCCTCGGGGGCGGCCTGTTCGTCGGGCGCTGTCGAGCCTTCGCCGGCGCTGCTGGCGCTGGGTTTGACGAAGACCGAAGCCAAGAGCTGCATCCGTTTTTCGCTCGGCGAATCGAATAGCGAGGAGGAGGTGGACGCGCTGATTGCCGCCGTCGCCGCCGCGGTCACGCATCTGCGGAAGCTGTCGCCAACGTATGTCTAAAGAACTCATTGCGGTCGCCATGTCGGGTGGCGTGGACTCTTCGGCCGTCGCGGCTCTGCTCCAGCGGCAGGGCGAGAACATTGTCGGGATGACGATGCAGCTGTGGAATCAGCGGCGGCTGCCGGAACTGGCCACCGAGTCCGCGGCAGGGCGCTGCTGTTCGATCGACGATGTCTACGATGCCCGCTACGTGTCGCAGTATCTGGGGATCCCCTACTACGTAGTCAACTTTGAAGATCAGTTTGAACAGCACGTAGTGCGGCCGTTTGTCGATGACTATCTGGCTGGGCGGACGCCAATCCCGTGCACGCTGTGCAATAACTTCATTAAGTTTGAAACCTTTCTTGATATGGCGGCCGGCATCGGGGCGGGGAAGATCGCCACGGGCCACTACGCGCGGGTTTCCTTTGACGAAGACACCGGGCGGTATCAACTGCGCCGGGCCGTCGATGCGACCAAGGATCAGACCTACTTTCTGCTGGGCCTGACGCAGGCGCAACTGGCCCGGACGCTGTTTCCGCTGGGCGGCATGCTCAAAACCGACACGCGGGAACTGGCGCGGGCTGCCGGGCTGCCGGTGGCCGCCAAGCAGGACTCGCAGGAGATCTGCTTTGTACCGAACGGGGACTATGCGGCGTTTATCGCGGCCTACGCCCGGGAACAGGGCATCGCGCTGCCCGAGGGCGGGGGCGAGATTGTGACGCAGAGCGGGGAGGTGGTGGGCCGGCACGCGGGTTTCCACAACTACACGGTAGGGCAGCGGCGCGGCCTGGGGGTGGCGGCGCGGGAGCCTCTCTACGTGATCGCCACCGAGCCGGCGGCGAACCGGGTGCGGGTGGGCGGGCCCGAGGAGTTGCTGACCAGGCGGATGCGGGTACGGGATATGAACTGGATCTCCGTCGCCGCGCCAGCCGGCAGGATCCGGGCGCAGGTGCGGATCCGGAACCGGCACGTTCCGGCCCCGGCGAGTGTGTGGGTGCAGGACGGGGGCGTCGAAGTGGAGTTCGACGAAGCGCAGCGGGCCGTGACGCCCGGGCAGGGCGCGGCCATTTATGACGGCGACCTCGTGCTGGGGGGCGGCTGGATTGCGTAGCGCGCGGCGGAACCGGCTGGAGTACTGGCTGGTCCGCGTCATTCTGGTGACGGTAAGCCGGGGCCCCACGCGGTTTCTGGGCGGGATCTATGCGAAATTACTCGATCTGTGCGTACCCAAACTGCGCCGGGTAGCGCGGCGTAACTGCGAGTTGACGGGGATGGATCCGCGGGTGATTGACGGCGTCTTCCGGTCGATTGGACGCATGCTCGTCTGCTTTGCCCGGTTCCCGCGGATCAACCGGGAGAACGTCGGCGACTGGATCCGCTACGAGGGTTTTGAGCACTATGCGGCTGCCAAGGCCAAGGGTAAGGGGGTGCTGTTCGCAACGCTGCATCTGGGCAACTGGGAGCTTTCGGCCTATGCCCACGCCTTGCTCACCGAACCGATGCACATTGTTGTGCGGCCGCTCGACAACCCGCTGCTCGACGCCCTGGTGCGCGCCCGGCGCATGGCCACCGGCAACATCGTGATCGGCAAGACGGACGGGATCCGGCCGATCTACCGGGCGCTTGCCGCCAATCAGGCCGTAGGCATCCTGGTGGACCAGAATGTGGGGCTCGATGACGGGCTGTTTGTGAACTTTTTCGGCAAGAAAGCCTGTGTAAGTCCGGCCTTTGCGAAGTTAGCCGCGCGGACGGGAACGACGGTAATTCCCGGGTATGCGGTCTGGTCGGAGGCCGAACGAAAGTATATCTTACGGTTTGACCCGCCAGTTGAAATCACCGGAAATACTCTGATTGATACTCAGCGGATTCAGAATGCTCTCGAACGCGCCATTCGCGCCTATCCCGACCAATGGCTGTGGATCCACCGGCGCTGGAAGACGCGGCCGTGGGGAGAGCCGCCGCTTTATGGGGAATAAGGCGGGCTTCTTAGGGAGACGCTAAGGCAAAGGAAGGCTCGACGCGGCCTGTGAGTCCTGGTACGATCGTCACCAGTCATGTGGTTTCGAGTTACTTTCTTCGTACTAAGTATTTCCCTCTTATCCGGTCAACAGGCGGGAGTATCCGTCTCCCCGGCGGCGGTCGCGCTGCGCGTCGGCGAGTCCCGGACATTTACGGCTGCCGGCCTCGGGAGTAACACGGCGACGGCGGTGCGGTGGACGGCGACGGCGGGGACGATCAGCGCCGCCGGGCAGTTCACGGCGCCGGCGGCGGTGCCGGTGGGGGGCACGGTGACGGTGCGGGCGACCTTGGCGGCGGATGCCACGAAGACGGCCACGGCGGTGGTGACGCTGCAGAATGCCAAGCCCGTCATCAATGCGCTGGCGCCGGCGGCGGTGAACACGGGTCTTGCGTATACGCTGCGCATCCGCGGCACCAACTTCATGCCAACCAGTGCGGTCAGGCTCGCGGGCAAGCCAGCCAAGCCGCGGTTCCTCAACTCCACGGAATTGGAGGTGACGGCGACGGCGGACAATCCGGCCGGGAATGCGATTGACGTGGTTGTGTTGAATCCGGACCCGGGCGGGGCGGCGAGCAACGTGCGGGCTCTCGCGGTGAATCCCGCCGTGAAGGTGACCGTCTCGCCGGCCACGGCGACGGTGCGAGGCGGGGCGACGCTCAAGTTGTACGCCGCGGTGGCCAACACGGTGGCGACGGTCGTCGATTGGCACGTCAACGGCATTGCCGGTGGCAACGCCGAGGTTGGGCGCATTGACGCAACGGGCCTGTACACGGCACCGGCCGCCGTGCCGGCGGCGGGGAAGGTGGAGGTGAAGGCGGTGAGCCGCCTCGATGCCCGGGCCTTTGGGCTGGCGACCATAAACCTGTTGAGCCCGGTGCCGGTACTCAGCAGCGCCACGCCCACATCGGTAAAGATTGGCCCGGCCGCCACGTTGTTCACCTTGAACGGATCGCTGTTTACCCCGGCGTCGAAGGTGTTGCTGGGTTCGCTCGAAGCCAAGGTGACTTTTGTAAGTACCACGCAGTTGAGAGCCACGGCGACGCTTGCGCCGGTGGCCGGGCAGATGACGACGGTGCGGGTAGTGAACCCAGCGCCGGGGGGCGGGGAATCGGCGCCCCTGGTCGTCCGGCTCGAAAACGCCCAGCAGTTGATGAGCTACGGCGCCGCCGTGCGGTTCCTCGAACAGGCAAGTTACGGGGCGCATCCGGAGGCGATCGCCAAGCTGCAGGCCACGGGCCGCGCCGCGTGGCTGGCCGAACAGTTCCGGCTGCCGGTGACGCCGCTGCCCGATGCAGTGCCACCCGCCCCGAACATGGGGAACGAAGGCTTGGGCCGCCTGAGGACAACGTGGATTCAGAACGCGCTCAACGCCCCGGATCAGCTACGGCACCGGGTGGCGTTTGCGTTGCACTCAATTCTGGTCGTCTCCGGCGTCGATCTTAGCGAGCATCGGCAATACGTTCCCTACCTGCGGATCCTGCACGAAGAGGCCTTCGGGAACTACCGGCGGCTGCTCGAACGGATCACGCTGAATCCGGCCATGGGCCGCTATCTCAACATGATGAACAACGCCAAGGCCAACCCCGCGCGCAATACCGTCGCGAATGAGAACTATGCCCGGGAACTGCTCCAACTCTTCACGATCGGTCTCGTCCAACTCAATCCCGACGGAACTCCGAAGGCCGGCAGCCCGGCCACCTTCACCCCGGCCAACATTCCCGAGATGGCGAAGGTGTTCACCGGTTGGACCTCGGCCCCGCAGAACGGCGCCGCCCCGCGGTTCCGCGCGCCGGACAACTGGGCTGCGCCGATGATCCCCATCGAAGCAGAACACGACACCACGGCCAAGGCGATCCTGCCCGGGGTAACCCTGCCGGCCGGCCAGATGGCGCAGCAGGACCTTTCGGCGGCGCTCGATGCGATCTTCAACCATCCCAACGTCGGGCCATTCGTCTCCTACCGGCTGATCCAGCGGCTGGTGACTTCGAATCCCTCGCCGGCCTACGTCGAGCGCGTGGCTCGGGTGTTCAACAGTAACAGCAGCGGGCTCCGTGGCGATCTGAAAGAGGTGGTCACCGCCATCCTGACCGATCCCGAAGCCGGTACCGGAGACGGCGCCTACTCCGAACTGAGCGCCGGCCAGGGCGCGCTGCGGGAGCCGTTGGCGCTGACCTTGAACCTGATCCGCGCCCTCGATATGCGGTCCAACGGGGCGCTGGCGGGGACGCTCATCGGGCTCGGGCAGAACCTGTTTTCTCCCAACAGCGTCTTCAGCTACTTCTCGCCGTTCTCGAAGCCCGGCCCTGAGTTTCAGGCTCTGAACGCCACCTCGGCGCTGAATACGGTGAACCTGATCTACCGATTCACGAGCAACAGCACGGGCAGCGCCGCGGTGTTCGACCTGACCCCGTGGGACCAGCTTGCCGCCGACCCCGATGCGCTGATCACCGCGGCGGCCAACGCCTTGAACCGCGGCACGCTGCCGGCCGGGGCGCGGTCGGCGATCGTGGCGGCGGTCAACGCGCAGACGAGCAGACGGATGAAGGCCATCACGGCGCTCTATCTGGTCGGCGTCTCGCCCCAAGTACTCGTGAAACGCTAACGAAGGAAAAGTTATGGCACTCTCTTCTGCCCGGCGGCATGCCGGACTCCTCTCTCATCGACGTGAATTTCTACGCCTCGGCGGCCGAATGGTGATGGGCCTCGGCGCCGCCGGCGCCCTAGGGCAGCTGGGCGGCATCAACGCCCTGGCGCAGACGAACGCTCCCGGCTACAAGGCGCTGGTCTGCGTCTTCCTGTTCGGCGGCTGTGATGCGAATAGCGTGGTGATTCCCACCGACAACGCCGGCTACACCGCCTACACGAACGTCCGGCGCACCATCGCCATCCCGCAGAGCCAACTGCTGCCGGCGACCAGCCAGGGCAGCGCCACCTACGGCCTGCCGCCCGCGATGCCCGGCCTGCAGTCGCTCTTTCAAACCGGGAAGGCGGCCGTGGTGGCCAACGTCGGCACACTGGTGCGGCCGCTAACGCGGGCGCAGTATCAGGCCAACCAGCAGCCGGTGCCGGCGAATCTGTTTTCGCACTCCGACCAGCAGCAGCAGTGGCAGAGCGCAACCCCCATCGGCATCGCGCAGTCGGGATGGGCGGGCCGGATTGCGGACCAGGTGCAGACGCTGAATCAGCCGTCGAAGTTTCCCACGGCCGTGTCGGTCAACGGCAATTCGTTGTTTCTGATCGGGCAGCAGACGCAGCCATCGCAGATTGCGTCGCCGAACCTGGCCGTGCTGGACCAGCAGAAACGCGCGGGCGATGGCGAGCGGCTCAACGCGCTGCAGCAGGTCTTGACCCTGGCGAGCGGCGCAACGCTGGTGCAGGCCGCCGGCACGCGCATCAACGACTCGCTCACCGTCCTGCGCCAGGCCAGCGACGCCTTCGCCACCCTGCCGAATCTAACGACGCCGTTCCCCACGACTGCGCTGGGTAACCAGTTGCGGCAGATCGTCCGGCTGATGCAAATCCGCGACACGGTGGGCCTGCAGCGGCAGATCTTCTTCTGTTCGCAGGGTGGCTATGACACGCACGAGAATCAACCGGGAGCTCATCCGCGCCTGCTCACCGAGTTGAGCGAGGCGATCGCGGCCTTCCAGTTGGCGATGGAGGAGTTGGGGTTGTCCGAGAAGGTGACGTTGTTTACCGAGTCCGAGTTCAGCCGGACGTTTCAGCCCAACGCGAGCAACGGCACCGACCACGCCTGGGGCGGCCACCAAGTTGTCACGGGCGGCGCAGTGCGGGGCGGTTTCTATGGCACTTACCCGAGCATGGTGTTGGGCGGGGCGGACGATTCGGGCAGCCGCGGTAACTGGATCCCTTCCACCTCGCTCGACCAGTACGGCGCCACGCTGGCGCGCTGGTTCGGCGTACCGGAGGCGGGCCTGAGTACGGTGTTCCCCAACCTGGGCAACTTCGCCACGGCCAATTTGGGGTTTCTAAAGGCTTAAGCTTCCAGCCAGGCGCGCATCTGGGCGCGCGGCGCCGCGCCGGCCTGTTGATGGACCAACAGGCCCTGGCGGAAGACAAGAAAGTTGGGAATCGACTGGATGTGGTAGCGGGCGGCGAGAGCGGGGTGGGCCTCGGTGTCGACTTTGAGGACGATGGCCCGGCCCTGCATTTCGGCCGCGAGCTTGTCGACCTCCGGGGCGGCCGCGAGGCAGGGGCCGCACCAGGCGGCCCAGAAATCGACGAGCACGGGCACGGTAGCGGAGCTGATGATTTCAGTGAAGCCTTCGGCGTCGACGGGGAGAGCCTCGGCGAGGGCGGAGAGCGGGGCTTTGCAGCGGCCGCAGCGGCCGCGATGGGCCAGGTGGGCGGCCGGGATGCGGTTGGAGGCGCCGCACTGGCCGCAGGGGGTGAGGCGGGAGTAGGCCATATGTCCCGATCTTAGCGCGGGGCCGGGCAGGACCTCGAAATGTTGGATATTCTAGGCGGAACCATGCCGATGAAGCTCTTTTGTCTCCCCTTGCTGGCCGCCGCGCTCCTAGCGCAGGACCGGCCGATTCCTCCGCCCGGGGTGCCCGTCACCGAGGCCGATCAGAAGGAGCTGCGGGCGGGCATCGAACGGCTCTCCGGCCTCATCGCCGGCCTCGGCAACCACGCCCTGCTGCCCGATGTGATCATCTTCCGCGACGCCGTCCGCTATGCGCTCGAAAACAACGAATTCTTCCGGCCCGATGAGCCGGCCAAGGCCCGGGCGCTGCTGGCCGAAGGCGTCAACCGCGCTGAGGCGCTACGCCACGGCGAAGCGCCCTGGACCAGGGCGACGGGCCTCGTCGTGCGCGGCTACGTCTCGAAAATCGACGGTTCCGTGCAGCCCTATGGCCTGGTCGTGCCGCCCTCCTACGACCCCCGCCTGCCGCGCCCCTGGCGCCTGGACGCCTGGTTCCACGGCCGCGCCGAACAGCTGAGCGAGGTCAATTTTCTCTCTGAACGCATGAGCCGGCCGGGCGAGTTCACCCCGCGCCACACCATCGTGCTGCACCTCTATGGACGCTACTGCAACGCCAATAAGTTCGCCGGCGAAATCGATCTGTTCGAAGCGCTCGCCGCAGTCAAACAGCACTACTTCATCGACGACAACCGCATCGTCATGCGCGGCTTTTCGATGGGCGGGGCGGCGGCCTGGCACATCGGCGCGCACCACGCCGGACTGTGGGCCGCCGTCGCGCCCGGCGCCGGCTTCAGCGAGAGCCGCGAGTTTCTCCGTCTGAAAGAGATGCCCCCCGTCTGGGAGCAGAAGCTGTGGCGGATGTACGATGCCACCGACTATGCGGCCAACTTCGTCAACGTGCCGCTCGTCGCCTACAGCGGCGAGATCGACGGTCAGAAGCAGGCGGCCGACCTGATGGCGAAGTATCTCGACAAAGAGGGCATTCCGATGACCCACATCATCGGGCCGCAAACCGGCCACCGCTATCACCCCGAAGCCCGCGAGGAGGTCAACCGCCGGATCGACGCCATCGCGGCGCAGGGGCGGGAGGCCTATCCGCGGCGCGTCCGCTTTGTCACCTACACGCTGCGCTACAACCGGATGAAGTGGGTGACCATTGACGGCCTCGCGCAGCATTGGGAGAAGGCCACGGTGGACGCCGCCATCGCCGGCGCCGGCGTGACGGTGCAGACCAGCGGGGTCACCGGCCTCACGCTCGACTTCGGCCCCGGCGGCGCGCCGGTAGAGTTGGTGGGGCGCCCGAGCGTGACCATCGACGGCAAGCGGTTGGACGTCACCGGACCGGCCAGCGATCGGAGCTGGAAGGTGAGTTTCGTCAAAGAGGGCGGCCAGTGGCAGGCCGGCGCCGCCACCGGTCTGCGGAAGCAGCACGGGCTGCAGGGGCCGATCGACGATGCCTTCCTGGACAGCTTTCTGATCGTGACCGGTACGGCGGGCAGCGGCGAGCGAATTGAGGCCGAACAGGCGCGCGCCATCCGCGAGTGGCGCCGGCAGTTCCGGGGCCAGCCGCGCGTGAAGAAGGATAGCGAAGTGACCGAAGCCGACCTGGCCGCGCACCACATCGTCCTGTGGGGTACCCCGGCGACGAACTCGCTGCTCGGACGCATCGCCGACCGGCTGCCCGTGAAGTGGGCGGGCGACCAGGTGCGGGTGGGCGCGGCGGCGTATCCGGCCGCGACGCACTATCCCGCGTTTGTCTATCCGAATCCGCTGAATCCAGCGCGCTATGTGGTTGTCAACTCCGGCTTCACGTTCCGCGAGTTTGATTATTTGAACAACGCGCGGCAGATTGCAAAGCTGCCGGACTGGGCGGTGATTGATACAACCACGCCGGCCGATGGCAAGTATCCGGGCAAGGTTGTCGCCGCCGGGTTCTTCGACGAACGGTGGGGTTTGGCGCCGACGCAACGCCCTTAAAAAAAAATGCGACGGCGAGTGAAATGATGGCCGCCGTTTCCGCATTAGTAGTTATGAGGGCTTTGCTGTTGTTAGTTACTATGCCGCTCTGGGCCGGCGAGTTCGTCTCGCCGGACGGGGCGTATCGTTTCCCGGTGCCGGAGGGTTGGCGGGCGCGCCACTCGCCGCTGATGACGGTCGTCGAACCGGTCGATGGGGCGCCGGAGCGGGTGCTGGTCGGCTCGGGAATTGCCGCCGCGCGTTCGATTCAGGAGTTGGCGCGGCAGGCCGTGGGGATCTCGGCCGGGGTGCTGCCGGGTATGCGGGTCACGACGGGCCCGGCGTTTTCGGGCGCCTCCGCCGAACAGGAGTACGCCAACGGGATGTACGTGGCCTGGAACGGGATGCAGTTGCAGGGCGAGGTCTATTTCGCCGTGCTGGCCGTGGGCCGCCCGGAGAAGCTGGCCGAACTGCAGGGCCGGGGCCGGGCCATCCTCCGCAACGGCAAGTTTACGGCGCCGCCGCGGAATACGGCTGCCGAGCAGCAGGTGGTGGGCAGTTGGGAGTTGAGTACTTATAAGAACACGCGCACCGGGGTGCGGGACTCGTCGAGTTACTCGAGTAACTGGACCGTGGTCTTTCTGCCGGGGAACCGCTTCCGGTCCAACAGCCAGAGCTTCTTCAACTCCGTCTCGGAGATTAACGGAGGCGGCAGCGTCGGGGCGGGGGATCAGGCAACGGGGAGCTACCGGATCTTTGGCAGCACGCTGGTGGCCGACATTGACGGCATGGGGCGGCAGCTCTTCGCCATCGAGCCTTACTCGCACGATGGTCTGAAGCTGAACGGGATGTTGTTTCTTCGCCAGTAAGGGCGCCCACCGGGCGCCTGCTTAGCGCATTCAAGTGAAGCCGCCGCCGCCGGGGGCGTTGCAGCAGTTGCCGGCCGCGAAACAGGACAGTTCGCGTTCGGCTCGCGTCGCGCCGCAGCGCGGGCAGGGAAGCGGTTGGTCGGCCTCCGCCATGCGGCGAATGCGTTCAAAGCGGGCGTCACAGTCCGGGCAGCGGTACTCGTAGATCGGCACCCTTCTATAATAAAGCCTGATGAAGCTACGAATCCACGGCAATACTTTGCGCCTGCGGCTGAAGCAGGGAGAGGTGATGGCGCTGGCGGCCGGCAGCGCGGTGGAAGACCGCTGCGCCATTCCTGGCCAGACTCTGGTCTATCGGCTGCAGCCGGATAGCGCCGCCTTGGGGGTGGAATTCACCGGGGGGGTACTAACGGTAAACGTGCCGTCGGCGACGGTGGCGGTGTGGGCCGAGACCGAACAGGTGGGCATTGCCGGCGCGGCCGGGCCCGTCGAGGTGCTGATCGAGAAAGACTGGCGGTGCCTGGATTCGAAAGATCCGCGCGACAACGAAGACACCTATCCGCACCCGGCGCCGGTGTGCTGATGGCCCGGCCGACCTACAGCAGTCCGGCGGAGGTACCCGCGGACCTGCGGGGGCAGTTGAGCCGGGGCGAGATCGAGTCGGCGACGCTCGGCGAGGGGCTGGCGGTGGACTTCACAACGCTGCTGCGGACGCTTGGCGTCGATGCCGAGATCGACCCCGGGCTTGGCATCACGCGGCGGATGACGCTGGCGGCCGGGGCGCTGCTGTCCTTCGACGGGGCCTTGGAGCGGCATCCTTCGGATACCGTCCGCGGCTGGGCGGCGTTCCGCGTTGGCCTGCGGCCCGGTTGGTCGCTTGAGCAGCGCCTGGAGGCCGTGCGGCCGCTGGCGCAGGATCCGCATTTTGGCGTCCGCGAATGGGCTTGGCTGGGGATCCGGCCGGCCATCGCGGCGGAGGTGGAACGGGCGATTGCCCTGTTGACGGCGTGGGCGGAAGGGGAACCCTATCTGCGCCGTTTTGCGAGCGAGGCGACGCGGCCGCGCGGCGTCTGGTGCCCCCATATTCCGCTACTCAAGAAGAACCCGGCGCTGGGGCTGCCGGTGCTCGATCGCTGTGTTGGTGAGCCGAGCAAGTACGTCCGGGATTCGGTGGGGAATTGGATGAACGATGCGGCCAAGACACGGCCGGACTGGGTGCGGGAGACTTGCGCGCGGTGGAACGTCGCGGCGGTGACGCGCCGGGCGCTGCGGAGCGTGGCGTGAGGATTCGCGCCGAAGGCCTCGTCAAGCGGTTCGGCAGCTTCACGGCGGTGGCCGGGGTCGATCTGACGGTGGCGGCCGGGGAGATTCATGGCTTCCTCGGGCCGAACGGCGCCGGCAAATCGACGACGGTGAAGATGCTTACGGGGCTGCTGATTCCGACGGCGGGCACGGTGGCGATTAACGGCATCTCGCTGGCCGAGGACCCGGTGGCCGTGAAGCGGAGCATTGGGGTGCTGCCGGAGGATCTGGCGTTGTTTGACGCTCTCACGATCTGGGAGCATCTGATGCTGGCCGGGCCGCTCTACGGTCTGACCGCGGCCGAGACCGCCGAGCGGGCCGGCCAACTGCTGCGTTACCTCGACCTTGACCAGGAGCGCCACACCGAAGCGGGCCAGGCTTCCTTCGGCATGCGGAAGAAGACGGCGTTTGCCATGGCGCTGCTCCACAATCCCAAGACGCTGTTTCTGGACGAGCCGTTTGAAGGCATTGACCCGTCATCGGCTGAAAACATGCGGGAACTGCTCGTGAACCTGGCCGCCAAGGGCGCGGCGGTATTCATCACCTCGCATCTGCTGGACGTGGTGGAGAAGCTGGTGGGCACGTATTCGATTCTTTCGGGCGGCAAAGTGGTGGCCAGCGGCAGGACCGGGGAGCGGCCGCTGAAGGAGATCTATTTCGCGCACATCGCGCGGCCGGCCGCCGAGGAGTTCCCGTGGCTCGGCTAGGGCCGCTGCTGGGGGGATTGGCGAAGATCCGCTGGCGGACGTTGCTGGGCCGAAGCAACGCCGAAATCACCGGCGAGGCGCTGCTACTACTCGCCGCGGCGCTGGCGGCCGAACGGGTGCTGCGCTATCTGCCGCAGTGGCCGCTGCCGGGCGTGGTGGCCGGGTTGGCCGCGGCGTGGCTGGCGATGAGTGGGGGGCCGGAGGGCGCGCCGCGGCAGTTCCCGTTGACGCTGGGAGACCGCACGGTGGTGCGGGCGGCCGAAGTGCTGCTGAATCCGCTGAGCTGGGTGCTGCTGTTTGTATCGGCCCGGGTGGCGCCGTGGGCGCCGCTGCTGGCGGCCCTAGCGCTGGTTGAGTGGCCTTCCGTCCGGCGCGGCAAGCGGCTTTCGGCCGGCCCTTCGCGCTGGCCGGCGCTGCTGCGGAAGGATCTGCACGCCGCCGCGCGGCAGTTCGACACACTGCTCTCCGGCGGCCTCACGCTGCTGTTTCTGGCCTATGCGGTGCGTGAACCGCGCATGGCCGTCGAGGCGGCCTGGATGACGTCCGCCATGGTGGCGCTGTTCTACTCGAATCTGGCGCTGAACGCCTTCGGCACGGACCAGGGTACGGGGTTCGACCGCTACCTGCTGCTACCCCTGACCGGGGCGGCCATTGTGCGGAGCAAGACGTGGTCGCTGGCCGTGCTGTTGGGGGCGCCGCTGGCGCTGATCTGCGGTGTGGTGGTGTGGCGTCTGGGATGGGCCGTGGGCGCTACGGTGGTGGTCGAGTCGCTGACGCTGCTGCTGCTGGTGGCAGGGTGGGGCGCGTGGACGAGCGTCCATACGCCCTTCCCGCTGCGACCTTACCGGTTCACCGACGGCGGCTCGGTGCTGGCCGGAGTGGTGCTCTTCGCGCTCTGCCTGCTGGCGGGCCTGGCTGCGGCGCGGGGCGAGTGGTGGGTTCGTTTCGCAATTCTGGGGGGCGCGGGGCTGTTCGCCCGGCAGTTGATAGCCGCCGCCGGGCGCCGCCTCGAACTCCGCCGCGAGCTAATTCGCGCCCGTCTTCCTTAGCGCGTACAGCCTAGCGCATAGAGGAAGAAGGCGTAGTAGAGCGCCGTCTCGCGCAGAGCATCGTAGCGGCCGGACTTGCCGAAGTGGCCGGCGCCCATGTTGGTTTTGAGCAGCAGCAGGTTGTCGTTGGTGCGCCGTTCGCGCAGACGGGCCACCCACTTGGTCGGCTCCCAATACTGCACGCGGGGGTCGTTCAGGCCGCTGGTGACGAGCAGGTGCGGGTAGGCCTGAGCGGTGACGTTGTCATAGGGCGAGTAGGACTTCATGTAGTGGTAGTAGGTCTCGTCGTTGGGGTCGCCCCACTCCTCGTACTCGCCGACGGTGAGCGGCAGCGTCTCATCGAGCATCGTCGTCAGGACATCGACAAACGGCACCCCGGCCATGGCCGCGCCGAACAGGTCGGGCCGCAGGTTGAGCACGGCGCCGATGAGCATGCCGCCGGCGCTGCGCCCTTCGATGGCGAGCTTTTTCGGGTTGGTGTAGCCGTGGGCGATCAGGTGCTCGGCGGCGGCGATGAAGTCGGTGAAGGTGTTCTTCTTTTCAAGGAACTTGCCGTGGTCGTACCACGGGCGGCCCATCTCCGAGCCGCCGCGGATATTGGCGATGGCGTAGGCAAAGCCGCGGTCGAGCAGGCTGAGGCGGTCGCTGTGGAAGGTGGCCTCCATGTTGAGGCCGTAGGAGCCGTAGCCGTAGAGCAGTACCGGCGACTGGCCGTCCTTGCCGAAGAGCTCCGTCCGGTAGACGAGGGCGATGGGGACGGCGGTGCCGTCGGGCGCCGTGGCCCAGAGCCGTTCGGTGGTGTAGAGCTGGGGGTCGTAGCCGCCGAGCACCGGCTCCTGCTTGCGCAGGGTGCGCTCGCGGGTCCGCATGTCGTAGTCGTAGACGGTGAAGGGGGTGGTGAGCGAGGTGTAGCCGTAGCGGAAGACGGGGGTATCGAAGGTGGGGTTCGACAGGGAGGTGAGGTGGTAGACGGGCTCCGGCACGGGGATCAGATGGTTCTGGTCGATGTTGATCTGCCGCAGGCCGTTGGTGCGTTCGTAGAGAACGAGATGGCCGGTGAACTCGGCGAAGCCTTCCAGATAGATCTCGGGCCGGTGCGGCACGAACTCCTCCCAGGCGGCCGGGGCGGCGACAGGGGCGCGCATGAGGCGGAAGTTGGTGGCGTCCAAATTGGTGTGGATGAGGAAGTAGCCATGCTGGTGGCCGACCGAGTATTCGACCTTCGGCTGGCGCGGGGCGATGACCGTGAAGGCGCCGAGCGGCTCGCCGGCGGGCAGGTAGTGGACTTCGGAGCTGGTGGAGGAGTGGATGGAGAGCAGGAGGTAGGCGTGGTCGCGGGTCTTGTCGAGGCCGACGAGGAAGCGTTCGTCGGGCTCTTCGTAGACGAGCGAATCGGTGGGCTCGCCGAGCGTGTGGCGCCAGATCTGGTAGGGGCGCAGGGTGACTTCGTCGAGCTTGGTGTAGAAGACGGTCCGGTTGTCGTTGGCCCAGACGAGGTCGGCGTGGGTGTTGGCGATGGAGTCCGGCAGGAGTTGGTTGGTACGGAGGTCGAGGAAGACGAGGGTGTACTTTTCGTCGCCGGCGTAGTCGGTGGAGTAGGCGAGCAGGTGCTGGTCGACGCTCGGCTCGAAGACGCCGAGGCGGAAGTAGTCTTTGCCTTGGGCCAGGACGTTGGCGTCGAGCAGGACGACTTCGGCGGACTGGCGGCGGCAGTAGATGGGGTAGGCGAGGCCCTGTTCGGTGCGCGTGTAGTACTCCCAGTCGCCGCGGCGGACGGGCACGGAGGTATCGGTCTCCTGGATGCGGCCGAGGATCTCCTGATAGAGCTGCTCCTGGAGCGCGGCGGTGGGGGCGAGGGCCGCTTCGGTGCGGGCGTTCTCGGCTTCGAGGTGGGCGAGGACGTCGGGGTTGGTTTTTTCGCGGAACCAGAAGTAGGGGTCGACGCGGCGGTCGCCGTGCTTTTCGTGGATCACAGGGGCGGGAGGCATGCCTCTTCATGATAGGCTAGAGAGATAGCGAACAAAAGGCGAAGATGAAGGATCTGCCAGAGTTGCGGGTGCGGTCGGCGTTCAGTTTTCTCGAGGGAGCGAGTCTGCCGGAGGCGCTGATGGAGCGGGCGGCGGAGTTGGAGATTCCGGCCGTGGCGCTGCTCGACCGGGACGGGTTTTCCGGGGCGGTGCGGTTTCACAAAGCGGGGAGGAAGCGGGGGGTGCGGGCGCTGCTGGGGGCGGAGGTGACGGCGGCGGAGGGGACGTTTCGCTATCCGCTACTGTGCGCTTCAAGAAAAGGCTATCAAAATCTCTGTAGCTTGTTGACAAAGATCAAGTTAGAGCGCAGGTCAGGGGCGACGGCGGCCGATCTTGCCGAGTACGCCGAAGGATTGGTGCTGCTGGCCGGCGATCCGCTGGCGGCGCTGGGCTACGACCGGGCGGCGGTTGACCGGTTCATCCAGATCTTCAGTAAAACAAATGTATATGTTGATTTAGAAAGGCATTATCTGCGCGCGGCCGAGGTTCGCAACCGCGCGCTGCTGGACCTGGGCCTGCCCGCTGTTGTCACCGGCGGGGTGAGCCACGCCGGGGCCGGGGACCGGCCGCTGCTGGACGTACTCACCTGCATCCGCCGCCACACCACGATTCAGGCGGCCGGCCGGCTGCTCGGGCAGAACGCGGAGCGGCATCTCAAGAGCGGCGCCGAGCGAGGGGCGCTGTTCGCCGATGTCCCGGACGCCGTGGCGCGGACGCGGGAGCTGGCCGACCGGCTGGAGTTCACGCTCGAAGACCTCGGCTATCAGTTCCCGCTCTACCCTGTGCCGGAGGGCGACACGATGGACAGCTTTCTGGCCAAGCGAACCGACGAGGGGGCGCGGCGGCGCTACCGGCCTTACGGCGACAAGCCGCGGCGGCAGATCGAACGGGAGCTACAGCTGATTGCCAAGCTGGGGCTGGCCGGCTACTTTCTCATTGTTTGGGACATTGTCGAGTTCTGCCGGCGGAACGGCATTCTGGTGCAGGGCCGGGGGTCGGCGGCCAACTCGGCGGTCTGTTACTCGCTGGGGATTACGGCCGTCGACCCGGTGGGCATGGAGCTGCTGTTTGAGCGATTTCTCTCTGAGGAGCGGGGGGAGTGGCCGGACATCGACCTCGACCTGCCGAGCGGCGAGGACCGGGAGCGGGCCATTCAATACGTCTACGCGCGTTACGGGCAGCTCGGCGCCGCGATGACGGCCAATGTCATCACCTACCGCGGCCGCAGCGCCCGGCGGGACGTGGGTAAGGCGCTCGGGATGGATGAGACGGCGCTGGCCGATGCCCGGCATCCGCTGGCGCCGCAGCTGGCCCGGTTTACCGAGGCGATTCAGGACCTGCCGCGGCATCTGGGGCAGCATTCGGGCGGCATGGTGATCTGCCAGGGGCAGCTCGACCGCATCGTCCCGCTGCAGCCGGCGACGATGCCGGGGCGGGTGATTGTGCAGTGGGACAAGGAAGACTGCGCCGACATGGGGATCATCAAGGTGGACCTGCTGGGGCTGGGGATGATGGCGGCGCTGCGGGACACGATCGTCCTGATCAAGCGTCACTATCACGAAGACGTGGATCTGGCTCATTTGCCGCCGGATGATCCGCTGGTGTACGCGACGCTGCAGCGGGCCGATACGGTGGGCATGTTTCAGGTGGAGAGCCGGGCGCAGATGTCCTGCCTGCCGCGGCTGCGGCCGGAGCGGTTCTATGACCTGGTCGTGCAGGTGGCGATTATCCGGCCGGGGCCGATTGTGGGCAACATGCTGCATCCGTACCTGCGGCGGCGGCAGGGGCTCGAAAAAGCTGATTGTTTACACCCGAAACTGGAGAGTGTTTTAAGAAGAACCTTAGGGGTGCCGCTGTTTCAGGAGCAGCTGCTGCGCATGGCGATGCTGGTGGCGGACTTCTCCGGCGGGGAGGCCGAGGAACTGCGGCGGGCGCTGGGCTTCAAGCGGTCGGCGCAGCGGATGGCCGAGGTGGAGACGCGGCTGCGCGCCGGGATGACGGCCAACGGGATTGTGGGCCCGGTGCAGGACACGATCGTGCAATCGATTACGGCGTTTGCGCTTTACGGCTTTCCGGAGAGCCACGCGGCGAGCTTCGCGCTGCTGACCTACGCGAGCGCGTACCTGAAAGTCCATTATCTGGCCGCGTTTACGGCAGCTTTATTGAACAATCAGCCGATGGGATTTTATAACCCGCTGACGCTCGTCAAAGACGCGCAGCGGCACGGCCTGCGCTTTGAGCCGGTCGATGTCGAAGCCTCCGACTGGCTCTGCACGCTGGACGACCAGCTGCATCTGCGCCTAGGCATGAACTACGTGAAAGGGCTGCGGCGGACGACGGCCGAGGCGATTGTGGCGGCGAGGCCGTTTCGCAGCATCGACGACCTGAAGCGCCGGGTGCCGCAGGTCTCGGCCGAGGAGTTGAACCGGCTGGCCGAGATTGGCGCGCTGAACCGCGTGGGTGCTGCACGGCAGCGGCACCGGCGGGAGGCGCTGTGGCAGGCGAGCCTGGCGGTGCGTCCGGCGGGTTCATTGTTCAGCGGCAGCAGCGCGGAGGGTCCGGCGCCGCTGCCGCCGATGGAGGCGATCGACCGGCTGCAGGCCGATTTCCGGACGAGCGGTTTAACGATCGGCGCCCATCCGATGCGCTACTTCCGGGAGGGGTTGACGGCGGCGGGCGTCTGGCGAGCGGGGGAGTTGAGCGGGCTCGGCCACGGGCGGCGGGTGGAGGTGGCCGGTCTTGTGATCTGCCGGCAGCAGCCGAGCACGGCCAAGGGGTTTGTCTTCCTGAGCCTGGAGGATGAGACGGGCATTGCCAATGTGATTCTGCCGCCGCCGGTGTACGCCGAGTTCCGGGGGGTGATTCTGCGGGAGGGCTATCTGCGGGTGGCGGGGCGGCTGCAGAATCAGTCCGGGGTGGTGTCGGTGAAGGGCGAAGCGGTGTATGCTGTGACCGTGCGGGCCGAGGCGCCACGCGTGGCGTCGCACGATTTCTGTTGATCCGTTTCGGCTATCCATTCCGCGTCTCGAGCAGGAGTTGTGTGATGAACCGGTTGGTAAAAGGGATTGCCCTGGGGGCTGGTGTTTTAGGCTTGGCGGTGGGTTACCTGGTGCTGCGACCGCCGCACCGGGCGGCGCCGCGGGAGATCCGGGTGGCCTCGTCGCCGGAGATTGTCGAGCGGGGAAAGTTCCTTTATGAGGTGGTGGCTGATTGCGACGGCTGCCACGGCGAACGGAACTGGGGCCGGCAGTTGGCGCCGGTGGTACGGAGCGGGGCCGGTTTTGTGTTTCCCGCCGAGATGGGATTGCCGGGCCAGGTGGTGGCGTCGAACATCACCTCTGACCCGGTGGCTGGCATTGGCGCCTGGAGCGATGGCGAGAAGCTGCGGGCGATCCGTGAAGGCATCGGCCGGGACGGACGGGCGCTGTTTCCGATGATGCCTTATGAAAGCTACCGGCACATGAGCGACCGCGACGCCGAGGCGCTGGTGGCCTATTTGAATACGCTGCCGCCGGCGCCGGACCGGCACCCGCGGACGGCGATCGACTTTCCGGTTTCGGTGCTGATGAAGAGCGCGCCGGCGCCCGTGGAGGGCCCGGTTGCCGAGTTGGCTGACCGGGGCGAGTATCTCGTGAAGCTCGGCGGCTGCGCAGATTGCCACACGCCGAAGGAGCGCGGGGCGCCGGTGGCCGGCAAGGAGTTTGCCGGGGGCGAGGTGTTCCGGCTGGGGAAGTTTACCGTGGTATCGGCCAACATTACGCCGGACGGGGAGACGGGCATTGGACGGATGACGGAAGCGGCTTTTGTGCGCCGGTTTCAGGAGTACCGGGAGTATGCTGAGGCACCCCTGCCGGCGGCGACGCAGAAGAACTTCACGCTGATGCCGTGGCTGCAATATTCGCGGTATTCGGCCGAGGATCTGGGGGCGATCTACCGGTACCTGCGGCGCCGGCAAGCGGTGGCGAACAAAGTAACGGTGCACCCGGAGAGTTGAGTCCGCCGGGATCAGACGATCAGGCGTTCGGTCCGGGCTTCGGCGAGCGCGGCGAGGGCCGGGTCGACGGCACGGAGCGGTTTGGCGGCGGCGCGGAAGGTTTCGACGATCAGGGGCAGGACTTCGGGCTCGAGCGAAACGGCATCGCACCAGCGGCAGGCCTGGCGCAGGGCATCGGCCGCCAGGTTGAGTTCGCCGCGGCGGGCGAAGTAGGCCGCGTAGACGCCGAGTTCGGCCACGGCGCGGGAGCCGCACTCGCGGCGGATGGAGGAGGAGTCGAGCAGTTCGGCCAGCTCCATCGCCCAGCCGTGCAGCACCCGGGGAGTGACCAGTTCGCCGCAGTACCAGGCCACCTGCTGCAGACCGCGGGCGTAGGCCTGTTGGACTTCCGCGCTGCCGGGGTGCTGCTGGGCGAGTTCGCGGAGGTCGTCGACCTGTTCGCGGGCGGTGGGGGCCTCCTGCAGTTGGGCGTAGGCGGCGGCGGCGTTGGCCAGCGCCATCGCGTAGAGGGCGGGGAAGGGGGCGCGGCTGCGCCAGGCGCGGCTGAGGGTGCGCAGATTGTCGAGATAGATGGGAATCGATTTGACGTAGCCGCGCTGAGCCAGAACGGTAACCATTTCGAAGTTCGATTGAGCGTTCCAATACTGGACGCCTTCTGAATCAGGGAACTGCGCGGCGACGGCCTCGCGCTCCTCCTGGCAGCGGAAGGTCTCGGGCAGTAGGTCGCTCGAGCCGTAAGCGGTCGTCAGCAGGCAGAGCGTGCGGGCCCAGGCGGTGGCGATGGGTTCGCTTTGCGGATAGGCCTCCCGGGCGGTGCGGCCGGCCTGCCAACAGAGGGCCAGCAGCGGCGGGGTGGCGTCCTGGCGGTGGGATTGGAGCAGAGCGCCGGCGCCTTCGGCGCAGGCCAGGGCCGATGGCAGGCTGCTGACCTCCTGCATTAACTCACGCAACGCAGCGCGGTCGGCAAACGATTCAGATGGTTCGGTCGGCTGACTCATGCCCAGCGACAGCCTATCACAGCGAACAAACCATTTCACTCTAGGGCTTTTCCCGGAGGGTTGGCCGCGCTGCCGCCGTTTACGATTCTGGTATGGGGTTGCCTGTCTTCTTACTAGCCACCGCGCTCCTGACGGTGCGAGAGGACCAGACGCCGCTGCGGAGCGGCTGCGAGGGGGGCGATGCGGTAGTGGCCCGGGTGGCGGCCGGCACGCCGGTGACGGTACGGTTTGCGGTGAATGGCTGCTACGCGGTGCAGGCCGGGGATTCTCAGGGCTACCTGCCCGGTGGGGCATTGGCGGGGATCGAGGCATGGGAGGCGGAGCGGCGCGGGGCGCGGGCGCTCGATACGCCCGTGGGCCCGGCGCCGGTGGCGCGGCCGGCCGGGGCGGATCCGGTTTCGGTGGCGGCGCAGTTGTTGGCGCAGGGGCGGCCGGCGGAGGCGCTGCAAACGGTGGAGCGACTGCTGATCGGCGCGCCGCGCGAGGCGGGTTTGCTGGCGATGGCCGGCCTGGCGGCTTACCGCGCCGGCTTCATCCCCCGCGCCATCGGCTATCTCAAAGACGCGCAGGCGATCCGGCCGGAGCCGGGGGTGGCGGCCCTGCTGGCCAAAGCCGAACAGGAGGCGGCCGCCGACGAGGGGGTGCAGACGCTCGAATCCACCCGGTTTTCGCTCCACTACGATCCGCGGGTGGTGACGGTCGAAGCGGCCCGGCGGTTATCGGCCGTGCTTGAGCAGGAGTACGCGCGGATCTCGCTTGAACTGGGCTGCCAGACGGCCGAACGTCTCTCGGCCACGGCGCAGAGCCGGGAGGCTTACCGGCGGGCGACCGGGGCGGCCGAGTGGAGCGGAGGACAGTTTGACGGGCGGATTCGCGTGGCCGTGCTGGAGCCGGAGGCGATGCACAAAACCTTCGCCCATGAACTGGTGCACGCCTGTCTGGCGGGGACGGGACGGTGGCCCGCGTGGCTGCACGAGGGCCTGGCGCAGCGGCTGAGCGGGGAAACGCTTCCGCCGGAGATGCGGGAGGAGGTGCGGGCGGCGGCGCGGGCCGGCAAGCTGCCGCCGCTTGGGAGCATGAGCCAATCCTGGACCCGGCTGTCGCCCGGCCACGCCCGGCTGGCCTATGCGATGGCGCTGTATGCCGCCGAGCTGTTTTTTGCGCACCACCAGGAGTTCGGCATCCGTACGCTCGTCCGGAATCCCGAGTTCCTCGACCGGATCGCCGCGGATATCGACCGGCGAATGCGGGAGTAAGCGGTCCCGGAATCGGTGGTTTACGATAAACTCGAAAGGATGCTTACTCGCGCCGCGGCGGCGGACAGTGGCCTTAGCCTGACGAGAACAGAATTGCTGCACGCGCTGCGTCTGATGCAGACCTCGCGCCGCATTGACGACCGCGAAGTGCTCATGAAGCGGTTGAACCAGATCTTCTTTCAGATCTCCGGCGCCGGCCACGAGGCCATTCAAACGGCCGCCGGCCTGGCCATGCGGCCCGGCCACGATTGGTTTTATCCCTACTACCGGGATCGCGCCCTCGCCCTCACCCTCGGCATCTCCCCGCGGATGATGATGCTGCAGGCCGTGGGCGCCGCCGAAGATACCCAGAGCGGCGGCCGCCAGATGCCCTCCCACTGGTCTTCCCGCGAACTGCACATCGTTTCGGGCTCATCGTGCACGGGCTCGCAGTTCGTCCAGGCCGTGGGCTGCGCCCAGGCCGGCCGCCTGCTCCATCCCGCCGGCGACGAAGTGACGCTGGTCACCTCCGGCGAAGGCGCCACCAGCGAAGGAGAGTTCTGGGAGGCGCTCAACGGCGCCTGCCTCGGCAAACTACCCGTGGTCTTCCTGATTCAGGACAACCATTACGCCATCTCCGTGCCGGTGGAGGTGCAGACGCCCGGCGGCAACCTCTCCCGCCTGCTGAGCGGCTTTGGTGAGCATCTGCGGATCTTTGAAACCGACGGTACCGATTTTGTACAGAGCTTCCGTACAATGACGGAGGCCGTCGCCCACTGCCGCGCTGGCCATGGCCCGGCTCTCGTGCACGCTCACTGCATCCGGCCCTACTCCCACTCGCTGTCCGACGACGAACGCTTTTATAAGACCGACGCCGAACGCGCCGCCGAGGCCGAACGCGACCCGCTGCTGACCTTTCCGCGCTACCTGCGCACCGAAGGTCTGCTGACGGACGACGAACTCGCCGCCCTGCTCGACGAGGTCGACCGCGAAGTGCAGGAGGCCGCCGACTACGCCCTGGCGGCGCCGCGCCCGGCCAAAGACTCCGCCCTGCAGTTTCTCTACTCCCCGGTCGTCGATCCCACCTGCACCGCCTTCGACCGCCAACCCGACCTTTCCGGCGAACCGCGCACGCTGGTCGATGCCATCAACCTCACGCTGGCCGAGGAGTTGGCCGCCGACCCGCGGGTGATCGTGTTCGGTGAAGACGTGGCTGATTGCTCCCGGCCGAGCGTACTGCCCGAGGTGAAGGGCAAGGGCGGGGTCTTCAAGACGACCCAAGGTCTGCAGCGGCGCTTTGGTTCGGAACGCGTCTTCAATACCCCCATAGCCGAAGCCGGCATCATTGGCCGCGCCATTGGTCTGGCCACGCGGGGCATGAAACCAGTGGCCGAAATTCAGTTTTTCGACTACATCTGGCCGGCCATGATGCAGATTCGCGACGAGATGGCTGTGTTGCGGTGGCGTTCGAACAATGGCTTTGCCTGTCCGGCCGTCATCCGCGTGCCCATTGGCGGCTATCTGACCGGCGGGTCTATCTATCACAGCCAGAGCGGCGAGGTGCTGTTTACGCACATCCCGGGGCTGCGCGTGGTGTTTCCTTCGAACGCGCTCGACGCGGTGGGACTGCTGCGGACGGCGATCCGCTGCGACGATCCGGTGCTGTTTCTCGAACATAAAAAGCTGTACCGCGAGCCGTACAACCGGTCGCCCCATCCGGGGCCGGACTTCACCATTCCGTTCGGTAAGGCGCGGGTGGCGCGCGAGGGCGAGCGGCTGACGGTGATCACCTACGGAGCGGTGGTGGAAAAAGCGCTGCGCGCGGCGAGCGAAACCGGCGAGTCGATTGAAGTGATCGATCTGCGCACACTCGCGCCGTATGACTGGAACACGATTGCCGCTTCGGTAAAAAAGACCAGCCGTGTGCTGATCGCGCACGAGGATTGCCTGAGCTGGGGTTACGGCGCCGAGATCGCCGCCCGGGTGGCGGATGAGCTGTTCGGCTACCTCGATGCCCCGGTCAAACGCGTTGGCGCCCTCGACACCTGGGTCGGCTACAGCCCCGACCTCGAAGACGCTATTCTGCCGCAGACGGAAGATTTAACGCGCGCCATGCGCCAACTGCTCGCCTACTAGCCCGGTGGACCGTAACTTTTTACGCGTGGCCGGGCTCAATAGGTATGAGTATTCGTTTCGGGCTGCTCGTTGCGGGCTTGGTTTCCGCCGCGCTGCTGCCCGCCCAACTCCTCACCCGGCAGGATAGCCATAAGGTCTCCTCGGGTTACGCCTTCGTCTCACCGATGGCGTCCAACCACTCTTTCCTGATTACCAATACAGGGGAGATTGTGAAGAAATGGACCGGCAGCGCCGCCGGCGCGGTGGCCGTGAAGATGTTGCCCAATGGGAACATCCTCCGCATGGAAGCCACCACCAACAACTATTTCCCGGGAGCGGTGGGCATGGGTGGCGCCGGTCTGCTCGAAGAGATCGATGGCGCCGGACGCGTTGTCTGGACCTATACCCTGTCGAATGACCGTTATCTGCACCATCACGACTTTCACGTTATGCCCAACGGCAACCTGCTGCTGGTGGCCTGGGAGCGGCGTTCTCCGACCGAAGCCCGGGCGGCGGGCCGGAACCCCGATAAGATCTCACCCGATGGCGTCTGGTCGGAGGCCGTTCTCGAAGTAAAGCCCACGCGCCCCGCCGGCGGCGAAATCGTCTGGGAGTGGCACGTCTGGGACCATCTGGTGCAGGACTTCGATGCCAGCAAGAACAATTTCGGCCGCGTCACGGGCAATGCCGCCAAGCTCGACATCAACTTCATCGGACCTGGCCAGAACCCGGCGCTGACGGCCAACTGGCTGCACATCAACTCGATCGATTATCATGCCGAGCGGGATGAGATTCTGCTGGGCTCCCGCCTGTTGAGTGAGATCTGGGTGATTCCCCACAGCCCGGACCGGAACGGCGACCTCCTCTACCGCTGGGGAAATCCGCAGGTCTACCGGATGGGCGCCCCGGGCGACCAGAAACTGTTCTTCCAGCACAATGCCCATTGGATCCCCGCCGGATACCCCGGAGAGGGCCGCATTCTGATCCTCAACAACGGCGTGGGCCGCGGCTACACCTCGGCTGACGAGTTGGAACCGCCCGCCAACTATTTCCGGGAGCCGAACCGGCCGTTTGGCCCCGCGCAGCCAGCCTGGACGGTGGGCGAAAAGTTTGGCAGCACGTTTTTTACGCAGGTAGCGGGCAGCGTGCAGCGGATGCCCAACGGCAATACGGTGCTGGGGCTTTCGAATGCCGCTCGTGCCGTGGAGGTGACGCCGGAGGGCGAAATTGTCTGGGATATGAACCTTTCGATTGGGGAGACCGGCGGCTTCTCTTACCGCGTGCCGCGCCTTGAATCCTCACACCCCGGCTTAGCCGGGACTCCGTTTTATCGGCCCGCTCCCACCGTTCTCCATGCGGCCAGCCGGCAGCTGACGCCTCTGGCTCCGGGCCTGCTGGTGGATATTGAAACGAGTGACGGCGCCTGGTCCATCACCGATGCCAATGGTCGTACGTTTCCGCTGGCGAGCGGGAGCCGCCAGGTGCTGCCTGCCTCGCTGGCGGCAGGCCCGGCGCGGCTGACCGGGGCGACAACGGCCCTGGACGTCCGCGTGGACGAGGTCTCGCCGGGTTTGTTCAGCGTAGCCGGGACCGGCGCGGGAGTGGGGTTGATTCTCGCTGTCGTGCCCACCAACGCTGGGGTGCGCGTGGTGCCGGCGTCTTCGCCGCTGGCGGCAGCGGCCAGTCTGCTGCTGCTCTACGGGACGGGCCTGCGCGGCCGGAATGTGGTGGTCTCGATTGGCGGTGTGCCCGCGCCCGTGAGCGCGGTGAGTGAAGTGGCGGGCGCTCCGGGTGTCGACATGATCGCCGTCCTGGGCGGTGCGGTGACGCAGAGAAGCGGCGAGGTGGTCGTCACCGTTGATGGCCGGCGCAGCAACGCCGTACTGCTTAAAAGTCGAGACTGAGCGAGAAACGGAACGTACGGCCGTCGTTCAACGTGTTCACGATCTTGCCGAAGGCCGGGTTGGACAGGTCGCCGACGGGTTCGGCGAACTGAGGTGTGTTGAGCGTGTTGATGGCCTCGGCGCGGAAGGAGAGCGCGCGCTCGTGGGGCAAGATGAACCGTCGTTCGAGGCTCGCGTTCAGGTTGCGGTAGGCGGCTCGCCGGAAGACGTTGTTGCCGAGGTTGCCCCGGGGATCGGTCGGGTTCGGATAGGCGAACGCGGTTCGGGGCAGCAGGGCTGCGGCGAGGTCGGGATGGCTGATGGTGCGGCCGAGAATAGAGGGGGTGAGCAGGTTGGGCCGGTCGCCGGTCGAGCCGTCGACGTTGCCGAAGCCGGGCGAGTCCGCCCCGGTAATGACTTTGAAGGGGATACCGGATTTGGCGACGAAAATCGAGGAAACCCGCCAGTGGCGGAGCAGCCGCTGCCGTCCGGGAAGCTCGTAGGAGAGGCGGGTGAGCAGGGCGTGGGTCTGGTCGAAATCGCTGACTCCTTTGAGGTCCGACGCGATGTTGAACGGCGTTTGCGACTGCCCCTGCATCGCGTCGTCGCCGGCGGCGATGTTGACGTAGGTAGCCCCGGTGTCGATGGCCTTCGAGAACCAGTAGGAGGTCTCGGCCGAAAGTCCGTTCTTCGTGTTCAGGGTGTGGGTGAGCTTGCCGGCGTCGAAGTAGGCGCGCGGGGAGTTGGTGAGGACGCGGTAGTCAAAGTAGCGGGGGTCGCGCCGCCGGTCGTTGATGGTGGCCGTTGTTTGGGGAATGCCGGGCACCGGTTCGGCGCGGTTCAGGTATAGCATGTAGAGCAGCTTCCAGGTGCGGCTGCCGACGTAGGCGGCTTCGAGCTTGCCGAGGACGGCCGGCAGGGGCAGCGCGAGAGATAGGCTGAACTGGTGGGAGTAGGGCGTCTGCAGATTGGAGGGGACGTTGAAGACAATGGCGCGGGCGTTGGGGTTGAGCGTGATGCCTTCGAGGAGGTTCAACAGGGGCGGCGCCTGGTTTTCGATCTTCTGGAAGCCCGGCGGGTTCCAGCGCAGCTGCTGCAGAGTGGCCGGGAGGATTTCGCCAAACTGCGTCGAGTAGGCGACGCGAATCCGGCGCCAGGCCAGCCCCAGGTTCGGCGCGAGGTTGTTGCAGTCGCAGCGGAAGGGAATCGGCGTGAGGTTATCCACCTCCCGGATGCCGGTCTGCGGCTGATAACGGAGGCCGAAGTGGAGGGTCAATTGGCCGCGCGGCCGCCAGACGTCCTGCACGAACAGCGTGGGTTCGTTGCGCCGGAAACCGCGGTCCAGACTGCCGACGGCGAAGCTGTAACGACTGACGGCGCCGAGGCGGAAGTTGGTGATGGCATCGCGGCCGAAGTCATTACGGAAGTAGAGATTGCCGCGATTGGAGGAGGCCTCGCGTCCGTTGAACTGGAGGCGGGCGAACTCGCCGCCGGCCGACAGGGTATGGCGCGAGAAGCGCTGCTGCAGCCGCAGCGAGTAGCGGAAGCGGTTCTGCATGCGATCGAGCGGGATCGACGAGCCGGGGCCGAGCTTCTCAAACGCCGTGCCGATCTGCACCTGCGGACCGACCGCGTTGGGTTCGGGCACCAGCAGCGTGCGGTTGCGGCTGAAGGCGGCCGTGGCGTCGAGGACGGTGCGGGCGCTGCGGGTGTAGGTCCAGGTGAGCCGGGCGTCGTGCGACTTGGTGGTGGTGTCGGGGTTCTGTCCGGCGACGAGTTGGAAGGCGTCGATGTCCTGGTGCGTCCAGGTGTGGCGGGCGGCCAGGCGGTGTTTGGCGAGCACCTGGTCGAGGCGGGCGGTGGTGGAGGTGGTCTTCAGCGCCTGCGCTGCGTTGGTGTTCAGGAAACGGGCTGCGATGTCGGTGCGGTTGGGTTCAAGCGCAGGCCAGGCCCGCAAAAAGCGGTTGATGACGGCGCAGGCGGCCGCCTCGGTCGCCAGACAGGAGCGTTCTGAGGCGAGCGGCACCAGAACATTGCCGTTGACGTAGCCGGAGCGGTTGTCTTCGGCGCCGTCGAGCCCCAGCACCGCGTTCTTCCAGAGCGGCGCCGTGAGGCGGCCGGCGAGGATGTTCTGCCGGGCGGGCAGCACGCCGCCCACCTGAAAGAAGCTGCGCGCGGCGACGGCCGAATTGGCGTGCGTCCATTGCAGGTTGCCGTGGATGGCCTTGGCCGCTCGGGCCGGGGTCAGGTGTAGACCGCCGGAGGGCGCGAGGCCAAACTCAGCGCCGTAGTAGCGCGTGGCGGCGTTGAATTCGGTAATGGCCGTGGCCGTGGTGCCCAGGCGGATGTTGGACTCTTTTTGGGTATTGTTATCGAGGGCCGTGATGAAGATGTTCTCGTTGCGGCGCGATTCGCCTTTCTGGACATCCACGCGGCCAAGAATATTGGGCGACTGGGCATAAACCGCCACCGCCCAAACCGCCAGCAGAAGTCGCATTTATCCGAGGCCCTTCACCTTCCAACCCGGGCGGTAGCGCCGCTTGAGATACTGGTTGGCCGCTTTCTCATTGCGGAACTTCAGCCGGGCCGAATCCCATTCGAGGGTGGTGCGCGGGAAGCGCGTGGCGAGGCTGCCGAGCAGCACGGTTTCGCTCAGCGGGCCGGAGTAGGCAAAGGCGGTGGAGGTTTTCGTCTTGCCCTGGATCGCCTCGACGAACTCGTGGTAGTGATCCTTCTTTGGCAGATCGGGCATCTTGAAGCCGGCAAACGCGGCCTTCGGGTAGAGCGCCGGCATCTCGACGTGGGGCACGAGAAGGACGCCTTTGGTGCCGATAATGATCGATCCCTGGCTGGGCAGTTTCGTGCCTTCGAGCAGCGCCTGCACGGCCTGCGGCGGCCGCTCATCGCCATCGTACCAGGTGACGGCGACGGTCTTGTCCGCGCTGTAGGGCGTGGCCGGGAAGACGTACTTCACAATCGCGTTGGTAGCGTAGCTGTGCTGGTTCGGGGCCGGACCCTCGGCCCGTACCGTGAGCGGCGCCGAAAGCCCGAGGGCGCCGAAAACGGGGTCGTAGATGTGGCAGCCCATGTCGCCAAAGGTGCCGGTGCCGAACTCGAGGCGTTTGCGCCAGTTGCCGGGGTGGCAGTAGTTCTTGATGTAGGGTTCGGGGCGGGCGACGCCGATCCAGCCGTCCCAGTCGAGCGTGGCGGGTACGGGGTCGGTCTGGGTAGGCCGCGGGGATTCGTCGCCCCACTTTTTGTTCGACCAGGCGTGGACCTCTTTCACCTTGCCGATGGCTCCCTGATGGACGAGCGCAACGGCGATCTGATACTCGGCGTTCGAATGGATCTGAATGCCCATCTGCGTGATGAGGCCCTTGGCGGCGGCGAATTTCGTCAGTTGCCGGGCTTCGTGCACGTGCGAGGTGAGCGGCTTTTGACAATAGGCATGCAGGCCGCGGCGCATCGCTGCCATGGTTTGCGGAGCGTGCATATGGTCCGGGGTGCCCACGCAGACGGCGTCGAGGTTCTTATAGTTGGCGTCGAGCATCTTGCGCCAATCCTGGTGGAGAGTGGCCTTCGGGTAGGTGGACTGGACGCGGCCGGTGCGGGCGGTGTCGACATCGGCCACGCAGACCAGATCGACGTTAGGGTGCGTGGCAATGCCGTGCAGCGTCGCCCAGGCCATGCCGCCGCCGCCGAACGAAGCCAGACGGACGCGGTCGCTCGGCGGGGCCGAGAGCAGATTCTTGAGGAAAAAGGGCGCTGCGAGGGCCGCGCGTCGGGTGACGGTGGACATAGATCCCCTTACTGTAACGTGATCGTTACGCGGTTGGGTAGTGGGGTTGAGAGGGCGGCGGCGCGGCCCACCGGCGGAGGCCATCGGCGCACAGCCGAATGGGAATGGAGTGAAAGCGCCGGTTCTCCTCGCCGATCGTGCGGAGCAGGCTGCGTTGCGCCCCGCGGTCGGCGCCGCCGAGCAGCGTCACCGATCCGCCGTCGCCGCCGGCGCCGTTCACCTTCCAGCCAAGGGCGCCGTGTTCGCGGGCGATGTCGATAATGCGCTGATGCGCGGGGCCGATCAGGTCCGGGTGCAGTCCGCGCTGCGCTTCGGTGTTGGCGATCATCGCGCGGCCAAAGGCTGCCCAGTCGCCCGCCAGCAGGGCATCGCGCGAAGCCGCCGCCGTCTCGCGGAGAGGCCCCAGGCGGCGGTCGCCGGGCGAGAGGCCGGCGATGACTTTCTCATGCACGGCCGAGGAGCTGTGGGAGTCGCCGACGAAGATGAGCGCGAGGCGGGACTCAAGCTCCCAGGCTGTAGGTTCGGGCAGCACGAGGGGATGGACGGTAGCGTCCGGGTAGGCGTGCATGTCGATGAAGTTGATGCCGCCCATGGCGCTGGCCAGTTGGTCCTGGATGCCGCACTGTTGACCGAGCAGGCGCGTCTCGATCTGCTGGGCGATCAGCGCTACCTCCTGCGGGTGCAGGCGGCCGGGCGTAAGGCAATCGAGGGCTCCGATCAGCGCCACGCTGACGGCAGCCGACGTGCCCGTCGAACACCCGGCCGGCGCCTCGCAGTAGATGGAGACGTCCATGGCGATGTTGTCCGGGATCGACATCGCATCAAAGGCGGCTTCGAGCAGCGGATGCTTGGAGTAGCGCCCGCGGGGCGGATCGATCGAGTAGCGCTCGCCGTAGTTTTCGGCGTAGATGTTGATGCGCGGACCGCCGTCGAGCGGCTTGATGCGCAGCTGCACCTCGGCGCAGGGGTGCACGGCGATGTTGAAGATGCGACCGTGGCGGGCAAACCAGGTATCGGTCCACCCGCCGTTGTCGCAGACGCGGATCGGCGCCGTGCTATTGATCAGCAAGGCGCCACCGGCTATCGAAATAGCCCGAGAGCTTGACGGCGCCCGTAGCCTTTTCGATCACCGCGTAGTCGCCGTGGCGGGGATAGAGCAGGGCGTTGGTCCCTTCAAAGTCCTTGGCGCCGAAGGTGTGGCCGGAGTTGAGCACCACGTATTTAGAGGGGTTCAGCGGGTTTGGGTAGATCATGGCCAGCGTGTGGGTGGCGGCGTCGAAGCTCTGGCCCTTGATGGTGATCCGGCCGTCCTTCCACTGCGCCGGTAGCCGGGGCAGGATCTTCTTGAGGGTCGGGTTCGTTTCGGGGGTTCCCCAGAGGACGAGATGGGCGTCGTTGACCGGCGCTTCGGCCCGCAGCAGTTGCCCGTTCATGTGGCGTTTCCAGTTGGCGGCGAAGGTGGGGTCGGGCTCGCCGATCGAAACGAACCGATCCATAAACGCATCGTCGATGGGCCCCTGCAGGCCTTTGCGCTTGATAAGACCCTTGGGTTCGCCCTTGCGCCAGCGGCCAGCCGCTTTATGGAACACAGCGCCGGTAAGCTTCTGGCCGTCGAGCGTGTAGCTGCCCTGCGGCAGGCGCAGCATCATGACGTTCTTCGTGGTCACGGTGGAGCCGGATTGTTCGAGGTGCGCGGGCTGATAGAGCGTTTCGAGGGCCTCGATGCAGCCATCGCCGAAGCGCGGGGTGTAGGTGAGGAAGCGGTAGGGGTCGTTGGCCTTGCGGGGCAGGCTGCGAGCGAGAAAGGCCTCCGAAGCCGCTTTGCTGTCGGGGTGCCATTTGTGTTCGGTCTTGGGGCCGACGAGCCAGAGGGCGCGGAGACCGGTGAGGTTGGCGACGGCTTCCTTGATGTTCTGCGAGGCCTTCAACTGCGGATCAAGTTCGCCGCCGTAGCCGACGCCGGGCACGAGCTGCAGGTTGGGGGCGTAGTCGACGGCGTCGTAGATATGCAGCCCGGCCCGTTCGACCGGGGTCAACTGGGTTCGTTTCGCATAATTGATGGTTTCGGTGAATCCGGCGCCGGCTTCGATGGCGGCCCAGGTGGAGGGATGGTGCAGGCCGAGGTGCCAGGTGCCGGCCCCACCCATCGAAAAGCCGCGAAGGACGATGCGGTCGGGGTCGATCTTGTACTTGGCCCGCACGGCGGCGATGGCTTCAAAGACGTCGGTTTCGCCGGCCCAGCGGTAGGCGTTGTTGCCGCGGCCGTAGACTTCCAGTTCGATGCGGTCGGTGACGATGTGCGGCTTGGCGGCGAGGAAGCTTTCCGGGGTGATCTTGGCGTTGCGGCCGTGCAGGATGACGTCGAGGCGCATTGGCTTCGTTTCGTCAAATTGCTTCGGCACGTGGACGCGGTAGGGCTGCGTGGAGCCGTCGACGCGGGAGACGTAGGTTTCGGCCGGGAGGGCCGCCGCGGCGGCGGCCCACAGCAGAAGAACTCTAGCGCTGCACACGGCCCGAACCTCCGCCCTTGATCAGGCCGTGCACCTCGTCGGCCGAGAAGCGGTTGAAGTCGCCCGGGATGGAGTGCTTGAGACAAGAGGAGGCGACGGCGAACTCGAGCGCTTCCTGGTGACTACCGAGCGCGTTGAGGCCGTAGATGAGGCCGCCGGCGAAGCAGTCGCCGCCGCCGACACGGTCGACGATGTTGCGGATTTCGTAGTGCTGCGAGTGCAGGAACTCTTTGCGATTGTTCAGGCAGGCGGACCAGCCGTTGTGGCTGGCGCTGTGAGATTCGCGCAGGGTGATGGCGATGAGTTCGAGCTGCGGGTAGGCGGCCAGCACGGCGTTCGACAGCTTTTCATACTGCCCGAGATCGAGTTCGCCCGAGTGCACGTCGGCTTCGTTTTTGATGCCGAGCGTCATTTGGCAATCCTCTTCGTTGGCGATGCCGACGTCGACGTACTGGAAGAGTTCGGGCATGAACTCGGCGGCGGTCTTGCCCCACTTCCAGAGGTTTTTGCGGAAGTTGAGATCGCAGGAGACCTTCAGGCCGGCGGCGCGGGCGGCTTTCACACTCTCAATGGCGAGGGCGGCAGCCGACTCGGAGATGGCCGGGGTGATGCCGGTGATATGGAACCAGGTGCCGCCGGCGAGGGCGGTGGACCAGTCGATGGCGCCGGGCTTGGCGAGAGCAATGGCCGAACCTTCACGGTCGTAGAGCACCTTCGAGGGGCGCTGGTTGGCGCCGGTTTCCACAAAGTAGATGCCGAAGCGGCCCTTGCCGCGGACGATGTGATCGGCATCAACGTTGAAGCGGCGCATCTCGCCGATGAAAGAGTCGGTGATGGCGTTATTGGCCGGTAGAACGGTGAGGTACCGGGCGGGGAGTCCGAAGCCGGAGACGGCGACGGCGACGTTGGCTTCCCCTCCGCCAAAGGTGGCCAGGAACTGCGGGGACTGCAGGAACCGTTCAAAATTCGGGGGGGCGAGACGGAGCATGATCTCGCCGAAGGAGATGATAAGTTTCGACATGGGCGACCGCCCTATTGTATCTAAGTGATCTCGACCCGATCCATGGCGAGGAACTCTTGGATATGCGGATGGTCGCAGCGGTCGAGTTCGCTTACGGGGCCAAAGTAGATGATGCGGCTGTCGTGGAGGAAGATGACGGAGTCGGCCACCTTGCGCATCAGGTCGAGATCGTGGGTGACGACGGCCGAGGTGAGCCGCAGCTGCGACTTGAGACGGAGCATCAGGTTGCTGAGATGGTCCGACATGATGGGGTCGACCATCGTGGTGGGCTCATCATAGAGGATGCACTCCGGTTGGGCCGCGAGGGCGCGGGCGATGGCGACGGCGCGGCGATGTCCGGTGGAGAGGTCCGAGGGGAAGGCGTCGCGGTAGTCGGCCAGGTCGACGAGATCGAGCAGGCCCATGACGACGTCCTCTTTATTCTGAGTGTCGTAGTCGTCGCGGAGTTCGAGCGAGAACTCGATGTTTTCGCCCACCGTGAGCGAGTCAAACAGAGCGCCGGACTGGAACACCATGGTGACTTTTTTGCGGATGCGGCGCAGATCCGCCTCGCCGAAGTTGGTCGTATCCTCGTGGGCAACGATCACCTGACCGGCGTCCGGTTTGAGGAAGCCCATGATGTGGCCGAGGCTGACGCTTTTGCCGACGCCGGAGCGGCCGACGATCGCGACGGTTTGCCCGGAGTCGATATGAAAGTTGAAGTCGACTAAAACGGGGCGATCGAACGTCTTATAAACGTGACGGAATTCGATGTAGTGGGGAAACTCGCCGCGGGGCATTTAGTGTTCGAGCGCCTCCGCGTACTCGACCGGGGTATTCATGGACCGAAACTCTTCCGGCGGCAGGTCTCGCCAATCCACCTCGAGGTCCTCGATGGCGTCGACCACGCGCCGGGTGCCGCGGGCGAAGGCGGCGGCGAGTTTGGGTTGGGCCGAGGGGCGGTAGAGGGCGGCGAGCGGCTGCGGACGTCCGCCGGCGGGGCGGGGAATTACGGCATCCGCGGTCGAGCCGCGCAGGAGGCCGGCCAGCGTCTCGGGGGAGACGAGCGGCATGTCGACGGCCAGTACCAGAGCGGCGGGGCTGGCGGCGAGGGCCGTAAGAATAGCACCCAGGGGGCCTTGGCTGGGGAAGGCATCGGGCAGCGAAGGAACCGCGCAGTCTCGATAGGCACCGCCGATTACCGCAGAGTTCGGCAGCAGAGTTTCAAGCCGCCGCCACTGGTAGACCACCAGCGGTTGACCGTGCCAGAGGAGCCGGCCTTTGTCTTCCCCCATGCGCCTGCTGCGGCCCCCGGCGAGGACGAATCCACGGCACGTTTCCATGAGAAGATCATAGCATTGGGTTTGCGCCCGATTGCACTTCGGGACGGAGTGTACGATCATTGCTAACAAGAATTGTTTTAACCGAACTAATGCGGTTTTGTTTTCTACCCTTGGGTCTCTTATTGACCGGCGCTGTCCTGCTGTGTGCCGCTGAACCGGGTGGGGTGCGCTTTGAGGTGAAGGCAGACCGCCGGACCGGGCAACTGATCCGGCGGGCGGTGCCCGTGACGGGACGCGTGATCACACCGGCGTTGGTTAGCCCGGAGGCTCCCGCCGCGGCGGCGGCGCCGCAGGCGAACCCGGCCGAGAGCCGGATTCATCAACTGGTGGAGAATGCGGCGAATCAATACAACGTGGACCCTTTGCTGGTGCACGCCGTAATCGCGGTGGAGTCGAACTACAACCCGTATGCCGTTTCGCCGGTCGGGGCGCAGGGCCTGATGCAGTTGATGCCGGGCACGGCGCGCCAGTTGGGAGTGCGCAACGCGTTTGACGCCGAGGAGAACATCCGGGCGGGAGTGCGGCACTTACGCGATCTGCAGGACCTTTATAAAGATGACCGGCTGGCGTTGGCAGCTTACAACGCCGGGGCCGGTGCGGTGAATCGCTACGGTTGGATCCCGCCCTACCGGGAGACGCAGGATTATGTGTATAAAGTAGGGAAGAGGTACGGCGACGCTCGACGGGCGCAGGCCGCGAACCCAGTACAGGCTGCTGCCGGCTCCTCGCCGCCGGAAGTTGCTCCTCCGCCCGCGCACCGGCCGGTGGAAGTCTTCACGGATAGCGAAGGGCGGGTCCACATGCGAACCAAGTGAGAAACTCTGCTGCCATCCCGGTGATCGCTGCCGCCTTGCTGGCGCCCGGCTGCTTTGCGCAGACGGTGCTCCAGGATGTGCGTTTCTGGTCGCAGGGCGAGGTGACACGGGTGGCCCTGGAGTTGTCCGCCATGCCGGAGTATCACGAAAACCGGCTCAGCCAGCCGGACCGGGTGTTCTTCGATTTCGCCGACACGAAGGCGCGGATCCAGGGACGGTTGGCGGCCACGATCGCCGTTAACGACGGGCAGCTGCGGCAGATCCGGGTGGGAGAGGCCAAGCGTGGGGTAACCCGCATGGTGCTGGACCTGGCGACCGATGTGGTCGTCACCAAAGAGACATTATCGAACCCGACGCGGCTGATTCTCGAGTTGCGGCGGCCGGGCAAGGTGGCGAAGACGCCAGCGGCCGCCGTCGCGGCAGTCCGGCCTCAGGTCGAGCGCAGGATATGGACGCCGGTAGTGGCCATTGCTGCGCCAGCCGGTTGGGTGGACGCTCCTCCGGAGCTGGCCAGTCCTTTGCCGCCGACATTGGTTGCGGTAACCACGCCGCAGTATCCGCCTTATCCGGAGACGGTGCGCCCGCCGGCGCCCGTGATCGCCCGGACGTCGCCCCCGCCCGTTCGTCGGCCGGCGGCTGGGGCGCGCGAGGCGAGACCGGCGGCGCAGGCTGCTGCTACGATGACCCGGACCCTGGGCCTCAAAATTCGCCGGATTGTGCTCGATCCCGGCCACGGCGGCCACGACCAAGGTACGGCCGGGCCCTCCGGGTTGACCGAGAAGGAGCTGGTGCTGGATATTGCGCTGCGCCTGGGCCAATTGCTGACCGACGAGTTAGGGGCCGAGGTCATCTATACCCGGCGCGACGACCGCTTTGTGGCGCTCGAAGAGCGGACGCGAATTGCCAACGAGAGCCGCGCCGATCTATTCTTATCGATACACGCCAACAGTTCCCCGATCAAGACAGTATCGGGAATCGAGACCTTCATTTTGAGCTTTACAACGCAGAAGGACGCTCTCGAGACCGCGTCGCGGGAGAATGCCTCTTCGGAGTTGGGCGTGTTTGAGCTGCGCGATCTGCTGCAGAAGATCGCTCTCAAGGAAAAGGTAAACGAGTCCCGCGAGTTTGCTTCCCGGATTAATGCCGCGCTGTCGCGGGGCTGGTACAACCAGGCGGCGAACGCCCGGAACCGGGGCGTGAAGAAGGCGCCGTTTGTCGTATTGATCGGCGCGAATATGCCGAGTGTGCTGGCTGAGATCGGATTTCTGAGCAACGCGCGGGATGAGAAGGAGTTGATGAAGACCGAGTCGCGGCAGCGGATGGCCGAGGCGCTGGCCAAGGGGATTGCGCAGTACGCCGATTCACTGAGCCATTTTCAGGTGGCGCGCGGGGGCGGTGAGGAGTGAGCTTTCTCGATAGCCTCGAAAACAATCTGAAGGCGCTTGAGAGTCGGGAGGAGAAGGACCCGGAGACGCTGCGCCGGGAACGGGAGCAGCGGGAGGCCGACCGCGCGGCCGCCCTTGGACGGGCTCCGTACGCCGAGGCGCTGCGGAAATCGGCGTTTACTTCCGAGCTGTTGACGCAGTGCCGGACGATTGGCCATGGGCAGCGGGTGCTGGTGCAGTTTACGTGGCTCGGCGAGACGCTGCGGTTGGACGCCAAGGCCAAACGGCTGGAGTTGCGGCCGACGGCGGCGGGGATTGAGGCGCACTACTTCGTCGACGGCGAGGAGTCGGGCTGCGCGATGGTGGATCTGTCTTCGTCGGCCGAGGCGTTGGCGCGGGACTGGCTCGCGCCGGCGTAGACATCGGGCCGATTGATCTGCCAGAACAGCGAGGGATTGGTGGGCACGGCGAAGCCGAACTTCTGATAGAGCCAGGCGGCGGTGGTCGTGGCGAGGAGGAGCCGGCGGTACCGCTCCATGCCGGGGTATTGGAGCATGCAGCTGACGAGGAAGCGGCCGAGGCCCTGGCCGCGTAGGGAGGGATCGACGTAGACATCGGCCATGTAGGCGAAGGTGGCGTAGTCGGTGATGAACCGGCCAAAGCCGACCTGGACGCCGTCGCGGTAGAGCCCGAAGCAGAGGCTGTGATCGATGGCCCGGTTGACGGTTGCCGGATCGATGCCGGGCGACCAGGTGCTGACGGTCAGAGCGGCGTGAATGCGGTCACGCTGCAGAAGGGCTTTGTCGGTAGAAACCAGAAGGCCACTTTCATGGCGCCATTCGATGGGTTCGGTGGCTGGGTCCGGCATGGAAGTTGGTGGAGGCGGCGGGAGTCGAACCCGCGTCCGAGAACGCTCAAAGTAAAGAGCCTACGTGTGTATCTGATTCGTGGTTCTCAGAAAGGAGCAGTTGAACCAGCAAGACGCCCCAATCCCAGTTCGATTGATCTCAACCCTGGGCTCCGAACAGAAGCTTGCGGTCCAGTCCACCGAGTGACGCTTGCTTTAGCCGTGGCAGACACCAACTAAAGAGCGACGCTGCTAATTAAGCAGCGTAAGCAAACTGCTGATTGGCAGTTATGGTTTTCCGATCGTTTTACGGGAGCTCGGAACCCGACACGCCTCTCTACGATGACTCGATCCCGTCGAAGCCGTTTCGCCCCCAACGTACCGATCTATCTAGTAGTAGTGTACCACTGCGGCGGTAATCGGGTTATGGTAGAGCCATGGACGAGTTGGGACGGTTTCTGCGCGCGGCCAAGGAGGCGGGGGCGGGCGACGGCTTTCTGGTGGAGCTGCTCAAGCAGCAGGGGTGGCCAGCGCGGACCGTTTATGCGGCGTTGGGGGCGTGGTACGCCGAGGCGACGGGGGTGGCCGTGCCCACGCCCCGGAGTACGCTTGAAGCGGCGCGCGAGGCTTTCTACCATCTGGTCGCGTTTGGGACGCTGGGGGTGTGGGTGTGCGCGATCGGATCGATCTGGTTTACGATGATCGACTTCTGGACGCCGGATGTGCTCGATGTGGCGCGCGCGCCGTGGGCGATGCGGCAGGTCAGCTGGCAGATTGCGGGGATTCTGGTGGCGTTTCCCGTGTTTGTTCTGGCGACCAGGAGCATTCTGGCCGACGTGGCGGCCAACCCGGACAAGACGGCCTCGCCGGTGGGGCGTTGGCTGACCAATCTGGCGCTGCTGCTGACGGCCAGTGTTTTCATTGGCGATCTGGTGGCGGTGGTGGCGGTGTTCCTGGAAGGCGAGCTGACGCGCCGATTCTTTCTGAAGGCCCTGGTGGTGCTGGGGCTGGCGGGCGCCGTATTTTCCTACTACACCCAGGGAGCGAGCAAGGACGGCGGGAAGGCGCGGGCCTGGCATAGCCGGTTTGCGCTGCTGGCCGGCGGGTTGATCGCGGCCACGCTGGTGGCCGGCTTCTCCTACACGGGCACGCCGGAGCGGCAGCGGATTCTGGCCCAGGACCGGCGGCGCGGGGAGGATCTGCTGGCGATTGCGCGGCGGATCCACGAGGACTGGCAGGCCGGGCCGGTGGGTAGCCGGAGGTTGCCCGGGGCGCTGAGCGCGCTCGATGAGAACGCGGCGGGGCGGACGGTGCGATGGAAAGACCCGGTGACCGGCGCGCCGTACGGCTACCAGCCGGCGGCGGAGGGGAGCGTCTATCAGCTCTGTGCCATCTACGGCACGGCGAGCCCGGACGGACGGCGGCCGGCCGGATGGCACTGTCTCTCTTTTGACGCCGCCAAGGCGACCGGTTATGCGCCGCTCGATTAGGGCGTGTCTGCTGCTGGCGGTTGCGGCGGTCGAGGCCGGGGCCCATGCGCCGGTGCTGCCGGCGGTGACGGGTCCGCTGACGGTGCAGGGCAGGCAACTGCTCGATCGGGGCGTGCCGGTGACTCTGCGGGGCATGAACGTGACGGCGGAAGGGCTGCGACAGCCGCGGGAGACGTTCGGTATTCTGCGGGTCCGTTGGAATCTGAACGTGGTGCGGGTACCGGCGTCGTTGGGGGCGGCGGTGGTGGAGGCGGCGCTCGACAGCCAGTTGGCCGTGATCTTAGCCGGTAGCGGGGAGGCGGAGTGGCGGCGGTGGGGGGCGCATGCGCGGGTGCTGCTGGAAGTAGACACGAGGGTGGACCTGGCGTTGGTACGGGCGGCGGGAGCGCGGCATCCGGTGGTGCGGCCGGGGCCGGCGGTGAGCGATCCGCAGGTGATCTACGCGGGGCGTCCGGCGGGCGGCGCCGATGTGCTGGAGGAGTTCCGGCCGCTGCTGGGCCGGGCGCCGGTGGTCGTTACCGAGTGGGGGGCGGCGACCGGGTGCCTGAACGAAGGCGGTTTTCTGACGCTGCTGGCGTTTGAAAATGAAGGCGTTTCCTGGCTGGGGGCGGCGCTAGCCGACTACGAACCCGGTGGGGCCGAGGGCGCCTGCGCCGACCTGAAGCAGACGGTAATCCAATGGACGACGGGCGACCCCTACGGATTCGGCTTTCTCCGGGCGAACGCGATGGCCAACGCAGCCGGCGGCCCGGCGGCGCCCCTGGTGCCCGGGGCGCTGCTGACGATCTTTGTCGAGGAGTTGGGACCGGCGCGAGGCGCGGCGGCGCGACTCGATGCGCGGGGACAGCTGCCGCGGGAGTTGGAGGGCACGCGTGTTTTGTTGGATGGCACAGCGGCGCCGCTGCTCTACGCGGATGCCTATCAGATCAACTTCCAGGCGCCATACGAGTTACGGCCGGGTTCGACGGTGACGATGCAGGTGATGGGCGGGACCGTGCCCTCCAACCGGATCACCGTGCCGGTGGTGGAGGCATCGCCGGAGTTGTTTCAGGACTTTGCAACGCGGCACGTGGTGGCCTTAAACGAGGATGGAAGCCGCAACGGGCCGGGTGGCGCGGCGCTGCCGGGCAGCGTGCTGGTGCTGTTCGGGACCGGGGCCGGGGCGGTGATTGGCGTGCGAGAGACGGGGGCGGCGGCGGGACCGGTGCATCCGTTGCTGGCGCTGCCGGTGGCGGTGACGGTGGGCGGCGAGGCGGCTACGGTGCTGTTTGCCGGGGAGGTGCCGGGATTTATCGGCCTCGCGCAGGTGAACGTTCGACTGGCCGGGCGGGCGGCGCGGGAGGTGCGGGCGGAGCCGGTGGTCTGGACGGTGGGCGGGCGGAGCAGCCGGAGTCCGGCGACGGTTTGGGTCCGCTGAGGAGAGGGACGAGTCGCTATAGTGAGGGGATGACTCTCTCACGCCGAGGTTTTTTGGCGGCCGTTCCGGCTGCCATCGGGCAGCGACAGCTGAGCGGACAGCGGCGGGCGCGGCGGCCGAACGTGGTGGTCATCCTGACCGACGATCAGGGCTGGGGCGACCTGAGTCTGCATGGGAACAGCAACCTTTCGACGCCGCGGATCGATTCGATTGGACGGGACGGAGCGCAGTTTGAGCGTTTCTACGTGTGTCCGGTGTGTGCGCCGACGCGGGCGGAGTTTCTGACGGGGCGCTACCATCCGCGCGGCGGGGTGCGGGGGGTGAGCACCGGGCAGGAGCGGCTGAACGTTGACGAGCACACGATTGCGCAGACGTTTCGCGCGGCCGGCTATGCCACCGGGGCGTTCGGCAAGTGGCACAACGGTTCGCAGGCGCCGTATCATCCCAATTTCAGGGGATTTGAGGAGTTTTACGGGTTTACCTCCGGCCACTGGGCGCACTACTTCGACACGGAGATGGACCACAACGGGCAGTTTGTCAAAGGCCGGGGTTACATTACGGACGACCTGACGGAGCGCGCGATGGCGTTTATCAGCCAGAAGCGGTCGCGGCCCTTCTTCTGCTACGTGCCTTTGAATGCACCGCATTCTCCGATGCAGGTACCGGACGCTTATTACAACCGGTTTGCCAACCTGCAGCCGGCCCTGCGGGCGACCGACCCGGCGCAGGAGGACGTGGCCATGACGCGGGCGGCGCTGGCGATGGTGGAAAACATCGACTGGAATGTGGGGCGGCTGCTCGACCGGCTGAAGGAGCTGCGGCTCGACCAGGACACCATCGTGGTGTTTTTCTGTGATAACGGTCCGAACAGCTGGCGGTGGAACGGCGGAATGAAGGGGCGGAAGGGGTCGGTGGACGAGGGCGGAGTACGGTCGCCGCTGCTGGTCCGCTGGCCGCGCCGGATTGCGGCGGGGCGGCGGATTGCAAAGATTGCCGGGGCGATTGATTTATTGCCGACGTTGGCGGCGTTGGCAGGGGTGCCGGTGGGGAGCCGGAAGCCGCTGGACGGGGTGAGTCTCGAGCCGCTGCTGACGGCGCGGCCGGCGGCGAACTGGCCGGACCGGATGCTGTTTTCGCACTGGAACCGGCGGATCAGCGTGCGGACGCAGCGGCACCGGTTGGATGCCGAGGGGCGGCTGTTTGATCTGGTGAACGATCCCGGACAAAGCCGCGACGTGGCTGCCGAGGAGCCGGCCGAGGCGGCCAGGCTGCGGGCGGCGGCAGCGGCCTGGGGCCGGGAGATGCTGCCGCTGGTGGGCCCGGACGACCGGCCGTTTCCGGTAGGCCATGCACGGCTGACGTATCTGCCGGCGCGGGACGGACTGGCTTCCGGCGGGATCCGCCGGAGCAATACGGCGCCGAATAGCTCGTACTTCACCAACTGGACGCAGACGGGCGACCGGATCTTCTGGAACGTGGAGGTCGTTACGCCGGGTGCGTATGAAGCGGTGCTGCACTATACGGCGCCGGCGGCGGGCTCGGTAGTGGAGCTGCGGTGTGGGTCGGCAAGGGTGGAGTCGGCGGTGCCGGTGGCGCACGATCCGCCGGCGGTGGGTGCGGCGCAGGACCGGCACGACCGGGGGCAGGAGTCTTACGCCAAGGATTTCCGGCGCTGGAGCCTGGGGGTGATGACCCTGGCGGCGGGGCGGAATGCGATGACGCTGCGCGCGCTGCGGGTGGCGGGCGGGGCGGTAGCAGAGGTGCGCTACCTGGTGCTGAGTCGGCTGGACGGATGACGGGCAGACCGGGTTGGCGGCCCGTGTGGGCGCTGTGCGTTTCGCAACTGATTTCGTGGGGGACGCTTTACTATGCCTTCGGCATCCTGCAGGGGCCGATGGCGGCCGAGATGGGCTGGTCGCAGGAGGCGTTGACGGGCGCGTTCTCTTTGGGGTTGCTGCTGACGGGGGTGTCGACGTTTGCTGTGGGGGTACTGCTGCGGCGCGTGAGCGGGCGGGTGGTGATGACGGTGGGATCGGCGCTGGCAGGGGTGTGTCTGGCGGCGATGGGCGCGTGCCGGGAGTTGTGGCAGTTTTACGTAGTGTGGGCGGTGACGGGGTTGGCGATGGGGGCCACGCTGTACGAAACGGCCTTCGCGGTGCTGGCGCGCCTCTACGATGCGGACTACCAGAAAGCGCTGACGATGATCACGCTGGCCGGGGGAATGGCGAGTACCGTCTTCTGGCCGCTGACCGGGGTGCTGGCGACGGCGTTCGGTTGGCGCGAGTGCTGTGCCGGGTACGGGCTGTTGCAGTGGTTGGTTTGTGTGCCGCTGCACTGGCTGGCGCTTCCCGGGGGGACGACGGCCGGCGAAACTGGGCCGGGGCGGCACTGGCGGCAGGAGATGGGGGCGCTGGTGCGGCGGCCGGAGTATCAGTGCCTGGCGGTGAGTTTTATGGTGCACGCGGTGGTGTTTTCGGCGCTGTCGGTGCATCTGGTGCCGTTGTTGCAGGCGCGGGGACTGGGGTTGGGCGCGGCAACGGCGCTGGCGGCGCTGGCGGGGCCGGTGCAGGTGTTGGGCCGGGGGTTGCAGTTTCGGTGGGGGGCGCAGTGGCCGATTACGCGGACGGCGAACGTGGCACAGTTGTTGGTGGTGGTGGCGCTGAGTCTGTTGTCGTTTCCGGCGGGGCCGGTGGTGGCGCTGGGGGCGGCGGTGGCGCTTTACGGGGCGAGTAACGGGGTGATGACGATTGTGCGGGGGGTGAGTATACGGGAGCGTTTTGGGTTCGCGCAGTATGCGGCGGCGAGCGGGGCGCTGATGGGTCCGGCGATTTTGTGCCGGGCCGCGGGTCCGTTGCTGGCCGCGCTGGTACTTTCGTACGGAGGGGACTATCTTCCGGTAGTAGGAGGTTTGGGGGTACTGGCAGGAATTTCCTGGCTGGCGTACGCGCGGGCGATGAGATAACAGAGGGCCGGGGGCGGTTCTCAGGTGTTCACCGTACTCCTTTTTGGTACTGTTTTCCTATCGAGAAATGAACCATTTGGTTCATAGCTTTATAACCATCGTCATGGTGTTATCAACTATGACGCCTGTAATGGAACTAATTGGCGAATCACTGTTATGTTGAACTCGCACCTAGTGATCGTTCTTTCGGGCTTTGTGTATCTCTGCCAAGCTCTACCGGGCTTTTTGGCGGGATGGCCGCCGCAGCGTCACAGCCTGTTTGATCTGTTCACGGGGATTGGATTTCTGGCGGCGGGATGGGTGTTGCGCCGGGAAGAGGTTGTCGGCCGGTACGAGTTGCCACTCTTGCAGGGCCTCGCGGCCTTGATGACGCTGCGGCTGAACCTGGAATGGTGGTCCACTGCGACCGCGTCGATGCTGAGCCCGATGTTGGTGATCGTGGCCGGATCCTGTATTGGACTGTCGCGGAAGCATTGGTTCTCGCTAGTGGTTGGTCCCGTGTGTTTGAGTTGGACGATTTTTTCGCTGGTTTGGCTCACGCCGCGGCAGCATGCAAGCGGGTTGTTGGTCCTGCTGGGGACCAGCGCGGCTACGTTGACACTGCAGTGGGCGCGGGCGCGGATGGCAACGTTGCGTATGGCCGAAGAGACCACGAGCGAGCGGAAGGCGTCCGGGTTGAACGAGCGGGAACGATTCCTGACGGCGGGGGAAGCGACGCAGGATGGTTTGTGGTTCTGGGACCTCCGCAACGGTTCGTTCAGTTTCAACGCCTCATACGCGCGGCTCCTCCTTTACAATCCAGATGAGCTGCGGGGCGATGTGGAGGAGTGGTTCAGCCGGGTGCATCCTGGCTACATTGAAGATCTGCGCGAGGATATCGCTAAGCACCTTGAGGGCAAGGTGCCGATGTTTTCGAATGAGCACCGGTTGCTGCGCCATGATGGCGGTTACATCTGGGTTTCGGCCCGTGGGACGTGTCAGCGGGATAGCAGCGGCAAGCCGGTCTCGTTGTCCGGATCGCTACGCGACATGACTTCGGTGATCAACGCAGGCCGGACGTCATTGCACGACTCCTACCACGATAAGCTGACCAACCTACCCAATCGCGGGTTCCTGATGGCGCGCCTCGGTCAGTTGACCAAGCGAAAAGCGGACATGGGGCGGCAGGCGCCGATCTTTGCGCTCCTGTTTCTGGACCTGGATCGCTTCAAAGTGATTAATGACAGTTTGGGGCACCTGGCGGGCGACCAACTGCTGCTGGGGGTGGCCGACCGCCTGCGCAAGTGCGTGCGGCCGACCGACATGGTGAGCCGTTTTGCCGGAGACGAGTTCGCGGTGCTGCTCGAAGAGG
>JADCJL010000063.1 GCA_020247055.1 Acidobacteriaceae bacterium | reverse complement strand
CAGGAAGCGGTCGAGCTGGGCTTCGGGCAGCGGGTAGGTGCCTTCCAGTTCAATGGGGTTCTGGGTGGCGAGAACGAAGAAGGGCTTTGGCAGGGTGTACTGCTGGCCGCGGACGGTGCAGGACTTCTCCTGCATGGCTTCGAGCAGGGCGGCCTGGGTTTTGGGCGGGGTGCGGTTGATTTCGTCGGCGAGCAGGATGTTGGTAAAGATGGGACCTTCGACGAAGCGCCAGACGCGGCGTCCGGTGGTGGAGTCCTCCTCGATGATGTCGGTGCCGGTGATATCGGTGGGCATCAGGTCGGGGGTGAACTGAATCCGCTTGAAGGTGAGGCCCAGGGTGGTGGCCACGGTGCGCACGAGGAGGGTTTTGGCGGTGCCGGGCATGCCGGTGATGAGGCAGTGGCCGCCGACAAAGAGCGCGATCAACACCTGGTCGATGACCTCGTTCTGACCCACGATGACGCGGCGCACCTGCTCGACAATCCGGGCTTCGGCTTGTTGGAACCGCTCGACGCGAGCCCGCAGCTCAGAGGTGTCGAGGGTGGATGGGGTAGTGGACATTTATTTCGATAGCTCCAGGAGAAGTTTCTGGGCCGGGCGGAAACTGGGCGCGGCTTCGAGGGCGGATACAAGGTTGTCGCGGGCGATTTCGAGTTTCCCGGCGGCGCGGTAGGCTCTGGCTAGATTGTAGTAGGAAGTGGCGGCGTCGATTGGGTTCGAGAATACCGAGGCCTGAAACTCGCGGATGGCTTTGTCGGTGTTGCCGAGTTTCAGCCAGAGTTCTCCCTGCAGACGGTGCATCTCTTCGTCCTGCACGGGGAAGATGAAGTTGATGCGCTCGAGGGCGCGGGCGGCCTGTTCGGTCTGGCCGGAGTCGTCGAGCAGTTTGGCGAGTTTTTTGAGGGTGGCCGGGTAGCGGCCGCCAGCTTTCGCGTAGGCATGCAGGGCGGTGATGGCGCCGGCGGGGTTCTTTTTTTGAAGGTGCGCATCGGCGAGGATCTCGTACGGGCTGCCGGCTTCGACGTAGTCCGGATAGATGCGGCTCAGCGCCTCGGCTTCGGGGATCACCTTGTCCCAATGGGCGGCTTTGACCTCGGCGCCGAGGGCGCGCAGGCGCTTGGTCCACTCCTCAAAGCCCTGCACCTGCGCAGCGGTGAGTTTTTCGAGCCAGGCGAGAAACTCCTGGTCGAACGCCTCCGGCTTAATCTTCAGATGCTTTTCGACGACGGCCGGGGTGCCGGCGCCGGCGCCGAAATCGCGCAGCATGGCAAGCAGCGCGGGCCAGCCCCATTTCCTTTCGATGTAGTCGCAGATCTTGCCGGCCTGAAAGTAGCTGATGATGACTTGGTTCGGATAGCTGGGGCGGGTGAAGCCTTTGTCGAGCTTAGCGATGGGGAGCAGCTTTTTGTCTTTGATGGCGCGGATGGCGCCGGGGTCGAGCCGGTCACCCCATTCGGGATCGACGGCCGTTTCTTCGTGGACGGCGAGGCCTTCGGTGAACCAGCGGGGGACGCGGTGGCGAGTGGCGGCGAGGGCGTAGACGTGGCTCAGTTCATGCCACAGCGTGCTGGCCCAGTGGAAACTGCCCGGCTTGCGGCCCGAGGGGGAATCCATGGCGACCACGTTGCCGAAGGTGACCCCGAGGGCGCCGAGGCCCGGCAGGCCCATGGTGCGTACGGCGAAGTCTTCGTGGTCGGGGTAGACCTCCAGCTGCACCGGGCGGTCGAGCACGAGTTGGTACTTCTTTTCAAAGACTTCAACGGCGCGTTCGAGTTCGCGTTCAAAGTAGGGGCGAAGGAGATCGGCCTCTTTTTTGGCCAGGCGGAGGATGATCTTGCCTTTTCTGATGGTGACGAAGTTCTTATAGGAGTCCATCAGCTTCAGGGTGTTGACGGTGGCCGCATCGCGGAACCCGGCCGCGTAGACGGCTTCGAGCATGGGCTTGGCTTCGTCTTCAAGGCCGAGGCGCATGAGGTTGACGCCGAGTTCGGAGCGCGCCGGCAGGTAGTCCGGATTCAGTTCGACGGCGCGGCGGTAGAGTTTGATGCCCTCCTCATAGCGGCGGTTGATGACAAAGATGCGGGCGGCCAGGGCGTAGCCTTCGGCGTAGGCCGGGTTGGCCTGGTTGAGCCGGGCGATCCACTGGTCGCCGGAGTGGCCCTCCATCCAATCGATGGTGGCGCGGATGATGAGGGCGTCGAGGGCGGCGGGGGAGATTGCCAGCGCTTTATCGGCCTGCACGGCGGCCTCGGCGGGATTACCGTCTTCAATGGCGAAGCGGGCGAGGACCTCGTGCGCTTCGTAGGCGCGGGGATCTTTCTTGAGCGCCTGTTCAGCGAACTCGATCGACTTGGCGTCGAACGAGCCGGCGGCGACGAGGGCGAGGCCGATCAGGGCCGGCGGATAGTCCGCCTCGACGGCCAGCGCCTCTTCAAACAGCGCGGCGGCGTCTTCGCGCTTGTTGCGTTCGAGATAGAAGCGGCCCCAGCGCACACGCGGTTCGGGGTTCTTGGGCTGCGCCTGCACGGCGGCGCGGAAGAAGCTGTTGGCGCCTTCGGCATCGTTCTGATACCAGCGGGCTTCGGCCTGCGCGAGGGCGTTTCCGCCGGCGGCCGCGCGGGCGTGGCAGGCCCGCGCCTCGGCCAGTTTTCCCTGCCGGTACAGGCTCCGGCAATCCTGCGCCCAGGCTGCCGCGATGGTGAGCCAACCGAGCGCGAGGAGTCTCATTTATCGATCTCCTCCTGCACCTGCGCCAGTTGCACCAGCAGTTTGGCGAGGGCCTTCCGGTACTCGTCGGCGGGCATGGCGGCCTTCTCGTACTTCAGCTTGTCGATTTCGGCTTCAAGGCTCTCGCGGCGCGCGAGCAGCGCCTGTTTGGCCGGGCTTTTGGCGGCCTGCTGCAGGGAGCCGAAGCGCAGGAGCGGCAGTTGGCGGGCGAGCAGGCCCTGGCCGTTGTCCGGCGCCGGGGCGCGGACCCCCGCACCTTTGCCGGTATCCTCAAGCAGCGGGTGTTCGGTGGCGAGGCGCTTCTGGGTTTCATAGAACGCCGTGGTCTTGCGGTCGGCGTACTGAAAGGCTTCAAGCGCACTGACGGATTCGTTCTTGTCGGTATCGGCCGAGGGATCGCGGAAGGCTTCGACAACGAACCGGCCGAAGACGGTGGCGTTCTTCTCGGTGCCGGTGCGGGTGGCGGTGATGACGGCGCGGTAGTCGCGGCGGAGCGGTTCGATGGAGGCGCCGCTGGCCGAGGTGGTGTTGAGGACCACCTGTCGCCGCGAGGGGACGAACTCAAGCTTGGCGGCCAGTTCGGCGGCGGTGAGGTCGGGGCCCGGGATGTTGAACTTGTAATCGGCGCCGTCGAAGGTTCCATGACCGATCAGCGTCACGACCAGGACGTCGTCCGCCTTGGCGCCTTTGACACACTCGTCGATGGCGGCTTCGAGGCGGGCCTTGGTCGAGTCCGGCCCGGTTAGCGTGGTGACCTTGGCGTCGGGCGTGGCGCGAACCGCTTTATCCAACTCGGCCGCCAGACCGCGGAAGCGCGTCTCATACTCGGGCTCGCCGCCCAGGCCGGCCACCGTAATGTACCAGGTGGCGGCCGGCAACAATCCCGTGCAAAACGAAGCCAACAACAGCAGTTTTTTCACACGGCCCCCCACTTACGCCGCAGCATCCATTCGCCACCCCGCAGCAGGGCCAGCAGCAGAAACACCAGCGGAACATTCCACAGATCCTTTACTTCGCGCGTGGTGATGCCGGCTTCGGAGTAGGTGATCTCGTCCGGTAGGCGGCTCACGTTCTGGGGCGTCCAGTAGCGGCCGCCGGTCTGGGCGCTGAGCCGCTCGAGCGTCTCGCGGTCCTGTTGCGTGTGGTAAGCCTCGGTGACACCGTCTTCGCGGCGGAAGCTTATGGTGTCGCGCCCCACCTCTTCGCCGGCGCGGGTGGCGTACATTTCGACGAGATACGAACCCGGCTTCTCGGCGCCCCATTCGCCCAGGTAGACGCCCGGGGTGACCGGATCGGGTTGCAGCGGCACGGTGGCCGCAACGCCATCGGGACCGCTGATGCGGGCTTCGACGCTCCCATCGGCCAGAGGCAGAAACTGACGGTTCCGCACTTCGGCCCGCAACGGAATTCGCTGCTCATCGCTGAAGACGGTTCGCGGCAGGAGGGCGACCACCCGTCCGGGCGTGGCCCCGACGAGCCAGCGTGAAAGCTGCTGCCAGAAGACCTCATGCGACTTGTCTTCGAGCGGCTGCGCCATCTGCCAGCGCCAGGTGCCGGAGGTGGCCAGCACCGCCGTCCGGCCCCGGCCATAGTTCTGGGTGATCCACAAGGGCAGCCGGCCCTTATTGGTCACCGACTCGGCCAGCACCACGGCGCCGGCCTTTAGCGTTCCGGGGTTCTGGTAATCGGCCAGATAGGGCAACTTCTTCCACCGGTCGAGGTTGCGGGCCGGGTCTTCTTCGAGCCGGGCGTAGAGGCTCTCCTGTCCGGCCTTGGTTAACTCGACCGTGGCCCGGTCGCGGACGAAGGTCGTCCGCCGGTCGCCGGGGTTGACGGGGAGCAGTTCGAGCAGGGGGCTGGCGCCGTACCCGCCGTCGGCGAGCGTGGTGCGGCCGCCGAGGAAGAGCACTCCCCCGCCCCGGCGATCGACGAACTGCTGGAGCAGTTCGACCTGCGTGGGGCTGAAGTATCCGGCCTCGACATTGCCGATGACGATGCCTTCAAAAGCGAACAGTTCGTCGAGCGTGGAGGGGAAGCCGCCTTCCAGTTCGGCCGGGGTGTTGATGCCCTGGCGGTAGATCTTATTCTGAGTGGTGCGGAGCAGGGTGACGAGGTTAATCGAGCGATCCTCTTCAAGGGCCCGCCGGATGAATTTGAACTCCCAGCGCGGTTCGCCCTCGAGATAGAGAATGCGAGGTTTGCGGCTCTCCACCTGGACGAGGCGGGTGAGCGTGTTGTTACCCGGGTTGGTTTCGCCGGCGAGGGTTTGGAGGGTTACCTTGACGGTTTTGGCGCCGGCGTTGCCGGCGTTGAAGAGAAGGTTTTCGGTCTGCGACTTACCATCGGCGGCGAGGGTGATCTCTCTGGCGGTGAGGGTGCGGCCCTCCTCGCTCAGGACGAGTTTGGCGCGCTGGCCGGCGTAGCCGCGTTGTTCGAGGCGAACCATCACGCTGAGCCGCGAATCGGCCAGCGCCCGGACGGGGCTCTGCACGTCGAGCAGCGCCAGATCCTTTTCGGCCTTCTCCCGTCCGAAACCGATGGTGTGGACGGGAAAACGCCGGCTCCGCAGCGTGGCCAGGGTCTGCCGGTCGATGCCGCCCGCCGTGTCGCCGCCATCGCTCATCACGACCAGCGCGCCGATGGGCAGGCTGCCGGATTCGGCGGCAATCTGCGCGAGGCCCTCGCTGAGGCGGCTAACCGGGGCCTCCGCCGTCAACTCCTTCCAGTCGCCGGTACGCGACAGGCGCGTCCCCATCCGGTAGTAGCGGACCTGAAACTTCCGGGCGAGACCATCGGCGAGACCGGCTTCGAGCGTCCGTTTCAACTCATCGCGGCGGCTGATGCCGTCTTCCGTCAGGGCCATCGAGCGAGAGTCGTCGAGCAGCACCGCCACAATGTTCTGCTGCGGCTTGAGCGTGGCGATGCTGAGGCCGGGCTGCCAGAGCAGGAGCAAGACGAGCGCGATCATGGTGGATTGCAGGGCCCACAGGACGAGCGCCCGGGCCCGCCGGCCATTGTTCCACTGGCGCAACAGGAGCCAGCCGACGGCTCCCGCCGCCGCCGCGGTTGCCAGCACCCACCACCACAGGCTCCATCCCGACTGCAGGACGAGGCTCCCCTTTTCATAAACGGTGAGCGGGTACTTAAACAGGAGTTCAAACATTAATGGCTCATCGCGTAAATGATGTAGTTGATCCCGATCCGGTAGGCGAGCGAGGCGTAGCGCTCGGGGTACTCGGGCGAATCGGCCCACTCCCAGGCGTCGCCGAGGTCCATGTTGTGGCAGGCGCCAACCATGAGCCGCCCCTTGTCGTCGTAGATGCCGCGCCAGGTATCCTTGACGCCGTCGTACTCATGGGTCTGCTCAAACGGGTAGTTCACGATGCCGGGGACCTGAAAGCGGTTGTCGAGATCGTAGATGACGTGGAAGATCGGGTCTTTATTGGGGATGTCGACCATCTCCCGCTCCGGGAACACCCGCTTCATTGAAAGCATGAAGATGTCCCATTCCATGGAGCCATGGAAATCGTCGGTCATCAGAAAGCCGCCGCGCAGCAGATACTCGCGCAGCTTCTTGCACTGCGCGTCGGTGAGGTCCCAGTGGCCGGGTTCGACGACGTAGACCCAGGGCCAATTAAATATCTCATCCGACTCGAGATCCACCACCTGTTCGGTGGACCGGACATGCAGCCGGCTCAAACGCCGGACGCCCTGCACAAACTGTCGGTCCGCCTTGGGATAGTCAATCGACCAGGAGCCGCGCATGGACCACATCCGGTCGCTGCTCCGCCAGTTCGGGTACCGCAGCCGCGCAAAGGCGAACTCGGTTTTTTCATCGCCGTCCGCGGGCATGACGTCCTCGGTCTCCTGGAAGGGCCAGTCCATGCCGCGCCGGAAGCGCCGCTGGGCGTAGAGGGCGCTCCAGAGCGTGAGCCCCAACAGCAGCGCGATCATCAACGGACGATTCATTCGCATCGCAGCACCCTTTTTTGACGCCTCCGGACCCGTGCAGGTATCGGATTTCCTGCCTACAGTTTACAAGGCTTTACAGTAGCCAAAACGTTACATGGCGGCCAGACCGCGCAGGTTCCAACCGCAGATGGTGCTGCCGGCAAACTTGTCACCGCCCGGTCCGGCCCAGTGGGTTTCAAGCGACAGCCAGCCGCGGTAGCCATCGTTCCACAACCCGGCCACCTGCCCTTTCCAATCCACCTCGCGCGTGCCAACGGGGCCCCAGACGGGCTTGTGGCCGTCCATGTGGCAGTCCTTGGCGTGGACGTGCACGACGCGCTTTTTGGGCAGCAGGCTGTAACCGGCGGGGTACGGCACTTCGCCCGAGACGAGCGCGTTGGCCGGATCCCAAACCAGCATCAGGTTCGGATGCGGCAGAGCATCAAGCAACTTAGCGGCCTCGGCGGCGGTGGCGATGTTACAGGCGTGTTCGTTTTCAAGGCCGATGATCAGGTCCTGCGCGGCCGCCTGATCGGCCAGATCCCGGAGCGCGGCGACAATGGCGTCAAAGCACTGTTCGGGAGCCACGGTGCGCCAGTAGCTGAAGACGCGAATCACTTTGGCCCCGAAGAATTTCGCGATGCGGAAGGCGCGCTGCGCAAGGGCCGGCTGATCGTCAATCGTGTATTTCGCGTTGAACATGTCCTGCTGGAAGCGGGTATCGACATCCGGCGCCCCCGGCAGTGTGCACTTGAGAATCGGCGAGGCGATGGCGATGACAGTAAAGCCGCGGGCGTCGAGCAGAGCTTTGGCGCGGGCCAATTCGTCGTCGGTCAGATCCATGATGTTCTTGCCGAACACAACGCGGAGCTCAGCGCCGGTCATGCCAATGGCGGACATGGCATCGAGGGCCACGGCGAGGTCGGACGGCGAGAATTCATCGGTAATAGCGGCGATTCGGAGTTTTGGTTCCATGGGAAATTGTTATTGTATCGTCGCCGGCGGGGTAGCCGGAGCCACGGTACAGTAAAGCGATGACTCCCCTCGACAAGCTGGTGCAGTTTCTCCGCATCCCCAGCGTTTCTTCCGACCCCGCCCACGCCGCCGACGTCCGGCGGGCCGCCGAATGGGTGGCCGCGGAACTGGCCGTGCTGCCTCGCGTTGAACTGATCGAAGCCCCGGGCCGCCACCCGCTTGTCTATGCCGAGTCGCTCACGGCCCCTGGCCAGCCTACGCTGCTGCTCTACGGCCACTACGATGTGCAGCCGCCAGATCCGCTCGAACTATGGCACTCGCCCCCTTTTGAGCCGGTCATCCGCGACAACAACATCTACGCCCGCGGCGCCTGCGACGACAAGGGGCAGACGCTCATTCTGCTGACGGCCGTGCGGCAATTGATCGAACGCGATGGACATCTGCCGTGCAACGTCAAAGTGCTGATTGAGGGAGAAGAGGAGTCCGGCGGCGAGCACATAACGAGCTACGTTCCCGCCCACGCGCCGGAACTGGCCGCCGATGCGGCGCTCATCTGCGACACCGAAATGTTCGCCCCGGGCCTGCCGGCGCTCTGCGTGGGACTGCGCGGGATCGTCTACGGCGAGATCCACGTCCAGGGCCCGGCGCAGGACCTGCACAGTGGGGTCTACGGCGGGGTGGCGCCGAACCCGTTGATGGCCGCGGCCGAGATCCTGACGGCGCTCAAGAATCGCGATGGGTACATCACCATCCCCGGCTTCTACGACGCCGTGCGCGCACCGAGTCCGGAGGAGAGCCGTGCCTGGGCAAGCCTGCCGTTTGACGAAGAGCACTACCGGCGGACGGAGGTGGGCGCCAGCGCGCTGACCGGCGAACCCGGCTACAGCGTCTTTGCGCGCACCTGGGCCCGCCCCACTCTCGAAGTCCACGGTATCCGCGGCGGCTTCACCGGCGAGGGCGCCAAGACGGTAATCCCCTCGACGGCGGTTGCCAAGGTGAGCTTTCGCCTGGTGCCGGATCAGGACCCCGCCATCGTCGTCGAACAGATCCGGACGGCCATCGCCGCCGCCACCCCCCGCGGCGTAACCGCCGAGTTCCGGCTGCTGCACGGGGCGCCGGCGGCCAGCGTCGACCCCGCGCATCCGCTCATCGCCAAGGCCGCCGCGGCGCTGACGCAGGCCTTCGGACGCGAGACGGTGTATATCCGTTCCGGGGGCTCGATCCCGATTGTCGGTCTGTTCCGCGAGGCCCTGGGCATTCCCAGTATTCTGATGGGCTTCGGACTGCCGGACGATGGCCTGCATTCGCCCAACGAGAAGTTCCACCTGCCCAACTTCCACCAGGGGATCGAGACCGTCAAAACCTTTCTGAACTCCCTCTGAGCGGCCGCCGGTTAGCGGCGCTTGAGGCGGTTTTCGTACCAGACCACGTTGTTCGAGTTCTGTCCGGCGACCAGGACGTCGAGGTCGCCGTCGCCATCCATATCCACGAGACGGATGTCGTAAGCCGCCTGGTCGAGATGGATGGGGCGGGTGCGGAAGTTCCCTTGCCCGTCGTTTTCAAACCACGCGCAGACCATGGAATCTTTGGCGCAGGTGACGGCGTCCACGCTGCCGTCCCCGTCGATATCCCCAACGGCGAGATCGTGCGGCCCGGCCAGGTTGCGGTCGATTTCGTGCGCCTGCCACGACGGACCTTCGTACCAGACAACGCCCACGCCGTGTCCGCGCGTGGCCAGAAAATCCATCTTCCCGTCCCGGTTGACGTCGACGATGGCGATGTTGGTCGCGCCCTCCTGCCCCTCGGCGATGACGTGCTTCTTCCAGCCCTTCCGGAAGGGGTCGGCCGGGGCCTCCCACCAGGCGAACCAGTTGCCGGTGGCGCCCACCTTGGCGCCCGCCGCGATATCGCCGCGGCCATCGCCGTTCACATCGCCGAAGCCCATGTAGTGGCTCAAGCCGGGGGCATCGCCTTCGGCAAACACCGTGCGCCGCCAGCGCTGGCGGGGATTTTTCGGCGCTTTGAACCAGGCGATCGAATCGGCATGGACGCCCTTGGGCTGGCCGCTGTTGCCGATCACGTCCAGTTTGCCATCGCCGTCCACGTCGCCAAGCCACAGCCCGTGCACGCCGTTTACGACGTCGTCGATCACGTGCATGGGCCAGCGATCGGTCAATGGATTTTTCGGCCGTTCGAGCCAGTAGATCAGTCCCGGGGAGTACTGGGCGCCGATCCAGTCGAGGTCGCCGTCGCCATCGACGTCCAGGACGGCCGCATGAATCGCCCAGGTACCCTGCTGCAGCACGGTGGGTTTCCAGTCCGGAGCGCTATAGAGCACCGTGCGCAGATTGGTCTGGTCGTTGACGATCACATCCACTTTGCCGTCGCCCGTGAAGTCGCCGCCCACGGCGGTATGATTGGCGAAGCCGCGAGTGATCTCGTGCCGCTTCCACGCGCTCACGGACTCGTTCCAGTAGATCTTGACGTTGGCCGTCTTCCGGCCCACCGCGATGATCTCGGGGCGGCCGTCGGCGTCGAGGTCGGCAACGGTCAGGTCCTCGGTGGCCATGCCGCCGTCGTCGACCAACAGCGTCCGCGCCCACTGGCCATCGCGGGCGCGGCTATAGACGGCGATGCCGAAGTTCTTCTCCCGCCAGCCGACGACGAGTTCCTCCCCGCCATCGCCGTCGAAGTCCCCCCAACCGAGGGCGTGGGCCTGCGCCAGCCGCTCTTCGATGAACTGCCGCGGCCACTCCCTGCCGTCCCACGGGCGCGGCCCACGCGCCGGGGGCGCGCCCTGGGGGGTGAGTTTCGGCATGGTCTCTTCGTAGATTACGATGCCGTTGCCGTGCCACGGCTCGACGGTAGCGAAGGCCCGCTGCAGACCGTTGAGGCGGCCCAGTTTCACTTCGCCCGGCGAGCCTTCGCCGATCCGCCGTTTGCCCCACCGGCCATTCTCTTTTTCGATGACAAACAGCCCTTCGCGGGCGGCGACGATGATCTCGTCGCGCTGGTCGCCGTCAAAGTCGGTGGCAATCAGGTTGTGCACGATGTGGAGAGACTCGTCGGCCACCTCCATTGGCCAGGCGCCGGCGTAGGGGTCGGCGGGCACGCGGAAGACAAGCACGCGGGCACCGGCGCCCTCCCAGTCCGGCTTCCGCTCGTTGCCGCGGCCGTGCAGCGGCATGACGATGAGCTCTTTTTTGCCGTCGCCGTCAACATCGCCGAAGCGCATCCGGTGCAGCGTGGGCTCTTCGCCGAGCGGGGTGTGGGTCCAACGGCCGTTCTTCCGGCCAATCCATTGCAGGCTGCCGCCGCTGTTGGTGTTGGTGGGCTGCCAGTCGGCGCCGAGGGCGATGTCGGCCTGGCCATCGCCGTCGACGTCGTGGACGGCGAGAGCGACGTTGTCTTTCTTCGAGACGCCGTCGAGGATGATGTGCTTGTCCCAGGTCGGGTTTTCGTACCAGACGACCTGCGTGGGGTTGATGGCTACAATGTCCGGCTTGCCGTCCGCGTTGATGTCGGCCGTGGTGACGGCGTAGACGACGCCGAAGTCTTTTTGAATCTCCTGCGGGCGGAAGCGCAACTCTGCCGCCGCGGGAGCCGCCAGCAGCAACAACAGGCCAAGGGATTTCATGAGCGCATTTTAGCCCATCAGCGCCGGTGGTCCATCAGCGCCGGTGGCCCATCAGCGCCGGTGAAGGACCGCCCGGTCCATCTGCTCCCGGCCGTTACGGAGGCCGAGCGAGACGGGGGCGAAGTGGACGACCGGCAGCCCGACGGCGCCGCCGAAGACCTTGGCGGCGAACCGGCCGTCGTTATGCAGCAGCAAGCCCCCCGGCCGCAGGGCGCGCGCGAGGGAGGCGAGGGCCAGCAGCAGGCCGCGGTCGTCGAGGTAGACAAACAGGTTGGTGGCGACGATGAGATCGTAGGCCGCAACAGCGGGAATGTCGGTGGTGATATCGGCCTCGACGGCGCAGCGCCGGCGGCCGCGGAGAAAAGCGAGCACCTCGGGCCGCACGTCGGCGGCGTCGAGGGTGGGCGCCGGCCCCCAGTGCTGGCGAAGCCAGTCCCATTGCGGCTGCTCGAGCGGAGCGGCATCGTCGAAGCCTTCGCGGCGGGTAAGGTCGAGGCCGGGTCCGGCGAGGAGGATGCGTTGGGGCTGGCCGAGGCGGTCCTGCGCGGCGGCGAGGACGGCTGTGTTCGCGCGGGCCGAATCGGCGAGCAGACCGCGGCGCTGGTAGAGAGCGTTGACGGCGTCGGGGGCCTGTTCGCCCAGCAGGCGTTCGCGCAGGAAGGCCATCGTGTGGAGGTAGCAGCGCTCGAGGGTCCAGTCGGCCGGCAGAGCGCTGATGAGCCCGGCAACCAGGCGGCAGCGTTCGTCGGGGCTCTGGGTGGCCGCATCGGCGGCAGTGCGCCAGGCGGCCAGGCGTCGCGCCACGGCGGCGGGCAGGGTCGGCTGGGGGACGCGGGCGAGATCGAGAGGAGCCAGCGCGGGAAGGCTGGTGAAGCGGCTCGATTGCAGCAGGTAGTAGGTGATCTGTTCGGCGCTGCCGGCGACAATCCGTTCGGCGAGCCGCTTGCGCTGGGCGTCGCAGTAGGCCGGAAACGAGTCGGCGCGGAGCCCGAGGTCAGCGGCCAAGGCGCGGGCGGCGGAAGGCAGATCGGGGTAGGATAGCCTTGCGGGCGAAGAGGGACAGGCGCCCAGTAATGCTCCTACAGTACCAATCCAGCCGCGGCGAGTATCCACTGTTGGTCAGGGTACCAAAGGCAGAGGACCGGGAGGCGCGACTTACCAGAGGCTAGTTCGCTCCCGCCGAGATTTGTCCGGCTTTCTCGGGTAAACCCCCAAGATTTGGCGCCGTACTCCCTGTCTCGACCGGGAGTAGTAGGGTATTTTGCTTCTGGTTCAAAAACTCGGGAACCATTACGATTGAGTCCAGAGGAACAATCCAGAAACAATGCAATGCCTGCAGTGTGGCGTGGCGATAGCGCTCTTGCATAAGCTTCGCAACGGCACCGTATTCTGTTCGGAGGAGTGTCGCCGGACATATCAGGACGAGTCGAATCAACTGGCGATGTCCCGGTTGATGCAGTATCGGCGGCCGAAGCACAGCAGCCACCATGCGAAGGCATCCTCTGCCCCGGCCGCGGTTTCTTTTGTTTCTGTTGGGGATCTGCCTTTGGCGAAGTTCTTGCCGGAGATCGCCTTGGCCAATATTGACACGCACCCCGTCGCCACCCGGTTGGCCTGGGAGCGGCGCCGCCGCCATGAGGTTCTTCCGGCCCTGAGCGCCGATCTACCGCAGTCCCTACTGGCGCTTCAGTCTGCGCAAATGCACCAGCACTATTCGCTGCCGGTCACACCGCAGCCGGTGGTCACCCGATGCGAGCCCGTCCTGGCGCCGGAGCTTTTGGTCGAGCGTACCCCGGGCGACGCCGTCGAGTGCGCCGTAACAGAAACCGTTTCGGCGGCGCCGGCCGGGAGGGCGGCGAAAGCAACCGAGAAGCCCAAACGGACTGACGCAAAGCAGCCTGCGGCCCCAAAGGCCGCGAAGCGCCGCGATCGGCGGCGTGCGGAAAACAGGCGAGATCCGATGAAGGCGGCGCCGGAACCGGTAACCGGCTTTACCGCCGAGGAGATCGCGGTCACCGTCGGAGTTCCCATCGAAACACCGATTCCCACTGCCCCGGCGCCATTGCCCGCGCCGGCCTCGGTCCCTTCGGCCGTCCGCGCGGCGATTGCCGGCCATTGGGGCCGGGCGCCCCGCTGGCGACGGACCGCCATCGTCGGCGTCGTCCTGCTCGCGCTCGGCGCCGCCGGCAACGTGCTGCGGTATGCGGTGAAACGGTCAGCGCCTCCTTCGCCCGCCGCCGTGGCCTCCGGGCTTCTTCTTCATGGCAAGGATTG
>JADCJL010000062.1 GCA_020247055.1 Acidobacteriaceae bacterium | reverse complement strand
CGCCGCCGCCGGGATAGAAGCAGGTCTGGTCGAGGGCGACGGCGTCGTCGCGTACGGCCAGGACGGTGGCCGTGGCCTCGAGGCGATCCTCATCGCTCCAGTAGAGGCGGCGCGTGGCGGGAACCATGGTTCATGGTATCGTGCCCCCATGCTCACTCGCCGCACCCTGCTGGGGACCGGACTGGCTTCGTTTCGCAAAAACGCTTTTGGCGCCCGGCGGCCGAAGAATGTCCTGTTTCTGATGGCCGACGATCTCAACGTCTCGCTCGGCTGCTACGGCCACCCGCTCGTCAAAACGCCGCACCTGGACGCGCTAGCCGCCCGGGGCGTGCGGTTCGACCGGATGTACTGCCAGTTTCCGCTCTGCGGGCCAAGCCGGGCTTCGCTGCTGACCGGGCTGCGGCCGGATACGACGCAGGTGCTCGGCAACAACGTCGACTTCCGGACGCACCGGCCCCACGTGGTGACGCTGCCGCAGTTGTTCAAGAACAACGGCTACTTCGCCGGGCGGGTGGGCAAGCTGTTCCACATGAACGTGCCGGGCGAAGTGGGGACGAACCGCTTTCAGGACGCGGCGTCGTGGGACCACTCGTTTTCGCCGCCGGGCCTGGAAGACAAGAGCCCGGGGCAGCGGCTGGCCATGCGGATGGCGCCGATTCAAACGGCGACGGAGGCGGGGCAGGCGGATACCAACGCCGCCGATGCCGCGATTGCACTGCTTGAAAAGCACCGCGGCGGGCCATTTTTTCTGGGCGTGGGGATGCTGCGGCCGCACCTGCCGTGGGTGGCGCCGAGCCGGTTTTTCGATCTCTATCCCGCCAGTTCGATACCGCTCGCCGAGAACCCGCCGGGCGACCACGCCGACATTCCGCGGGCGCATCTGGCCGTGCGGCCGCAGTTGTGGAACCACCTGCAGATGCCGGAGGCGCAGCAGCGGGAGGCGCGGCGGGCTTACTACGCCTCGACCTCCTACATGGATGAGCAGGTGGGCCGGGTGCTCGGCGCGCTCGACCGGCTGGGCCTGCGCGAGGACACGATGGTCGCCTTTCAGGGCGACCATGGATTCAGCCTGGGCGAGCATACCCATTGGCAGAAGATGAATCTGTTTGAGACCAACGCGCGGGTTCCGTGCATTTTGGCCGCGCCGGGGCAGGCCGGCAATGGCCGGGCGACGGAGGCGTTGACCGAGTTTGTCGACCTCTACCCGACCATCGCGGAGCTGGCCGGGCTGCGGGCGCCGGAAGACCTCGAGGGGCAGAGCATGGTCCGGCTGCTGCGGCAGCCGCGCCGGAGCTTCAAGAAGGCCGCGTTTACGCAGCTGCAGTTTGAGAACCGGATTGTGGGGCGGTCGATGCGGACGGCGCGCTACCGCTACACGGTGTGGGAGGGCGAGGGCGGCGGCGAGGAGATCTACGACCACCGGACGGACCCGGGCGAGTTTACCAACCGGATCGCCGCGCCGGTGGCGGCGGCGCTGCGGGCGCAGTTTGCGCGGGGATGGCGCGGGGCCCGGGCGTGACGAACGCGGGTGGTCCTTCGTACAATCGGTGTGATGCGTTCTGTATTCCGTCTCTCCGTCCTGGTGGCCATGCTGGCCGCTTCCCTGCTGGCTAAGAAGCCCTGGAGTGAGGCCAAGGCCAAGAACTGGTACGCCAAAAGGCCGTGGCTCGTGGGGGCGAACTACATTCCCGCTTCGGCCATCAACCAACTGGAGATGTGGCAGGGCGAGAGCTTCCGCCCCGGGCAGATCGCGCAGGAGTTTGCCATGGCGCAGGCGATCGGCATGAATACTATGCGGATCTATCTGCACCATCTGCTTTGGCAGGACGATCCGAAGGGGTTGCTGCGGCGGATCGATACGCTGCTCGAGATCGCCGAGAAGCATAAGATCAAGCCGATGTTTGTGTTGTTTGACTCCTGCTGGGACCCGTATCCGCAGTCGGGGCGGCAGCCGGCGCCGAAGCCCGGGGTGCATAACTCGGGGTGGGTGCAGAGTCCGGGGGCGGTTTCGCTCGTGAAGGTCTCCGATACGCCGAAGCTCGAAGCCTATGTGCGGGGCGTGGTGGGGGCGTTCCGGCGGGATAACCGGATTCTGGCGTGGGATATCTGGAACGAGCCGGATAACTGGAACGATTCGAGTTACAAGAAAGTCGAGCCGCTCGAGAAGATGAAGCACGTCGAGCGGCTGCTGCCGCTGGCGTTTGCCTGGGCGCGGGACGAGAAGCCGACGCAGCCGCTAACGAGCGGGGTATGGAAGGGCGACTGGAGTTCCGACGATAAGTTGACGGCGGTGGAGCGGATTCAACTGACGCAATCGGACGTGATCTCCTTCCATAACTACGAGGCGCCGGCGAAGCTGCAGGCGCGCATCGATTCGCTGCGCCGCTTCAACCGGCCCATTCTGTGCACCGAGTACATGGCCCGGGGCAACGGGAGCACGTTTGCGGGCTCGCTGCCCATCGGGAAGAAAGAGGGCGTGGCGATGATCAACTGGGGCTTCGTGCAGGGCAAGACACAGACGCACCTGCCGTGGGACTCCTGGAAGCGGCCCTACACGGACCGGCAGCCGGCGGTGTGGTTCCACGAGATCTTCCGTAACGACGGGACGCCGTACCAGGCCGAAGAGGTCGAGTTCATCAAGAAAACAACGCTGAATCCTTAGGCGCGCAGGTCGTAGCAGAGCAGGCGGGGCGGGGTGTTTTTGAGCACGTCGCGGCTGTGCTGCACGACGTAGAGCAGACCGCGGGAGAGCACGGGCAGCGACCAGGTTTCGCGGGCGGCGAACAGCCAGGCGCGCGACAGCTCCTTGTAACCTTTGGGGGTAAGCTCCATCCAGAGTAAGTGGCCGAGTTCGCCGAGGGCGAGATACTTGCCGTCGACCTGGAGTAAGTTACCGCGGTAAGTGCTCATTAACTGCTGGCGGCTTTGATCGCCGTTGCTGAGCGTATCGGTCCATTCGGGATTGGTGCGCCAGGCGATCTTACCGGTTTTGAGTTCGAGGCAGGCGAGCGAGGCGTCGGGTTCGTTGCGGCCATCGAAGCCGTAGAGGTAGCCGTCCTGGTGGATGGGCGTATTGAAGTGCAGACCGCATTCGGGGGTGGTCCACAGGAGTTTGGCCTCGAAGTCGGGGGTGATTTCGAGCAGGGCGCCGCCGGTTTTGTAGCTGGCCGAAATGAAGACCTGATTGCCGATGGCCACCGGGCAGGAGGCGTTGACCGACTCGTAGCTTTTGCTGCGCCAGGGGAAGGTGAAGTCGACTTTGCCGCTGCGGGGATCGAGGCAGAGTAGGCCGCCGGTGGGCGGGCGGCTTTCGCCGCCGGCGAGGACGAGCACGCGGGGCTGGCCGTGGATGGTGGCGGGAATGGGCGAGGCGTAGCTGGCGCCCCACTCCTTGCCGGCGCCCCAGATCTGCTTGCCGGTGGTTTGTTCGAGGGCGATGACGGTGGGGCCGCCGGGGGCGCCGACGTTAATAATGAGCCGGTCCTGCCAGGCGAGGGGCGTGGAGGCGACGCCGAAGAAGTCCTGGGCGACTTTGTATTCGGCAAGCAGGTCGCGCTTCCAGAGGACTTTGCCGGAGGCGAGTTCGAGGCAGTGGAGCTTGCCTTCGGCGCCGATGGTGAAGACGCGGGCGCCGACGATGACGGGGCTCGAGCGGGGGCCGTTGTTGTAGCCGTAGCGGTCTTCAAAGGCGGTGGGATAGGTGTGCTGCCAGTAGCGTTCCCCGGTTTCGGGGTGGATGCATTCGACGACTTCGTTCGCGCCCTGGCGGTGGAGGAAGACGAGGCGGTCGCCGACGATGGCGGGAGAGCTGTAGCCGGTGCCTTTGGGCAGTTCCCAGAGCAGGGGCGGGCCGCCGGCGGGGAAGCGGGGCTTGAGCTTGGTTTCGAGCGAGGTGCCGTTGTGGCGCGGGCCGAGAAAGCCAGGCCAATCCTCGGTTTTGGCTTGGGGGGAGAGGGGGGTGGGGCGGCGCGGCGGGGCGGCGAGCAGGGGGAGCGGGGCGAGGAGAAGCGTGCGGCGGTCGATCATCGTATCGATATTCTCTCATCGCGGGATGGCAGAATAGTACGCATGAGTCAGCTGGCAAGGATTGGGGTGGCGATTGACGGGGATCTATTGGAGGCGTTTGACCGGCATATCGCCGCCAAGGGGTATCAGAACCGTTCCGAGGCGTTTCGCGATCTGATGCGGGACCGGCTGGTGCGGGAGGAGACGGCGGCGCCGGAGCAGGAGGTGGTGGGCAGCCTGACGCTGGTTTATGACCACCACCACCGGAACCTGTCCGAGAAGATCACGGCGCTGCAGCATGATTTTCATGGGGTGGTGGTGTCGACGCTGCATGTGCATCTGGACCACCATAACTGCCTGGAGGTGCTGATTCTGCGGGGACGATCGGAGGCGGTGCGGCATTTGGCGGACCGGCTGATTGCGCTGAAGGGCATTCAGCACGGTCAACTGGCGATTACGACGGCGGACGCCGGGCGCATACGAAAGCATTAGGCGTGCTACGATCGGGGGAATCATGCTGAAATCCTTCTGGATCTCTTTGCTGGCGGCCGGGGCCGTCGCGGCGCATTTTGCCTGGATTGCCCCGGCGCAGCCGGGGCTGACGGTGGGGCAGGCCGCGATGGTGCAGTGGGGCATTGGCCACGAGTTCGGCGTGAGCGAGGCGGCGCCGCTGACGACGGGACTGGCGAGTTACGCGCTGTCGCCGGCGGGGGCGCGGACGGCGCTGCAGCCGGTGAAGCAGGGGCCGTGGTTGACGGCTTCGTACACGCCGCGGGAGGCCGGGCAGCACCGGTTCGTTTTTGTGCACGACCGGGGGATTCGGAGCCGGACGCCGCAGGGAATGAGGGACGGCGGGCGGGACAGGAATCCGACGGCGACGCAGGCGTTCCGGTCGGTGCGGACGGGGGTGGCGTACGCGTTGACGGGCGGGGCGAAGATGGTACCGAAGGCGGTGGGGCTGGTGTACGAGTTGATTCCGGAGCGGACGGAGAAGGGGGTAACGGTAACGCTGCTGTTGGGCGGCAAGCCTTGCGCGGGGGGCGAGGTGACGGTTTCGTGGTCGGGCAAGAAAGAGGTGACGGTGGGCAAGACGGGGGCGGACGGCAGGATTAGCTACAGGGTGCCGGCGGGGGCGAAGGGACCGCTGGTGATTCTGGCCGAGCAATCCGTGGTGGCGGCCAAGGGCACGGGTTACGACACGGACAACTATCAGACGGCGCTCTATTTGAACTGGTAAGCGGATGCATATCGCCGACGGAATTCTGCCTCCCGCCTGGTGCCTGGCTGGCCACGCGCTCGCACTGGGCGCGGTGGGGCTATTGGGGCGACGGGTGGAGCCGGCCGAGGTGGCGCGAATGGGCATGATGTCGGCGGCGGGGTTTGTGGTCTCGATGCTGCACTTTCCGCTGCTGGGGACGTCGGTGCATCTGGGGCTGTTTGGCTTTACGGGGATTTTGTTGGGGGGCCGGGCGTTTCCGGTGATTTACACGACGCTGCTGTTTCAGGCGCTGCTGTTTCAGCACGGCGGGTTACTCGCGTTGGGGATGAACGCGATGAACATGGGGCTGGGGGCGCTGGCGGCAATGCTGTTGTGGCGGGCGCCGGGGCTGCCGGAGGTGGTGCGGGGCGGGTTGGCGGGTTTTGTCGGGACGTATCTGCCGGCGCTGCTGCTGGTGGGGGAGTTCGAGGCGGCGGGCTACGGGAAGGGCTTTGCGGCGATTGCGGCGGTGTATCTGGCCGTGGCGGTGATTGAAGGGGCGCTGACGGCGACGGCAGTAACGTTTGTGCGGCAGGCCAAGCCGGCGCTGTTGGAGGGACGTTGAGAGGGGCAATGGTGGCGGCGCTTTGGGCGGCGGGCGCGCTGTTCGGGCATGATTTGGGGGTGGGAACGCGGGTGGCCGGGGAGGCCGTGTTGGTGACGGCGGTGTACGGGGGGAGCGAGCCGGCGGTGTTCTGCCAGGTTTCGATCTTTTCGCCGGGCAAGGCCGAGAGTGAGTTTCAGACGGGGCGGACGGACGCGCGGGGGCGGTTTGCGTTTCTGCCGGACGGGCCGGGGACGTGGCGGGTGGTCGTGGACGATGAGATGGGTCACCGGCAGACGGCGACCGTGGAGTGGTCCGGGGCGGGCGGGGGGGAGCCGGCGGCGGCGGGGCAGCCGGCGTGGCAGAAGGCGTTGACCGGGGGGGCGGTGCTG
>JADCJL010000061.1 GCA_020247055.1 Acidobacteriaceae bacterium | reverse complement strand
TTCCGATCTTGCGCGCCCGAGGCGTGCGCCGCGGACGACGCGCCGGTCGTCACCTCCGCGGCCGCGTGCCGCTCGACGTGCACGGTCGCGGCGTCGGCAGCGGTCACGGCCGCCGCGCCGTCGAACATCAGCCTGGGCTCGAGCGCGAGCAGCAGCGAAGCAGGACGCGTGGACACTCGCGCCGCGTGCCGGGCGGACGGAAGCGATATCGGGGCTGCGGGCAGCGCCATCTGAAATCCGTGTAAGTTCCGGCACTTGCGCCGGACTCTTCGGTCTTGACACGAATCATAAGGGTCGGGGCTGCCCGATCCCGCCGACGGCCGCGGTTTGTAACATTTCCTAAAGATTCTGACCGGAACTCGACCCCTTTCCGTTCCTCGAAAGACACCTACGGCCGATCGGCTCTGCGGGATCCGGGACGTCCGGCCGCGTTAACATGACGTGGCCGTGGCCCACCCCCGGGTAGAGCGGCTCCATGACGAGATCGCGTCCATCGTGCAGCACCTCGCTTGCGCCGAAGCCTTCTTCGGCACCTCCACTGCGTCCGCTCGACGCCTCGCCGCCCGCATTGCGGCGCCCTTCGCGCCCCGGCGCCTCGCCGCCGCGGTCGCGCTCGCCCTGTCGCTGGCACCGTGCGCCAGCCGCGCACAGTGGCTGGTCGAAGGCGACCAGTTGCGCATCACCTACGGCCCCTGGGCGTATCACTTCAGCAATTCCCCCGAGCACGTCCCGCACAATCACCTGCTCGGGTTCGAGCTGGTGACCACCCGCTGGACGTTCTGGAACGCGGATCGGTCGCTCGCCGGCTTGGCGGCGTTCGACAACTCGTTCGGCCAGTTCTCGCAATACGTGTGGTTCGGACAGGAGTGGGACTGGCGCCGCTTCGCGGGCGGCAACGTATTCGTCAACGTCACCGCCGGCCTGCTGCACGGCTACAAGGGCGAGTATCAGGACAAGATCCCGTTCAACAGCGCGGGCATCGCACCGGTGATCATTCCGTCCCTTGGCATACGATGGGGCCGGTTCTCGCTTCAGGCGACGGTGCTCGGGGCGAACGGCTTCCTGTTCGGCGGAAGCTGGGTGTTCGACCTGAAACCCGGCGAGCGGATGGCCGTGCCGGTCACCCGCACCGGCGTGGCGCCGCAGTAGCGCACCACGCGATTCCAGGGCCGGTCGTGGCACGTCCACGACCCGACCCGACTCGCGCAGGACGCATCAACATCGGTCAACGTCCACCGAACGTCGGCGTTCCACCGGATCATGTCCCGATCGGTCGACGGTCCAGCATGTCGTAGCGGCCCGGATGACGCGTTCCGGAGCCGGAAAACAAAAACGCCCCGAGGGGCGCTCGGGGCGTTTTCGCTTCAGAGGTTTGCCTGACGATGTCCTACTTTCACGAGCGAATGCTCACTATCATCGGCGCAGAGTCGTTTCACGGTCCTGTTCGGGATGGGAAGGGGTGGTTCCAACTCGCTATGGTCGTCAGGCATGACTTGTCGGCCCGCTGCCCATGGGGGACAACGAACCCAATCCGGTAGAAGTCGGGAACCTCGAGGTTCCTGTGATCACGGCAGCCGCGCATCTCGATTAGATGCGGCACGCTTCGTCGAACAGCAAAACTATAGGGTCAAGCCTCACGGGCAATTAGTAACGGTTAGCTTAACGTATTACTACGCTTCCACACCCGTCCTATCAACGTCCTGGTCTCGAACGACCCTTCAGGGGGATCAAGTCCCCAGGGAGATCTCATCTTCAGGCAAGTTTCCCGCTTAGATGCTTTCAGCGGTTATCTCTTCCGTACATAGCTACCCTGCGATGCCTCTGGCGAGACAACAGGTACACCAGCGGTACGTCCACTCCGGTCCTCTCGTACTAGGAGCAGCCCCCGTCAAATCTCCAACGCCCACAGCAGATAGGGACCAAACTGTCTCACGACGTTTTAAACCCAGCTCACGTACCTCTTTAAATGGCGAACAGCCATACCCTTGGGACCGGCTACAGCCCCAGGATGAGATGAGCCGACATCGAGGTGCCAAACACCGCCGTCGATATGAACTCTTGGGCGGTATCAGCCTGTTATCCCCAGAGTACCTTTTATCCGTTGAGCGATGGCCCTTCCATACAGAACCACCGGATCACTATGACCTGCTTTCGCACCTGCTCGACTTGTCAGTCTCGCAGTTAAGCACGCTTTTGCCATTGCACTTTAGGCACGATGTCCGACCGTACCAAGCGTACCTTCGTACTCCTCCGTTACCCTTTAGGAGGAGACCGCCCCAGTCAAACTGCCTACCATGCACTGTCCCCGACCCGGATAACGGGCCTAGGTTAGAACCGCAAACAAACCAGGGTGGTATTTCAAGGTTGGCTCCACCAAGACTAGCGTCCTGGCTTCAAAGCCTCCCACCTATCCTACACAAGCCGGTTCACAGTCCAATGCAAAGCTACAGTAAAGGTTCATGGGGTCTTTCCGTCTAGCTGCGGGGAGATTGCATCATCACAAACATTTCAACTTCGCTGAGTCTCGGGAGGAGACAGTGTGGCCATCGTTACGCCATTCGTGCAGGTCGGAACTTACCCGACAAGGAATTTCGCTACCTTAGGACCGTTATAGTTACGGCCGCCGTTTACCGGGGCTTCGATCAAGAGCTTGCACCCCATCACTTAACCTTCCGGCACCGGGCAGGCGTCACACCCTATACGTCCACTTTCGTGTTTGCAGAGTGCTGTGTTTTTATTAAACAGTCGCAGCCACCGATTTTTTGCAACCTCTTCGTCCTCCCGTTGTTCACGGTCAAACTACAAAGGCACACCTTCTTCCGAAGTTACGGTGTCAATTTGCCGAGTTCCTTCTCCCGAGTTCTCTCAAGCGCCTGAGAATACTCATCTCGCGCACCAGTGTCGGTTTGCGGTACGGTCGTCTTCAGCTGAAGCTTAGAGGCTTTTCCTGGGACCACTTCCAGTTGCTTCGCGAGCAAGCTCGCTCGTCTCGATCCCTCGGCATACGCCCGGCGGATTTGCCTACCGGACACCTACAGACCAAGAACCGGGACATCCAACACCCGGACAACCTTCCACGATCCGTCCCCCCATCGCACTGAAGAGCGGTGCAGGAATATTAACCTGCTTCCCATCAGCTACGGCTTTCGCCCTCGCCTTAGGGGCCGACTCACCCTACGCCGATGAACGTTGCGTAGGAAACCTTGCGCTTAC
>JADCJL010000060.1 GCA_020247055.1 Acidobacteriaceae bacterium | reverse complement strand
CAGACGTTTGCTCTTCCGAGCGGCCGGCGGATTTTGCGGTGGACCTGGTGCTGCGGCAGGGGCGGGCGACGCTACCGCGGGGGCAGCAGTGGGGGGTGCGGTGGAATCACGTGGGGCGGGGGTATGAGGCCTCCGGGGTGTATTATCAGGGGCACAACCATCTGCCTTTGCTTGAGGGGCGGATTTCGAGTTTTCCGGATTTGCGGCTCGAGTTGTACAACTACTTCGCGCAGTTGCGGATGGCGGGTGGGGCGGTGGCGGCGCCGAACCGGTGGTTTACGATCAAGGCCGAGGGCGGGTACTTTTTCAGTTCGACGCCGGCGGCGGACAACTATTTTCAGTACGTGGTGCAGGCCGAGCGGCAGAGCGGGGAGTGGACGTTTGTAGGGGGCTATGCCGGGGAGTACGTGACGGCGCGGCGGAATCTGTTTGATTTTGCGCCGGACCGGGGATTGACGCGGAGTTTTTTGGGGCGGGCGAGCCTGCAGTTGAATTCACGCGATACGGTCGCTGTCGATGCCGCACTAAGACAGAATGGAGAGGGAGTTTGGATTCGTGGCGAATTCACCCATTCTTTCAACGATCACTGGTCGGTGCGTTCCGGGGCGACTTTCATCCGAGGCGAGAGTACTGATTTTCTCGGACAGTTCCGGCGGAACTCGCACGTATCGGTGGCCTTCCGCTACAGTTTTTGATCGCTTTTCCCGCCCGCTTGCGCGTTGTTTAATGAACGTCAGGAGTGTTTTTCTATGAACCCGCTAGTTCGCACGTTTTTGGCCCTCGCGATGAGTGGCCTACTGTTGTTGGGACAGGCTTCTAAGCCAGCGGTGGGGCCGCTCGATAAGATCCTGAAGATGGTGACCTTGAAGCTGCCCGACGCCAGTGTGGTTTCGTCGATCCAGGCGGCGGGTCCTTCGCTGCGGGTGACGCCGGATGATCTGATCCGGTTCAAGGAAGCCGGGGCTTCCGATAACGTGATTGTGGCGTTGAGTAACGCGATGAGCGGGGCGGCGCCGGCGGCGAAGTCCGTGCCCGCGGCGGCACCGGCGACGGCTCCGGCGACGTGGAACACGAACCTTTCAACGATCGTCTGCGATGCGCCGGCGGGGGACCGCAAGCGCGTGGTGGCGGTGGATGAGTTTGATTATGGGACGGTGCAGAGCCAGGTGGCGGCGATCTTCGGTACGCAGGTGGACATCGGCAAGGGGATTCTCGCGATGTTCACGAAGCGGCTGGCCGAACAGGGCAAGTTCCGGGTGGTGGAGCGGGCGAATATCAAGAAAGTGATGGCGGAGCAGGACCTGGGGGCGTCGAACCGGGTGAAGCAGGGGACGCAGTCCCGGTTGGGGCGGATTACGGGCGCCGATGCGATTCTGATGGGCACGATTGTGACCTTCGGGCGGGACGATAAGCGGAAGACGATTGGCGGGTTTGGGGTGGGACCGCGGGTGCTTGGCGGGCTGAAGATCAAGACGGGCGAGGACAAGGCGGTGGTGGTGATTTCGTTCCGGCTGGTGGACGCCGAAACGAGCGAGGTGATTGCGACGGGCGAGGCGCGGGGCGAGTCGACGCGGAAGCAGAACGGCGTGGACGTGGGGGCGCTGGTGAACCGGGGCGGCGGCGCGGCGACCGTAGACATGAATTCGGCTAACTTCGGGCAGACGATCATCGGGGAGGCGACCTTGGAGAGCGTGGATAAGCTGGCTGGGGAACTGAACGCGAACGAGGGGAAGATTGCGATGCGGAGCCTGGATATCGAGTCGCGGATTGCTGAGGTGGTGGGGGCGCAGATCTACCTGGCGTCGGGGGCGACCGAGGGGGTGCGGAAGTGTGACCGGTTCGAGGTGCACAAGATTGTGAAAGAGGTGAAGGATCCGGTGACTAAGGACGTGATTGACATGGTGACGGAGAAGGTGGGCGAGCTGCTGGTGACTGAGGTGCGGGACCGGGTGGCGATTGGGGCTTACAACGGGGCGGTGAAGCCGGAGGTGGGGTATCTCGCCAAGAAGGTGCAGAAATGACGCTGAACCGGCGGGAGATGGCGTTATTGCTGGCCGGCGCGGCGGGGCTGCGCGGGCAGGGGAAGCGGAGTTTGGCCGTAGAGGACTTTGATTTTTCGACGGTGCGGGATGTGAGCGCGGCGATCTTCGGCACGCAGGTGGACCTGGGTAAGGGGATGAGCGCACTGATGGTGAAGCGGATTGCGCAGGGCGGGAAGTTCACGGTGGTGGAGCGCAACAAGGTGGGGACGGTGCTGAAGGAGCAGGACTTTGGCGCGAGCGGGCGGGTGAAGAAGGGGACGCAGGCGCGGATTGGGCAGATTCGCGGGGCGGACTTCACGATTATGGGCGATGTGGTCGTCTTTGGGCGGGACGACCGGCGGCGGAGCGGGGCCGTGGGGGTGATGGTGCCGGGGGCGGGCGGCGTGGGCGGCCTCAAGAACAACGAGGGCAAGGCGGTGGTGGTGCTGAACTTCCGGATGGTGGACAACGAATCGTCCGAGATTGTGATGGCGGGCGAGGCGCGGGGCGAATCGAAGCGGAGTTCGCGGGGCGGGTTTGCCGGGGTATTCGCGGGCGGGGTAGGCGTGGGCGGCGGGGTGGATTTCACGGCGGCGAACTTTGCCGAGACGATTATCGGGGAGGCGGTGATTGACGCCTGCGATAAGCTGGCCGCGCAGGTGAACGCGCAGGCCGGGGGCGTGGCGGGGGCCCGGCAGATTGACATTGAAGGCCGGGTGGCGGCGGTGGAGGGCGGGAGCGTTTATATCAACGTCGGCTCGTCGGCGGGGGTGCAGGTGGGGGATACGTTCGCGGTGTCGCGGATTGTGAAAGAGGTGAAGGATCCGGTGACGAAAGAGGTGCTCGATGTGGTGACGGCGCCCTTGGGGACGTTGCAGATTACGACGGTGCGGGAGAAGATTGCGATCGGGGCCTTTACCGGTGGCCAGCCGCCTCAGGTGGGCGACCGGGTGGAGAAGAAGTAAGATGCGCGGGGCGTGGATGGTGATGCTGGCGGCGCCGATGTGGGGGCAGCCGATGGGCTTCCTGCAGGGGTTGGAGAACCGTTTTGAGCAGACTGCGCCGCGGGGCAACGCGCCGGTTTCGGCGGCCTACCGGCAGGAGCGGCTGCGGGATGTGAACGCTTTCAATGCCTGGTTCGATCAGCAGTACCTGCCGGCGTTTCAGGCGCAGCCGGGGTGGACGCCGCAGCGGCGGGCGTTTGTGGGCCGGGCGTCGGCGTATTTGGGCGCGGTGCGGGGATTGGCGGGGAATGATGCGGCGCTGGGGTTGGCGCTCTCAGGAGCGTTTCACCGGTTGGGGCGGATGCAGGAGGCCGACCAACGGTACCTTGACCGCGAGGGTGCCCTGCACAGCTACAGCAACGCAGCGCTGATTCTTTCGCAGCTGGCGAATGAGAATCCGGACGATCCGAACGTGCGGGGGCAGTTGGCGTTCGTGGGCGGGCGGGTGAATGCGCTGGGCGGGTCGATTCCGATCTGGATGAGCGTGCCGGTGGGCGGGCAGGCGCGGGCGCGGGAGCAGCGCGGGATTCCGGAGGCGTACCGGCAGGCGCCCGTAAAGACGGCGGCGCCGACGAGTGGGGAGTATCCGCGGCTCGATGAGGCGACGCTGACGGCGGAGGAGCGGGCGCAGTGGCGCGAGCTGCGGGAGCGTTACTACAGCGTGCTGGCGACGGTGTACGCGGCCAAGAACGCGGTGGCGCCGGTGCAGGCGAGCGTCGAGGGGCGGGGTTTGGCGCTGACGCCGGACCTGGTGCGGTCTTCTACGCGGATGAGCCTGTCGCTTGATCTGGCGCGGGAGTATCTTGAGCAGAAGCAGTTTGGCGAGGCGCGGGAGAACCTGCAGATTGCCGATGGTGAGGCGCGGAAGATCTTGCGCTACGTTGGATTGTAGTGACGACACGGCGAACGTTTTTGATGGCGGCCTCGACGGCCATGGCGATGGGACAGGGGCGGGCGCCCGTGGTGGGGGAGGGCGCGCATCAGTACGAGGCGCTCCACGACTGGCCGCAGCTGCCGGGGACGCACCGGTTCGGGAACACGCACGGGATTGTGGTGGACCGGCAGGGGCGCGTGATTGTAGCGCACACGGTGCATAAAGAGAGCCAGTCGCCGGATGCGATCGCGATGTTTGATCCGGACGGTAAGTTCATCAAGAGCTGGGGCGCGGAGATGCGGGGCGGCGCGCACGGGTTGACGCTGCGGCAGGAGGGCGGTGAGGAGTTCCTCTATCACTGTGACAACGTGAAGGGGTTTGTGCGGAAGACGACGCTTGATGGCGAAGTGGTGTGGACGCTGCAGGCGCCCTTTATGTCCGGGGTGTACGCCAAGGCGAGCGAGTATAAGCCGTCGAACCTGGCGATAGCGCCGAACGGTGATTTTTATGTCGCCGATGGGTACGGCAAGTTTTATATTCACCACTACGACGCCAAGACCAACTATATCCGGACGTTTGGCGGGACGCGGCAGTTGATGGACCAGAACAAAGACCGGGAGACCGGGCCGGGGACGACGATCTGGCCGCACGCCATTGGGATCGACACGCGGAGCGGGACGCCGCGGCTGATGGTGGGCGAGCGGGGGGCGAACTCGCGGATTCAGTACTTTGAGTTGAACGGAAGGCCGGGAGCGGTGGTGAAGGAAGGGGTGCGGTGGCCGAGCACGTTTGACTTTCTGGGCGATACGCTGCTGATGCCGGATTTGAAGGCCGTGGTGACGCTGTTTGATCAACAGAACCGGCCGCTCGTACAGCTCGGCGATGGGCGGCAGGCGGACGGCCGGACCTACGAGGGGATTCGCAACCAGGAGCGGACGGCGTTTCCGCCGGGGCGGTTCGTGGCGCCGCACGCGGCGTGCTTTGCGCCGAACGGGGATATCTACGTGGCCGAATGGGTCGAGGTGGGACGGGTGACTAAACTGCGGAAGCTGTAACGGGCGCTACTCGCCGCCGTAGTTGATCTCGAGGCGGCGGGCGGCGCGGGTGGCGAGGTAGAGCACGAGCGCGGTGACGGCGAGCAGGCCCGGCAGAGCGGTCCACGCCGAGGCCGGGGCGGCGGGCGAGAGGATCATCCGGGCCAGGGGCGGAGCGGAGGGATCGAGCGGGGCCGGCACCGGGCACAGGGACTGCAGATAGTGCAGCACGCTCAGCTTTTGGAGCAGCTCGGGTAGGAAGCCGTTGATGGACTCCCAGAGGAGCATGACCAGGGCGGGGATGATGGGGTTGCGGAGGACGAGGCCGGCGGCGAGGAAGACGCTGCCGTAGCCAGCGCAGCCGAGGACGGCGGCAAGCAGGTACCAGAGGCCGTGGGCGAGGGCGTCGGTTTGCAGGTAGGTTTCCAGGTCCGCGCTGGTTTGATACGAGAGCAGGGCCGCGAAGCTCAGCAGGGCGCCGCCGCCGAAGATGACCGCGGCGGCGATGAGTCCGGCGCAGTACTTGCCGAGGACGAGGGTTTCGCGGCGGACGGGGGCGAGGAACCAGTAGTGGAGGGACTTGTCGATCATCTCGCCGCGGAAGAGGTTGAGGAAGATGCCGAGGCAGCCGAAGAAGATGGCGAGGCGGAGATAGAAGTACTGGAAGACGCCGGCGTAGATGCGGGTGTCCTGCTCAAAGGAGTGGAGCGGGAGCCGCCGCGTGGTTTTGAGCGCACCGTTTTCAAACTGGAGCCAGACGCGGTTGTAGCCGTCGAAGTAGTGGAGCGACCGGTGTTCGACCTCGCCGCGGCGCCACTGGCGGTCGCGGATCGGCGGACCGGCGGCGGCGAGGGCGTCTTTGTCGGTCGTGCCGGCGGGCAGCCGGTCGAGGATCGCGGCCGGGGTGGCCGGTTTGGCGGCGTATTCGCGCCGGTCGTAGTGGACGCTGGCGGCGCGGCCGAGGAACAGCGCGGCCGGGAAGAGGGCGAGCAGGTAGACCCAGAGGGCGCGCCGGGAGAAGAAGGCCCGGCGGATTTCGAGCCGCGCGATGATCCAGATCTGGTTCACTTGCCGCCTCCAATCAGGTACTCGTAGAGCGCGTCGACGTTTTCGTCCAGAGGTTCGAGGCCGTCGATGGCGAGGCCGTCGACGGCGAGGCGCTGCACGGCGAGGGCGAAGGCTTCGCGCTGACGGGTGATGACGAGCAGGCCGGCGCCGCCGGGGTCGATACGGGCTTCGAGAATGCCGGCGTGGGTGAACAACAGCGCGGCGGCGCGGGCGGGTTCAGCGCAGCGGAGCAGGTACTGGCTGGGGTGTTCGTGGATCTCTTCGCGGACGCTGCGGATGGCGCCTTCGGCGACGACCATGCCGTTGGCGATGAGGATGACCTGGTCGGAGAAGACGTCGACTTCCTGCAGGACGTGGCTCGAGAGAATGACGTGGCGGCCGCGGGCGGCGTAGTCGCGGAACAGGGCGATGGTTTCGGCGCGGACGACGGGGTCGAGGCCGTTGAGCGGTTCGTCGAGGACGAGCACTGCGGGATCGTGGGCGATGGCCTGGGCGAGGCGGATGCGCTGGCGCATGCCTTTCGAGTAGGCCGCGATCTTGCGGCGGGCGGCGGAGGTGAGGGCGACGGTTTCGATGGCGTGGGTGGCGCGGCGGACGGCGTCCGGGCGGGGGAAGCCGTGGAGGAGCAGGCCGGAGAGGACGAAGTCGAAGCCGGTGAGGCCGCGCGGGGCGGCGTCGTACTGCGTGGCGTAGCCGAGGATGCGCATCAGCTGTTCCGGCGCGAAGGGTGAGATGCCGCGGACGGAGACGGTGCCGCTGCCGGGATGGATAAGGCCGGCCATGAGGTTCATCAGCGTCGTTTTGCCGGAGCCGTTGGGGCCGACGAGGCTGGTGATGCCGGGGGGGATGCGCAGGTCGACTTTGTTGACGCCGAGGACGTCGCCGTAGAACTTCGAGACGCGGTCGAAGCGAATGAGGTCGTCGCTCACGAGACCACCTCCACCGGGCGAAGTTTGCGGAGCAGGATGGCGAGCAGGGCAGCCAGCAGGACGACCAGGGCGGCCAGGCACTCGCCGGCGTCCGGAGCGTCGGCCGGGGTTTCGACGCCGAGCAGGGCGCACCAGATCGTATAGAGGATGTAGCTCGGGCTGAGCAGCGAGCCCCATTCGACGCGAAACACCTGGTTGATGATTTGCGCCGCGCCGCCCAGGACAAAGAAAAAGCCCAGCACCAGGGCGCCCGCGACCACGCGCCACTTCACGTAGGCCGACAGGGTGAGCGCCACGAGGGAAACCAGAAGGATGTAGAGCAGAAAGCCGAGCAGCATGCCCTGACCGAGGGTCCAATGGGCGGCGAGCCAGGCGGACCCGCCGAGGCTGGCCTGCATGCCGAAGACGAACAGGCCCGGCAGCAGTGTGACGGTCGCGAGCAGGCCGAACAGGACGAGGAGGCGGGCGCCGATGTAGGAGGCGAGCGAGAGGGGCCGGGCGAAGTAGAGCGGCAGGGCGTTATTGGCCAGGTCCGGGGCGATGAGTCCGGGGCCGGCGATGGCGGCCAGAATGATGGCGAAGGTGGATTGAACGTTCATGAAGGTGGCGAAGAACGCGCCATCGATGCGGAGCAGTTTCTGCACGGCGTCGCCTGCTTCGGCGAGGCCGGGGAGCAGGCTGGCGTGATTGGACAGGTAGACGAAGCCGGCGCAGAGCAGGGGCCAGAACAACGAAACGATGAGCAGGACGACGACGAAGCGTTCGCCGAGCAGCTTGGGCCAGGCGAAGCGGGGCACGACGAGAAAGCGGGCGAGGGCACCGGTGCGGGGCCCGGTGTAGCGTTCGTAGCCGCGTTTAAAGACCGCCATGGGTTACCTCCGGCCGCGCGGCCGGAGGCAGATGGCCGACGGCTTTCAAAAAGATCTCTTCGAGGGTGTCGCGGCGATAGGTGAGGCGCGTGATCCGGAGATTCTCGCGGGCCGTCAGGCGCCAGAGCACGGCGGCCTCGACCTCGTCGGGCAGGATGACGCGCCAGGCGCCGGGCGCCTCCGAGACGGCTTCGGCGCCCACCTCGCGGAGCGCGGCGGCGAGGGTGGTGTCGTTGCCGGAGACATGGAGTTGGACGAAGCGGCGGTTGGTTTGCCGTTCGGCGGCGAGGTCGCACTGGTGGACGATCTGGCCGTCTTTGAGGATGACGACCTCGTCGCAAACCTGTTCGACGTCGGAGAGCAGGTGAGAGCAAAGCAGGACGTTCATGCCGTGCTGCTCCTTCATTTCTTTGATGAGGACCAGCATGCGCTGGCGGGCGGCCGGGTCGAGGCCGTTGGTGGGTTCGTCGAGAATGACGAGTTCCGGGCCGTGGATGATGGCCTGGGCGAGCTTGGCCATCTGCCGCATGCCGAGCGAGTAGGTTCCGACCTTACGGTAGCGCGCCTCGCCGAGGCCGACGTGAAAGAGCGTTTCGTGGGCCTTTTCGAGGGCGGCCGGCGCGGGCAGGCCGGAGAGTTCGCCCATCAGGCGGAGGAAGGCGACGGCCGTCATGTCGGCGATGAGCGAGTCGTTCTCGGGCATGTAGCCGATGCGAGTTTTGACGGCGCGCGATTGGCGGTGGCAGTCCAAGCCGAGAATCTTTGCCGTGCCGGCGGCGGGGCGGTGGAAGCCGAGCAGGGTTTGGATGAGGGTGGACTTGCCGGCGCCGTTGGGGCCGAGCAGGCCGATGGCGCGGCCGACGCCGGAGGCGCCGAGGTGGCAGGAGATGCCTTTGAGGATCTCCCGTTTGCCGAGGCGGACGCGTAGTTGGTCGACGGCGATGAGCGGGGTCATGGTTGTTGGTTTGGCCGTTGCACCGGATTGGCCGGCTGACTCACCAGCATATCGGCGAGCAGACTCGAAAGAGGAGTACGCGAAGCGAACCGGATTTGTTCCGCTTCTCCCGTCATGGTGACCAGCAGGGGCTCCCCGGTCGTCAACAGCTTCTGCGCGGCGGGGGTTGGCCCCAGGGCGGCCAGGCTGCTCAGGAAGCCGGGGTTGACCCAGACAAAGCCCGAGTGATGCAGGCCGCCGCCGGCGGGTAACTGCTGGCGGAACGCGGCGGAACGGACGAGCGGAAAGCCGCTGGAGCGGGTCGCGATGGCGCGTTCAATACGGGCGCGGTCGCTGCCGTGGACGAGGTAGCCGCGGTCGAAGGTCCAGTGGAACTGAAAGGGCTGACCGGGGGCGCGGAGTGCGTACCAGGTGCGGCCATTGGCCTGCTCCTCGTGGAGGGTGAAGGTTGCGGCGAGGCGCCGGATGGCGTCGGCGTACAGTTCGGGGCGGTAGGCTTCGATGGCGAGGATCCAGCCGGGCACCGGCAGCGAGGGGGTTTCGAGGGCGAAGGTGAAGTCGGTGCCGAGGGCGGCGGCCAGATCGGCGGCCTCCGACTGGCTCAGCGCGTCGGCGAAGCCGGGGCTGCGGAGGCCGAGCCGGGCGGTGAGTTCGTCGAGCATCTGCCGGGGGCTGCCCGTGTTGGCCGAAAGGGCGAAGAGGGCGTCGGCGGAGACGTATTCGGCCGAGGCGGCGGCGGCCGGCGAGGCGAGCCACGCGGCGAGGCCGGTGCGGGGGCCGTTAAAGGAGAGGGCCATTTCCGTGTCGCCGCCGCGCTGATCCACGAACAGGTAGCGCATGCCGTTTGCGGGCTCCTGGGGTGTCATCGCCTGCAGGTCGACGCCAAGCAGCGAGACCACACCGCGTTGATAGTGCCGGGCGATTTCGCGGGCGAACGGCGACTGCCCGCCGCCGCCGAGGCGGGGAAGAAGTTGCGCGAGATGGGCCGGGCTATCGGAGATTACCAGGAGGCCGCCCGTGAAGGCGCAGGCCAGAGGGCCGAGCGGTTCGAGGGCGGCCCGAACGGCGGCCTCCCGGCCGGTGACGACCGTGGCGAGGACGAGGGGGGCCTGCTCCCGGGTCAGCGCGAAGACCAACTCCTCGCCGAGCAGCGGAGAGAGGGTACGGATGCGGCCGACGATCTGCTTGATTTCGGCGGCCTGGGACGACTGCCACCAGTTCCTGAGAACGGGACTTTCATTCGAGCGCTGCTCGATGAGCGCGACTGCTTCGTTCACGGTGGGGCCGGCATTCGGCAGGGCGCCGTAGACCACCGCGCCGGGCGGCAGCGCGGTGAGGAGCCGGGCCTCGGTGCGTTCGGCCACCGGCGTCAACTGCTTTTCGATGCGGGAAAGCTCGCTGAGCAGGGTGAAGTACTCCGGGGCCCGGGGGCTCCAGGCGACGGCGTCTTTTACGCTAACGCGCTCAAGCGTAGCGGTGGAGGCAGAGCGCTCGCCCGGTTGGAGCAGCGTTTGGGCGTTGGGCTGATTGACGCCCACCGAGCCTTCGATGACGCCGACCAGGGAGCCGGCCGTGCCGGTGGAGACGGTGAAGATGGTGCCGCGGACGGTGGCTACCGAATCGCGGGTAAGGACGCGGAGGCCGCCGCGGCGCTGTTTGGCGGCGTGTACGATGATGTCGCCGCGTTCGAGATCGATCGACTGGCCGGACCAGGCGGCGCGGACCGCCAGTGCCGAGCTTTCGTTGACTTCGACGGTGGAGCCGTCGGCGAGCCGGAGCGTGGCGCGGGCGCCGAGGCCGGTGCGCAGGAGTTGAGCTTCACCGAGCGTGGCGCCGATGGCGAGCGGCTCGCCCGCGAGGGTGTAGGCGGGGCCAGAGAGGGATTCGAGCGTGGCGCGGGGGCCGGCGGGGGCGAGCAGAGAGTCGAGCTGGTGGCGGCCGGCGAACAGGCCGATGGCGGCGAGGCCGGCGGCGATGACCCACTTCGGCACGGAGAAACGCCGAACGGGCCGGGGAGACAGGGCGATGGGCTGGGGGCCTGGAGTCAGCCGGCGGCGGCATTCGACGCAGCGGGCAAGGTGGTCTTCGAGCAGCTGCTGGCGGGCTTGGCTGAGGTTCGGCCGGCCGTAATCGGCGCGGAACTCGGCGCAGACCGCCGGGGCAGCCAGTTTGGCCCAGACGCGTTCCTGCGCGGCGGCGAGCGCGGCGGGGTCCGGGGCTTGCTGCTGCATTTCGTCGAGGATCTGATCGAGGTCTTTTTCGTTCATGGGTGGATCCTGGTCCTAGCGCGTAATGAGTTTCCGCAGGGCTTGGCGGATGCGGTGGAGCCGGCTGGCCACCGTTCCGCGTTCGATGGCGAACTGGCTGGCGAGTTCGTCGTAGGAGAAGCCTTCGAGGTTGCGGAGGACGAAGAGCTGGGCGTCGTCCGGGTCGAGGCGGCTGAGGGCGCGGCGTACCTGTTCTTTGAGCAGGGCCGTGTTGGCGGGGCCGGGGTGGTCGGGGCCGCCGTCGAGCGGGAGTTCGCCGCGGGAGGCCTTCTGGCGGAGGATGTCGATGGCGGCGTTGGTGGCGGCGCGGCGGAGGTAGCTGTCGCTGACGGAGGCCAGGTCGGGCGGCGGAGTGAGGTTTAGGATCCGCAGGAAGACGGTTTGGAGGGCGTCTTCGGCGTCGGCGTCATTGCCGGTCACGCGCAGGGCGGCGCGGTAGACCGTGGGCGCGTGGCGGTGGTAGAACTCTTGAAACGAGATGGCCGGCGGCAAGGGCAGTGGCTCAGAATAAACGGCTAGCCCAAAGATTCCCATAAATTCAGCTTGTCGGGAAGACGCGCCGGCCGCCGGATTTCTTCCCTTTATTTTTTCCGCTGGAAACGATCGAGCAAGCCGGCGGCGCCGGTGCGGCTGGCGTCCGGGGCGAGGCGCGGCTGGGCGAAGGTTCCCGTGAGGGTGGTGGGGATGACGATCTGCCCCTGCGGCCCCGCGAGGATGGCGCCGAGGACGGCGCCGAGGCCGCCCGCGCGGGCGGGGGCGGCGGCCTCGCGGCCGAGGAGCGTGGTCAGCCGGAGGTTGAGCGTCTGGTCGGCAAGGCCGATGGCGCCTTCGCCGGTGAGTTGGCCGGAGCCGAAGTTCAGGGCGAGATCGCTCGTGTTGGCGACGCCGTTCGCAAGACGGAATGTGCCGCGGAACTGGACGATTTCCGTGAAGGTCTCCCTGCGTTTGAGAAAGCCGAGCAGCTTGCCGGCTATGGCCATTTCGTTGAGCATCTGCACGCCGGTGAGTTTGCCGTTGGCCATGAGGAGTTCGACGTTGCCGTTCAGCGACCGGGCGGGCGGTTCGCCGGCTCGCGGGGAGAGGGTGATCTGCATCCGGCCGGAGAGCGGGCCGGAGACGAAGCTGCGGCCGGGCGAGGCGGCGGCGAGCAGTTGGGCGGCTTCGATGTTTTGGAACTTGGAGTCGAGCGTGAGGGTGGCGGGAGATTTGCCGAGGTCGACGGTGGCGGCGCCGGAGTGCTGGCCGCCGAACAGACGGGCGGTGAAGGGCTGGAGGGTCAATTGCCGGTTGGCGAAGGCAATGGTGGCTTTCACGTCTTCAAGGGGGAGGTTGGCGAAGAGGACGCGGCCGGCGGTGAGCGTGCCGTGGGCGGTGAGTGGGGGCGCGGCGGACGGTGGGCCGGCGGTCTGCCATTCGGCGGGGTTGATCTGATCGACGGAGGCCTGGAAGGTGAGTTTGGGGCGGGTGAAGGATTGCAGGGTAAAGCTGCCGCGGCCGTGCGTCGAGCCGATGGCGAACTGGGCGTTGTCGAGGATCAGCGAGTCGGCGGCGAACTTTACGCTGGCCTGCGCAAGCTGCAGCGGTTTCGGCAGAGCCGGCGCGGCGAGGGTGACGCCGCGGAGCGAGCCGGAGCCGGAGTAGACGCTGTTGTTGATCCGCAGATCGAGCGAGACGGAGCCCGAACCGGTTACCCCGGGGGGACGGAGACCGTAGGCGCTGGCCATGGCGAGGAGCTCTTCGACGCTGGCGCCGTCGGTGCGGAGCGAGGCTTCGACGAGTGGGTCCTTGCCGCTGTAATCGCGGATGGTGGCGCGGGCGAGGAGTTTGGCGCCGCCGGTTTCGAGGGTAAAGGGCTCGGCGGTGAGGGTGGTGGGGGTCATGGCGACGCGGAGCGCGGAGGCGCGGACCGGGGCGGCGAGTTCCTTGCTCGAAAACTCGGATTGCGTGGCCTCGAGCCGGCCGTTGAGCAGGGGATGGGTGGTGGTGCCGGAGATGGCGAGGTCGGCAGAGAGGAGGCCGTTTACTTTTAGGTCTGGCGGAAGCTTGCCGCCGAAGATGGCGGCCAACTGCAGGACGTCGCCCACGGGTGCTTTTTCGGTTTTGGCCGTGAGTTCGAGTTGGCTGCTGGTGATTGTGCCGGCGACGGCCACGGTGAGCGCGCCGAGTTTGGCGGTGAGCTGGCGGGCGCGCCAGGTGGGGCTTGAGAGCTCGAGGTCGAAGGCGACGGTGAACGGTTGGGGGGCACCGTCGGCCTGGAGGGTGAGGGAGCCCTGGGCGCGCCCGTTTTCATAAAGGGCGTCGGCGGAGGCATTGGTGCGAAGGGTTTCGAGGCGGGCCTTGGCTTCGAGGCGGCGGTTGGCGGACCAGCGGGCGTCGATGTGGTCGTAGACGCTGCGTGGGCTCGGGGATTGAGGGTCGATGAGGGCGAGTGAGCCGTCGCGGATGCTCCAGGCGGGGATGGTGTCGCCCTGGCCAGCGCTCGTGGAGGTGTAGTTCCACGCCCCGGCCGGGTTGCGGAGGAGTTCGACGGCGGGCGACTGGAGTTCGATGTCCAGCACGTCGACTTCGCCGCGGAGCAGGGGCAGCAGGGCGAAGGCGACGAAAACCTCTTTGGCCTGGAGAAAGGGATTTTGCGAAACGAAGCCAGCGGGCTGGCCGATGGTGACGTTGGCGACGCGGAGCGAAAGGGGGAACAGCTTCAGGCTCATGGGGCCGGCGGTGACGGGGCGGCCGAGGCGGCGGGAGAGATTGGCTTCGAGGGGGCCGCGGAGGCGGTTGGCGTCGAAAAAGAGGACGAACGCTACCAGGGCGGTGAGCAGAAGCGCGGCGGTGGCGATCGCTTTGCGGTGCGGCATGTCTTTATGGATGGGCGTGGAGGCGGCAGCGTTACCTCGATTACTTCAGGAGACGTTCCAGCAGATGAGCTTGCGTTCGGTCATCTCTTCGAGGGCGTAGCGGGGGCCTTCGCGGCCGGTGCCGCTGCGTTTGACGCCGCCATAGGGCATCTGGTCGGCGCGGAACTGCGGGACGTCGTTGATGAGGAAGCCGCCGACGTGGACGCGGCGGGCGGCGCGGAAGGCGGTGGCGAGGTCCTTGGTGAAGATGCTGGCCTGGAGGCCGTAGACGGAGGCGTTGACGCGGTTGATGGCTTCGTCGAGGGTGCGGAAGGAGTTGGCCGAGACGACGGGGCCGAAGACCTCGTCGGCGAAGACGCGGGCGGTATCGGGTACGCCGCGGAGGACGATGGGAGCGATGGTAGCGCGGCCGGAGCGGACGGCGGCGCCGCCGGCTTCGGCGACCCAGGCGGCGACGCGGTCGGCTTCGGCCGGGGAGATGAGGGAGCTGACGGCGGTGGATTCGTCGAGGGGATGGCCGATGGGGAGTTGGGCGGCGGCGTCGCGGAGCGCGTCTTCAAAGGCGGCGGCAATGGGTTCGGCGACGAGGATGCGCTGGACGGAGATGCAGACCTGGCCTGAGTTAGCGAAGGCGCCGGCGGCGCAGCGCCGGGCGGCGTCTTCGAGGTCGGCGTCGGCGGCGACAATGACGGCGGAGTTACTGCCGAGTTCGAGGGTCATCCGCTGCAGGCCGGCTTTGGCGCGGAGGGCAAGGCCGACGTCGGCGCTGCCGGTGAAGGTGACCATGGCGATGGCGGGGTGGCCGACGAGGAGGTCGCCGACGCGGCCGCCGGGGCCGGGGATGACGTTGAGCGCGCCCGGGGGCAGGCCGGCCTCGGCGAAGAGCCGGGCGAGGCGGAGGGCGGAGACGGGCGTAGCGGAGGCGGGTTTGTGAACGACGGCGTTGCCGCCGGCGAGGGCGGGGCCGATTTTGTGCAGGGACAGGTTCAGGGGGAAGTTGAAGGGGGTGATGGCGGCGATGACGCCGAGCGGCTCGCGGATGACCAGGGCCATCTTGCCGGCGCCGTGGGCGGCGGCGTCCATGGGCACCTCTTCGCCGGCGAGGCGGTTGGCCTCTTCGGCGGAGAAGAGCAGGGTGGCGGCGCCGCGGTCGACTTCGAGGCGGGCTTCGCGGAGGGGCTTGCCGCTTTCGCTCGCGATGATGACGGCGAACTCTTCTTTGGCGTCGAGCAGCAGTTGGCGGGCCTGGCGGAGGATGGCGCTGCGCTGGGCGCGGGAGAGGTCGCGCATGGTGGGGGCGGCGGCGGTGGCGGCGTCAATGGCGGCCTGCGTCTGCGCCGGACCGGCTTCGGCGACCGCGGCGAACGGGGCGCCGTCAAAGGGTACGTGCACGGTGCGGACGCTTTCGCCGGCGGTTTCCGCGCCCTGAATCCATAAGCCGTAACTGTTCATCGCTTCAAGCTCCCGTAACTAAAGGTACTCGAAACGACCTGGAGATTCTGGTCGAGGACGACGCGGAGCTGGAAGCGACCGTCTTCGGGCGAGCCGAAGCGGACGTCGACGCCTTCGACGGCGATGCCGCCCTCGGGCTCCGTGACGGGGACCATGCGCCAGACGGGGTATTGGCTGAAGCGGAGGAAGCCCTGGGCTTCGGGGGTGCGTTTGGCGGCGTTGATGCGGGCGGCGTCGGTGGGTTTGAAGTAGGTGCGGCCGGCGTCGGGGTCGAAGGGGAGCAGGAGGTTGACATCCTGCAGGCGCCAGAAGGTTTCCGTGGAGACGTAGCCGGTCCAGCGGAAGGGGTTGAGCGGGGTGGGCCAGGCGGCGATGCGGAGGGGTTCCTGGCCGGCGAAGCGCCGGGCGGCGAGGGTTTCGACGGCGCGCTGATGGAGCGCGACGCGGCCGCCGGTCCAGGCGAGCAGGAACAGGAGGGCGAAGATGGCCCAGCCGCGTCCGGAGGGTTTTTGGCGGGAGCCGATTTCGCTGGCGACGAGGCGGGAGAGCCACGGGGCGGCGAGGGCGAGGGCGAGGACGGCGAGGATCCAGGGGTCGATGACGTAGACGCCATCGAGCGCGAACCACTCGGCGGAGAAGGGAAGCAGGAGGCGGACGCCGTAGTTGTTCCAGGAGTCCATGAACAGATGGACGAGGACGCCGAGGGTGGCGATGGCGAGGGCAGGGAACCAAGCGAAGGGGCGGCCGCGGTCGAGCCAGCGGAGGAGGGCGACGGGCGGCAGAGCCATCAGGGGAGCGACGGCGAGGGCGTGGGTGAGGTGGCGGTGGTAGTCGAGGTAGGGGATGGGGCCGAGGGCGCGGGTGACGATATCGGCGTCGGGGATGTTCGAGCAGAGAACGAGCAGGAGGGTCGCGCGGGGGTGCCAGCGGTTCAGGCCGGCGCGCGAGAGCATGACGCCGGTTAGCGAGTGGGTGACGTTATCCACGGTTTCCGTTTCGCTCGTTCGAGGTAAGTCCGCGGCAGCAGGAGGGTCAGCGCGTCCGGGACGAGGGCGATGCGCGCGGGCAGGAAGCCGGCGGCTTCACCGTCGATTTGGACGGGTACGGGCTGGCTGCCGGCGGCGCGGCAGTGGAGCACTTGCGCGGGGCGGACGTCGACGCCCGGGCAAAGGGCGGGGCGGCCGGCGAGGACGCCCACCAGATAGGGCAGATAGCGGAAGGAGTTGACGCCGGTGAACGAGACCGCCTCGAAGCAGTTGTCGAGCAGGGAGACGTGGCGGGCGATTTCGAGGTCGCCGCCGTAGTTCCGGACCCGGCTGGCCAGCAGATAGCTGTTTTGCGAAACGAACCCATCGACATCGGAGTGGAACTGCGCGAGCGACCGGCCGACCATGCCGAAGCCGCTGACCCAATAGGCGAGCTTGCCGAGTTTGTCTTTGATGGCGGGGTTGACGGTGTTGACGACGGTGGCGTCGAGCCCGGCGCCGGCCATGGCGAGGAAGTGGCGGTCGGTGGTTTCGCTTTTGAGGTGGCCAACGGCGATGCGGCGGGGCTGGCGGAGGCCGAGGGCGGCGGCGGCCTTGAGGGGGTTGGTGCCGATGCCGGTTTCGACGCACAGGACGTTGGCGGTGCCGCCGGGGAGGGGGGCGAGGGCGGCGTGGCTGCCGATCATGCCGTTGGCGACTTCGTTGACGGTGCCGTCGCCGCCGAGGACGACGACCCATTCCGCGCCTTGGGCGATCTGTTGTTGGGCGAGGGCGCCGGCGGTGCGCGGGCCGGTGGTGGGGCAGATTTCGACGGGGCCGTAGGAGCGGACGGCGGTGATGGTGCGTTCGACGAGGCCGGGGTTGCGGAGCAGCTTGCCCGCCCGGGGATTGTAGATAAATGCGATGGCCGGCAACCCCTCAGTATCCTATTGGAAGCCCCTCATGAGCAAAGTTGACGACCTGCGCCGGGAGATTCGCCGCCACGAGTATCTCTACTACGTTCTCGATCAGCCGGAGATCACCGATTCGGCCTACGACGCGCTGCTGCGCGAACTGCAGGCGATGGAGCAGGCCGACCCTGCGCTGATTACGCCGGACTCGCCCACGCAGCGCGTGGGGGGCGCGCCGCGGGAAGGCTTCGTGAAGCTGCCGCACAGCTCGCCGATGCTGAGCCTCGATAATGCGCTGAACGAGGGGGAGCTGCGGGCGTTTGACCAGCGCGTGCGCGACCTGCTGGGCAACGAGCCGTTCCGCTACGTGGCGGAGCTGAAGCTGGACGGGCTGTCGATGGCGGTGCAGTACCGGGAGCAGGCACTGCAGCTGGCGTTGACGCGGGGGGACGGGAGCGAGGGCGAGGACGTGACGGCGAACGCGCGAACGATTCGGAGCCTGCCGCTGCGGGTGAACGGGGAGCGGGCCGGTTTCGAGGTGCGGGGCGAGGTGGTGATGCCGAACGCGGCGTTTCAGAAGCTGAACGCGGAGCGGGAGCAGGAGGGGCTGGCGCGCTACGCTAACCCGCGGAACTCATCGGCGGGTTCGCTGCGGGTATTGGACCCGGGGATTACGGCGAGCCGGCAGCTCGATTTTTACGCTTACTTTCTGCTGGCGGACGGGCAGCCGGCGCGGGATTCGCACTGGGAGGCGCTCGAGGAGCTGGCGGCGATGGGCTTCAAGGTGAACCCGGCGCGGGCGGTTTGCGATGATGTCGAGGCGTTGCTCGCGTTCTGCCGACGGTACGAGGCCGAGCGGGAGACGCTGCCTTACGAGATCGATGGCGTGGTGGCGAAGGTGGACGCGGTGGAGCAGCAGCGGCGGCTGGGTTGGACGGCGAAGTTTCCGCGCTGGGCGATTGCGTTCAAGTACGCGGCGCGGCAGGCCGAGACGGTGGTGGAGAAGATTGACGTGCAGGTGGGGCGGACGGGGGCGTTGACGCCGGTGGCGCATCTGCGGCCGGTGGCGGTGAGCGGGGTGATGGTGAGCCGGTCGACGCTGCACAACGAGGATGAGATTGCGCGGCTGGGGGTGGCGGCGGGGGATACGGTGCTGGTGGAGCGGTCCGGCGACGTGATTCCGAAGGTGGTGAAGGTGGTGCGCGAGGGGGAGGTGCGGGTGCCGTTTCAGATGCCGGCGGCGTGCCCGGTGTGTGGGAGTTCCGTGTCGCGGCCGGAGGGGGAGGTGGTGTCGCGGTGTTTGAATTCGAGCTGTCCGGCGCGGTTGAAGGAGTCGGTCGCGCACTTTGCGGCGCGGGCGGTGCTGGATGTCGGGGGGCTGGGGGATGTGCTGGTGGAGCAGTTGGTGAACGCGGGGCTGGTGCATTCGGTG
>JADCJL010000006.1 GCA_020247055.1 Acidobacteriaceae bacterium | reverse complement strand
GGAGAAAAACTGAGAACAGCGCTGTTCGAACCGTTTTCGCTGGTGCGACGCTCGAACTAGGTTAAAACTTTCAATTTCAACGACTTGGAAGCAAGAAAAGAGTCGTTTGAAAATTGGCTCCCCGAGTGATAACCCTGCACGAGCATTCTCTTGAGAAAACTTCATGAAAAAGCGGCGCTTTGCGGTTTGAGTCCTGAAAACCGGCGAATCTCGGACTCAACGCGGCTTGTGTATGGGCCGTCAGCGTTTGGGCGGCATGCTGCACGATCACTACCGCGACGCGGCCTGATTGGGCGGCTGAGGCCGGCCACTGCGATTCGTATAGGAACGCAGGCACCGGAGGGGTGCGCGGCATCTGGGATTGGGGCGTCTGCAGCGTGGTCTGCATAGCGTGGTCCGCGCCACGTTTGGCAAAGCCGGTTGCGGCCCGAAATGCGAATTCAGCAGGCGCCGCGAAGAGCTATAACGCTCGGCTGACCACGCAACGTCTGCCAAATCTTCGATTCCGGGCTCATGTCGAAAACGATTCCGGAATCGGTCGAAAGCTGTTCGCTTTCAGCCCGGAATCCTGTTCGACTTGGACCGGAATCGCCATTATCGATCGCGCCATAGACTCATTTCGCGCAGTTCCGACCTCCACGGAGCGCACTTCTGATTCCGGGCGGCCAGCGCGATGCGGAACACGCCGTTGGGATGCAGTTCGAACTGCCATCCCAACGCATCGAATTCAGTCTGCAACGCTATGCCGTCACCGTCGAGTTGAAACGAGAAGCTGTGCAATGGTAGTGATAATCCCAAGCCTTTTGCTTTGCTGTAAGCCTCTTTCAGCGTCCACAGTTCGAAGAACCTCGCTTGCTGCTCCGCCTCCAGACAATGCAGGATCTGCTCCCGCTCGCCCGGTGTGAGGACGCGGGTGATCAAATCTCGCCAGTTGCCGCCGCGCTGACTGTCTTCCGTATCAACGCCGAGTTCGAACGATGGATCGGCAATCGCAACGGCCACAAACCCGCGAGTATGCGACAGGTTGAAAACAGGCGCGTCGTTCCCTGGCAAGTAGGGCTTTCCATAGGCGTTGCAGGCAAATTCGAGTTGCGCAGGCGGAGTGCCGGTATAGCGTGCCAGCAATAGGCGCTTAGCTGCGTGGGCCGACAGGAACAAGTTGCGATCCCGATCGAACCGAAAACGGTGATAGCGTTCCCGTTCCTCTTCGGACAGCAAGCGCAGACAGTCGTCCGGCGGCGCAGCTGGGCATCGAAGCCAGTAGAGATGGACGGTGTCTGGTGGAAGAAAAATCACTGTGAGAAATTAGAAGCTTGTACCCGTCTCATTATAGAAAAGACGCTGCCGATAATCCGTGGTTCTGGACGGCCAACCATGCGGGTCGAAACAGCCGCGTGCGGTTGGTTTGTCTTCCCTATGCAGGCGGTGGCGCCGGTGTGTTCGCGCCGTGGGCTAAATTGCTGCCAGAGAGTATCGACGTTTGGGCTGCCCGTCTTCCGGGGCGGGAGTCGCGTTGGAAGGAAACGCCGTTGACCGATGTCGCCGTCATAGCAGGTGCATTGGCGACGGAGATCGAACCCTACCTCACCGACTTGCCGATCGTGTTCTTCGGCTACAGCGTTGGATCCCTGATCGGCTTCGAACTACTGCGCGAATTGCGGCGACGCGCTGTTCCATTCCACCCGGCCTTTTTCATCGCTGTCGCGCGAGGTGCGCCACACTTGCCCTTGCGAATGGCGCCCGTGCATCACCTGTCGGATCAGGAATTCCTGGACGCCATTGGTCGCCGCTATCAGGGCATTCCTAAGATGGTCCTGGAGGACAAGGAGCTTTTGAACCTTTATCTGCCGCCGCTTCGAGCTGATATCCAGGTGAATGAGAGCTACCGCTATCGTGACGAACCGTCTCTCGAAGTTCCGATCGTTGCGATGGGCGGTTTGGATGATCCGATGGTGAGCTTGGGCGATCTGTCCACTTGGCGTACGCAAACGAAGAGTACCTTTGAAATGGAGGTCTTCCCCGGCGGCCATTTCTTCGGCCAGGAACAACGGCCGCAGTTAATCGCCGCGCTCCGCCGTCGATTGTTGGATCTACGTCTCTAGCGCGCCCACGACCAACGCAGTATCGATGCCGCCGAAGCCGAACGAGAGTTTCAAAGCTGTTCGCGCCTGAAACGACTCTCCGTTTGCCCAGTGCAGATCGGGGGCAACAGGGTTCTCCAGGTTTCGCGTCGGATGCAGAAAGCCGTCGCCCATTTGCAGCAGCACCGCGACGAGTTCCACGGCGCCCGCCGCGCTGAGGCCGTGCCCGATGATCGACTTGGTGGCATTGATCCGGGCGTGCGTCAATCCAGCTTCGCGCAGGGCCGCCACTTCCGTATCATCGCCGAGCGGCGAGCCAGTGCCGTGGGTGTTGACATAGTCGATCTGCTCCGCTGCGACACCTGCGTCTGCTAACGCCATCCGAATCGCACGGACTTCGCCATCGAGCGATGGCTCGGGTCCGCGGTTTCCGTTGGCGATGTGCGCGGCGCCAAGGACGCGTCCATAGCCTGGGCCGGAGCGCGACAGTACGAGCGCCGCGGAGCACTCCCCGTATACGAAGCCGTCACGAGCCTGGTCAAACGGCCGGCACTCACTGCCCATGGCTCCCAGCGCCCGCAACGCCTGGCATTCGAAATACGACAAGTCCTGTAGCGCGCCTAATGCGATGCAGGCTTCGACGCGTCCCGAACGCACAGCGTCCGCCGCGTGCTGCACGGCAAGCAGTCCACTGGCCGATGCGCCGCCGAGCGTATAGGCAAAGCCCCGAATGGGCAACAGGGATGTGCAGAGTCCGCACAGATCGGTATCGAAGAAGCGGTGCCCGTATTGCGGCGATAAGAAGTGCAGCTTGGACGCATAGGATTGCCGCGTCAGCATGTGCTCGCGGGCGTTTGTGTTCGAACCGCCAATGACGAGTCCGATCTTCTCGGGCGCGACGCTGTCGAGGTTGGCATCCCGCCAGGCTTCTTGTAGGACGGCTGCTGCGACGTGCCCCGTCAGTCCGGTGGTCCGGGCGATCCGCGCCGCCAAGATGCCCGCTGGCGGGTCCGGCAGTTCAGCGCCGGGGAACGTGATATCCGCGGCCTGGCGGCCCGGACGCCGCATCACGCCGAATGGATTGCCCGGGTTGCGAAGCGCCTGGCGGAACGTGCTCACGCCGTACCCGAACGCCGTCGCTGCGCCGATCCCGCTAATTATGGGGGCCGATTCAGCCTTTGCGCTTCGCATGCAGCAACATGGCCAGGTCTCCAATCGTCCGGGGGCCCCGCAGTTGCACCAGCGGAATCTCCAGACCGATGGCTTCCAGCGTCAGGATCACCACTTCCTGCCGTTCCACCGAATCCAGCCCTAACTGGCTCATCGTGTCCGATGCAGTAATTGGCGTATCGCTCAGATCGGGTACGATCGAGTGGATCGTTGTGGTGATGATCTCCAAAATCGAATCGCTGTCCAAAGGGCTGCCTCCGGGAGGGAATGTAGGTTTATGGTAACCCATAAGTGCGCTACTTTCGGAAGGTATCGTGCTACAATTTGGAGCCATGCAATTATCGAGCGCGTTGTTGCCTGACGGTCGTACCATTCACTGCGTGAATTCTTACGAAGTGGAATTCTCCGTGCATGAAATTTTCGGCGAAGATCTGGAGGCATACGGAATCGATTTGCCGCCAAATGGTACCTTCGTGGACGTAGGCGCTAACATCGGATTGTTCTCGCTCTACCTCATGGACCGTTGTCCAGAGGCCAACATCTATGCCTTTGAGCCGATGCCGGCATCCTTCGCGGCCTTGGAGCGAAATCGCGATACGTTCGCGGCAAGGATCAACGCTCTAAACCTAGGCCTCGGTGCCTCGGCGGGAACTGTCGAGTTTGACTACTACCCAGCTATCACGGCGCTCTCCACCTGCAACACGTCGACCGGCCAGGAACTCGCCGGCGGAATCAAGAAGCTCCTCTTTAACGCGGCTCCTGGCGAGGAAATAGAACGTATCCTCGACAAAACCGGCGTGACCGAGTTGCGCACCGATGCGGGATTTGCTGACGAATTGTTCCACGTGGAGAAGGTGCAAGCGCGGATCGACACGCTGTCCAATCAGATTGCCGAGCTTGGCATTCAGCAGATCGATCTTCTAAAAATCGATACCGAAGGGAACGAGAAAGAGGTCCTGTCCGGGATCGTGGACGGCGATTGGAAAAAGATCCGCCAGATGTTGGTGGAGGTTCACATCGGGCGCGCCGAAATGGAGCAGATCGCCGCTGACCTAAGACGGCGAGGATTCCAGGCTTTGATCGGAGACCATCCGATGTCCCAAGGCGGCGCCTCCGTATTTCATATCTATGCAACCCGGGCGCATACTGCGGCGGCTTGAAGGCGTTGTCCGGATGCGGTCCATGGCTGCAGCGCTGCTTGCGCTAGTTTTTACCACCGCTCTCATCCAGTCCGATTCCTACAGCGGCTCACCTATGGTGGTGCCGACGAAAGATGGGCCCGTGCGGGGCGCCGTCTCTGGAGATGTAGTCCGGTTTCTTGGCATTCCGTACGCGCTTCCGCCAGTCGGAAGCCTACGATGGCGCCTGCCGCAACCGCATCCTGGCTGGCAAAAGACGACGCGGGACGCGACCGCGTTCGGCCCCATCTGCCCACAGGCAAGCACCGGCACTCCCCTGCCGCCTTCCAGCGAGGATTGCCTCTACCTGAACGTCTACGCGCCGCTCCCGCTGCAGAGAGGCCGTAAGGTGATGGTCTGGATTCACGGAGGCACGAACACCAATGGCGCGGGCAGCTTTTACGATCCAACGCCATTGGTGACGGCCCGGGGCGTCATCGTTGTGACGCTGAATTATCGTCTCGGCGCGCTGGGATTTCTGGCCCACCCGGCATTCGAGATCGAGTCCGGAAGCACCGGCAATTATGGCTTGGCGGATCAGCAACGGGCGTTGCACTGGGTGCGCAACAACATCGCGGCATTCGGCGGCGATCAGGATGAAGTGACGATATTCGGTGAATCGTCAGGCGGGATGAATGTGCTCAGCCAAGTGGTCTCGCCGCCCGCCCGGGGTCTGTTCCGGAGAGCGATTGTGGAGAGTGGTGCGTTTTTGCTGGATACGCCGCCGCTGGCAGAATCAGAAAATCAGGGCCGTGAGTTCGCCCGAAGGCAGGGATGTGCGGACCAATCCGCAGCCTGTCTGCGCAGCAAAACGGCGGACGAGATTCTGGCCAGGCAGGGTAGTCCGTATGGGAACAAAGTGGCTTACGAATTGGCCACCATTGACGGCAAGATTCTCACCATGTCCCAGCGCGACGCCTTCACCAGCGGCAGTTTTCACCGCGGGCCATTGATCATAGGCAACAACGCCGATGAAGGCCGCCTCTTCGTGCCGCCGGACCTCAGCGCAGCCGACTATCCGAAAACGCTGGAAGGCTATGCGCAATCCAACAATCGTCCCGTGGCGGGTGTGCTGCGGCAGTATCCCCTTTCGAACTACACGACCCCGTACGAAGGCGCGGCGGCGGCCTACGGCGATGCCTACTTTGCGTGCCCGGACCGTTTGATCGCCGGTTGGGTGGGCGCGCATGCGCCTGTCTATGAGTACGAATTTAACGACAACGCCGGCGGCACGGCGCCCATGGGCCCCACCCATGGCGCCGAGTTGCGGTACCTGTTCAATGTCACCAACCTGGGGCCGCTGTTTGATGGCAGTCCCTCGGCTCTACCTGCAAAGAGCAAGCCGCTCTCCCTGGCCATGCGCCGCTACTGGACCGGCTTCGCACAACGGGGTGCGCCGAACGAAGCGAGTTTGCCGGTTTGGCGTTCGGCGGGATCCGGCAACGTGCAGATGCTGGCAGCACGCCTACCGGGCATGGGCAGCGCCGAGGAGTTTGAAAAGAGGCACAAATGCGGCTACTGGAACCGCCGTTAGATGGGTTTTCGAATCTATAGCAAATCACTGACAAAACCAATTATATTTGCTTGCACACCTGTGCTGGCGTACCCTAAACAGGTGTTCGGATTTTTTGCGGCTCGGCGCCGCCCTGGAGCTCAACAACCGTGCCAAATCATCAAGAAATAGTCGATGTTTCGAAGGGAGTTCCCAGTGGCGAGGCTGGGACGACCAACCTCCAGTTCGGAATCGATTTCTGGACGCTGCTCACGGATCCCGAGTACCTCCGGAATCCTTATCCGCAATTGAATCGGATTCGCGAACTGGCCCCCATTCATTTCGATCCCTCCACGGGCATCTACTTCGTGCTTGGCTACAAGGAGTTCGGTCTGATGGCGCGGTCCCGCGAGTTGGGACGCGATATCCGCGTTTGGACCCACAGTTGGAACAGCGAAGAGAACCGCCGCCGAGATCCGGAAACTTATGCGCTCTTCCACGAATTTCAGCCGCAAATGATCAATGCCAACCCGCCGGATCACCGGCGGATGCGCGGTGTTTTCGAAAAGGCATTTCGGCCGCAAAACATGGCGCGATACTTCCCGATGATTGAGGCGGAGTGTAAGAAATTGCTGGACGCCCTCCCGGTGGATGAGCCATTCGATTTCATGACCAGGTTCGCCAACTTGCTGCCCCACCGTATTTCGCTGAATCTGTTCGACATTCCCCAATCCATGGACGAGCAGGTGGCCCAGTGGATCGCGGCGCTCAGTTGGATCGGCAACATTATCATGACGCCGGAACAGAAGCACGAAGCGCAGGTAGCGCAGAAAGAGTTCAAGGCCTTCGTGAAGGAACACTTGGCGGCGTGCAGCGCCAACCCAGGAGACGGTTTCATGAGCATGGCGCTCGCCGCGTTCTCGGAAGGCGTCATGGACGAAGAAGAGAATCTGAACAACGTAGCCATGTTGATTTCAGGAAGCCGCACTACGCTGACGCTGCTAGGCAATGGCATGTTGTGCCTGCTGCGCAATCCGGATCAGTTCGCCAAACTGCGCGCCAATCGGGACCTGATGAAGACGGCCGTTGAGGAAATGCTGCGGTATGAGCCCGGCAGCAGCATCATTCCGCGAGCCGTCGTGACGGACTTCCAATGCTGCGACACGCTCTTCCCGGCCGGGTCGCTCGCCATTGGGCTTGTCGGCGCCATCAGCCGCGACCCGGCCGCGTTCCCGGACCCGGATGTCTTTGATGTTGCCCGTGAACCGAACCTCCACCTGGTGTTCGGCGGTGGACCGCACATCTGCATCGGTAAGGCGTTGGCGCGAATGACTGCGCAGGTGGCGTTCACCATGCTGATGGATCGCTTCCCGACGATCGAACTCGCCGGCGAAGCGGATTGGTGGGTGGATCGGAGTGATCAACGTGGCCTGAACTCCCTTCCGCTCCGCCTTAGGACACACTAATGGCCCCGGTCCCGGCGGTGGCCCGATCGATGGACTGGTGGGGCATGCTGCGTGCGCCGGAATTCTTAGCGCATCCGTACCCCGAGTTGCACCGGTTGCGGGAGATGGCGCCGGTGCATTTCGATTCTGACTCCGGCGTTTTCTATGTCTTGGGCCATCACGAATTCGGCTTGCTGGCTCGCTCGTCTGACCTTGGCCGCGACACTCGCCTATGGACCAACAGTTGGAGCACGCCGGAGAGCCGCGAGCGCGATCCCGTTGGCTACGCACTCTTCAGCGAGTTTCAGCCGCAGATGACCAATGCCAACCCGCCGGACCACCGCCGGATGCGCGCCGTGTACGAACATGCCTTTCGGCCAGCATATCTGGCCCGTTTCCGCGGCAGGATTGAGGAGGAGTGCCGTCGCGTCCTGGATACGATTCCTGTGGCGCGTCCATTCGACTTCATGACGGCGTTCGCAAACGTCCTGCCACTGCGCGTTTCGCTTCGCATGTTCGAGTTGCCCGATGAGATCGAGTCCGACCTGGCCCGCTGGGTAGCGGCATTGAGCCTGATCGGCAACATCTTCGTAACGCCAAAGCAGAAGGAGGACGCCCATCAGGCACTGCGGGAGTTCAAAGTCTTCTTGCGGGGACACCTGAAGCAGGCAGGAGATGACGGCTTCCTGGCCATGGCGCGGGCCGCCCTGGCGGAAGGGCTCATGGATGAGGAAGAGAGTCTCAACAACATGGTGACTCTGATCTCCGGCGGCACCGCTACCCAGACGCTGCTCGGCAATGGCCTGCTGATACTGCTACGCCATCCGGATCAACTTCGGGCCCTGCGCACCACGCCGAGCCTGATGGAAAGCGCGGCGGAAGAGATGCTGCGCTATGAGCCAGGCGGCAGCTTTATCCTCCGAGTCGCCATTCGCGACGTCGAACTTGACGGAGTGTGTATTCCGGCGGGGGCGATGGCGATTGGTCTGATGGCGGCCATCAACCGCGACCCCAGAGTGTTTCCCAGTCCGGACAGCTTCAACATCCGGCGATCCCCGAACCCGCAATTGGTGTTCGGCGCAGGCCCCCACATCTGCATCGGCAAGGAAGTGGTCCGGATGACGGGCCGGATCGCGTTCGCCATGCTGCTGGACCGTTTCCCCCAGATGGCGCTGGCCGGCGAACCCGTATGGTGGGTAGACCGGAGTGATCAACACGGATTGGATGAGTTGCCCGTACAGATGAGTTAGGAGCAAAAGAGTATGAATGAAGCCGCCGCTGCCGCCATGAATTGGTGGGGAATGTTGACGGATCCGGACTATCTGCGGAATCCGTACCCGGAGCTAAAACGGTTGCGGGAGAAAGCGCCCGTGCACTTTGATTCTTACTCCGGCGTGTACTTCGTGCTCGGCTACCGCGAGTTCACTTTGATGGCGCGGGCGCCGGAGATGGGCCGTGACACCCGCTTGTGGAAGAACAGTTGGAACAACCCGGAGAATCGGGAGCGCGATCCTCTCAGCTACCAACTCTTCAGCGAGTTCCAACGGCAGATGGTGAACGCCAATCCGCCGGAACATCGCCGCATGCGGGGCGTTTACGAAAAGGCTTTGAAGACCGGCGGGCTGACGGCGTTCCTCCCCATGATCGAAGCCGAATGCCGCCAAGTGGTGGACGCGCTGCCGGTGGATACGGAGTTCGACTTCATGGCGTCCTTCGCCAACCTGGTTCCCCGGCGCGTCTCCCGCAACCTGTTTGAGATCCCGCCGGCCATGGATGAGCAGGTGGCCAAGTGGAACGGCGCGCTGGTCAAGATCGGCGACATCATGATGACTCCCGATCAAAAGCAGGAGGCGCATCGCGCACTCGTTGAGTTCAAATCTTACATGCGGCAGCATCTGGAGTCCCGCCGCGCGCAGCCCGGCGACGGGTTTGTCGCCATGGCGCTGGGGGCCCTGGACGACGGGACGATGGATGAAGAGGAAACCCTCAATAACCTCGTCGGACTGGTCTCCGGCAACGAAACGACGGTGACTCTGTTCGGCAACGGACTGCTGGCGCTGTTGCGTCATCCGGAGCAGATGGCGAAGTTGCGCGCGAATCGAGATCTATTGCGGACGGCGATTGAGGAGATGATGCGCTACGAGCCAGGAATCAACTTTATCCTGCGGGTCGCGATCAGCGACTATACGTGCGGCGATGTGCTGATCCCGGCCGGATCGCTGGCCATCGGACTCGTTGGCGCATTCAACCGGGACCCGGAGCATTTCGAAAATCCGGACACGTTCGACGTAGCACGCCAGCCGAACCTCCACGCTATTTTTGGTGGAGGTCCGCATGTTTGCATCGGCGCCGCCCTGGCTCGTATGGAAGCGCAGGTTGGCTTCAGTGCACTATTGGATCGCTATCCGACGATCGAGCTTGCCGGAGAACCGGAGTGGTTTGTGGATCGGACCAACCAGCGTGGCCTGGAGCGCCTGCCGCTGCGCGTGCGCTGATGGCGTGCGGTGTCAGGATCTCGGCCACTCGCTGCACATGAGGCGATCGCAGGATGTTGTAGTGGTCTGCGGGTAGCCGGTGCACGGTGATGCCGGAGAGCGCGAGCGCCCCCCACGCAGTGGCGAGATCCACCGCGGGCGTGCCCGCTTCCACGAGTGTGATGAAGAGGTCGGCAGCCCGCGGCACGTACTGGCGCGAGGCGTCCAGATGGTGCCGGAACACTTGGAACAGGCGCGCGCAATCCACTTGAAGCTTTGCGGAAAGGGCCTCCAGGACTCGGCTTTCAGGCGGAGTCGTGTCCAAACTCTCCAGCGACCCGCCCAGCAAATCCTCTGCAAACGCGAAGACTGGCGTTTGTTGCTCCGCCCACTGGCCAACCGCGGAGGGCGGGTAGCTATCGATGAGCGCGAGCAGGCCCACCACCGCGCCGTCCGATCGCAACCGCCGGGCGATCTCATACGCGATCGTGCCGCCCAATGACCATCCCGCAAGCCGGTACGGACCCTCCGGTTGCACGGCGCGAATCTCTGCGACATACAACGCAGCGAACTCCTCCAAGTTCTGCGGCCCGCCACTTCCCGTCAGCACAGGAGACTGGAGCCCGAAGACGGCGCCTGCCGTGTCGAGCTGTTTTGCAAGCTCCGCATAGCAAGCCACACTGCCGCCCACCGGATGCACGAGCCACAGCGGGGCTCCACCGCCCGCCGTGGCCTCACGCAGCGTGACAAGAGGAGAAGCCATGGCGACTGTGGTGCGATCCAGCAGTACCGCCATTTCGTGAAGAGTTGGCGCCTGCAGGATGTCCCCGATGGAGAGCTCGCGCCGGAATTCGCGCTGCATCTCAGTAAGAAGCCGAAGACAAAGCAGCGAGTGACCACCAAGATCGAAGAAGCTTTCTTCGGGACGCACCGCTTGACAATGCAGAAGACCGCACCAAATCTGCTCCAGCCGCTGCTCCGTCATGCTGCGCGGTCCCAAGGGCTTCCGAGACTCGCCACGGTCCGCAAAGAGAAGCCGCAGCGCCGAACGGTCGACTTTGCCTGAAACCGACAAAGGCAGACGATCCAGCGCCCGATACGCGACCGGCAGCATATATGATGGAAGCCGCGACGCCAGATACGCGCGCGCTGCGACCTCGTCAAACGTATCCGGCGTCACGCACGCCATCAGTTGTTGGCCGCTCGGATCTAGGAGCACAGCTGCATCGGAGCAGCCGAACTCGCGGAGCGCGGATTCCACTTCACCCAACTCCAAGCGGAACCCGCGAATCTT